>JALRBQ010000036.1 GCA_023257655.1 Pseudomonadales bacterium
CAATGTGGGAATCTCTCTTTGCGGGTGAAGAGGGGGTAGTTCACTAAGGTGCTTGAGAGCGCCTGAGAGTGCCTTAGAGAGCTTGAGTGTGCACGAGAGTATGCTCCATTGAACGAGGCAGTATTTCGCGCTCATTCCCTGCCATTTCCTCTGCCATTACCTCTGCTATTACCTTCACCATTACCTGCGATCCTCTATCCCAAAGGCGGGGTGCCAGGCGTCTGTCTCCTAATGCTACCACCAGAACAGTATCCAACTCAGTAATGCAGAGGTAACTGCCAGAGTTCAGCCTCGGGGGAGTGTGTTAATTTCAATTGTTCGTGTTCAGGCGCGGCATCGATATCCATTACCGCCAGCAAGAGGTGAGGTTCGGCACTGCCATCCGGACTGTTGCTCCAGGCGAGAATCGGAAAATCCTTGCTGCCTGTTGCGCTCATCCAGTGCACGCTCTCGCCGGGTACGACTGCAGTATCTGAACTGAGTAGACACAGCCGCTTCTTGGCGACGCTGCGATAAAACATGCGCGCGACAATTTCCTGCCCGGTATAACAGCCTTTCTTGAAGTCGATAACACCTGAGATGTCATAATTCAACAACTGCGGTGTGTACTCTTCGGTGATTGCCGCATCGACATGAATGAGGCCTGCGCGCAAGGCCTCGCGTTGCCAGTGTGTAGCATCATTGGTGAGCAGCGACGCAGCGCGATCTTTAAGGGCGGTGACGGCTTCCTCGCCCTGAATCCAGATCTCGTAGCGAATGGCTTCCCCGGGCTCCCGGATAATCCAGGCATTATTCGCTTCGGCCGCGGCATCAATCGATTGCGGCAGTTGAGGGAACAGGGGGGCTATCTGGTCAGCGGCCTCGCTACTAAGCACTCCGAACGCGGCGATGCCCTCTGCCTGGGTCAGTTTGACTTTCGAAAACACGGCGTACTTTGACAGAGTTTTCAACACGGTTTCGGCCATGCCCGCTTCGGTACGAAGCAGGCAGCCTTCCGCCGTATGGACCAGCCGCATATCGGCAATGACACGTCCCTTCAGGTTGCACATGGCGCCGCGCAGACTGCGCGTCGTTGACAGCAAGTCTGTGTTGCAGCTGAGCTGTCCTTGCAGAAATTTTGCGGCATCGGGTCCCGCAACGCTGATGAATTCGGCTTTGGGGAGGGTGACAATCTGGTTTTTCATAGAGTCTCAATGTGGGTGCAAACACAGAGTTTCAATGCCGACTCGCCACAGACTGAGAAATTACGCATAATTCACTTCCTGCAATTGCCCCTGGCACAGTGTGATGGAACCGATCAACAAACAAAGAATAGCCTGGCACAGTCGGCGCGGTATGTTAGAGCTGGATCTGCTGCTCGTGCCTTTTGCCGCCGATGTTTTCGAAACTCTCGATCCCCAAGATCAGTTGTTATACAGCGATCTGCTCGAGGCAGAAGACCAGGACTTGTTCAATTGGCTTATGGGCCGATCGGCCCCGGCTCAGACACGCTTCGAACCGATGATCGCGCAGATTCTGGCGCATAGCCGACGCGCCGTCTAGTCTTCATGGCAGGCCCCAAGGGTTCTCGCCATGCTGCAGCTGCAATTAAAACCATCGCGCTGGGATCTCGCTATCACAGTGCTCTGCCATAGCGGTGCGTTGGTCGCACTGGCGCTGATGCGCCTGCCCGGGCCGCTCGAATTATCGTGTGCGGCGCTGGTTTTCTGCAGTGGGTATCGCGCTATCAGCACCTGGTACCCGCCAGGAGCGGCGCACCCCATCAGTCTGGAGATCGGCGCCGAGCAAACCGTGCTGCGTTATGCCAATCGGTCCGAGATCATGCAACTTCCCGTGCCTGCTCATGTGAGCGAATGGCTGATCATCCTGTGGTTGCCACCCGTGCCGGAGCGCGTGCCTGCAGTGGATCGACGTGGTTGGTTGAAGGATTGGTTGCACAGTTTTCTAAACTGGTTTTCGTACAAGGAACTGCCCAAACACAGGCTGAGCGGCCAGACCTTGTATCTGTTTCCCGATAGCCTGACTGCGGATGCCGATCGCCGTTCACGGGGTTACCTGCGCTTCGGTTTGCCGCGGCAGCGCTGAGAGGATTCAGGGCACCAAAATGGTGTCTGCCGCGACACTATCCATCTCGGGGTAATCCAATGTGTAATGCAGACCACGACTTTCCCTGCGCTGGAGGGCACACTGGATGATCAGGCTGGAGACCAGCACCAGGTTGCGCAATTCCAGCAAGTCGTTCGTCACTTTGTGGCGCTTGTAGTAATCCTTGACCTCGGCCTGCAGCAGTTCAATCCTGCGCTCGGCTCGATGCAGGCGCTCATTGTTGCGCACGATGCCAACGAAGTCCCACATGCAGCGCCGCAGTTCATCCCAGTTGTGGGACACGAGCACTTCATCATCCGAGTCCGTAACCCGACTGGAATCCCAGGCCTTGATGGTGTCTGCGAAAGGGGTGTTGTCAAACTTGGCAGAAATGTCGCGCGCGGCGCTGAAGGCAATCACGAAACACTCCAGCAGGGAGTTGCTGGCCATGCGGTTGGCACCATGGAGTCCGGTGAAGCTGGTTTCGCCGATAGCATACAGGTTGGTGATATCAGTCTGGCCCCGCTGATCCACAACGATGCCGCCGCAGGTGTAGTGCGCCGCGGGTACCACTGGAATCCGTTGGCGGGTGATATCGATGCCGTACTCGAGACAGCGCGCATAGATCGTCGGAAAATGGGATTTCACGAAATCGGCTGGCTTGTGACTGATGTTGAGATACACACAGTCACAGCCCAGTCGCTTCATTTCGTGGTCGATCGCACGGGCGACGATGTCGCGGGGAGCAAGCTCCTCACGGGCGTCAAACCCGGCCATGAAGTGGGTGCCATCGGGCAGTTCCAGTTTCGCGCCTTCCCCGCGCAGCGCTTCGGTAATAAGAAAGGACTTCGCATGGGGGTGAAACAGACAGGTCGGGTGGAACTGGTTGAATTCCAGATTCGCTACCCGACAGCCGGCGCGCCAGGCCATGGCGATGCCGTCGCCACTGGCGCCATCGGGGTTGGTTGTGTACAAATAGGCCTTGCTGGCGCCGCCGGTCGCGAGCACGACAAAGCGGGAT
>JALRBQ010000062.1 GCA_023257655.1 Pseudomonadales bacterium
ACGATGATTAGAGCTGCCAGTCTCTCGCTGGAACTCAATCTCGCGAATCTCAGTCATTTTCTGCAGGCCAGCGGCGTGCCGCATCGTATTGCGGAAGAGTCCGGGCAACAGGTGATCTGGGTCGATGGCGAGACAGAGGCCGACTTGGTGCGGCGCGTGTTGCAACAGTGGAACTTCGCGCAGGAACCGGTGCTGGTGTCGACCGCGTTGCCGCCGCATATTGGCCGTAAATTCGCCAATGCCGCGCTGCGCGCCTTCATCGAGAGCCCGGTCAGCCTGTGCCTGATCCTGTTGTGCATCCTCGTTGCGGTGATCAGCGAGTTGGGTGCGCGACCGGACCGGGTCGTCCAGTTATTCTATCCCCGCGTCGCGAGTGACAGTCTGCTCGCCTTGCTGGCCGGTTTGGCGAGTTTGGGGAACCTGTTGCGCTCCCTCACACCGATGTTCCTGCATTTCGGCGAGCTGCATCTGATCTTCAACATGCTGTGGCTGTGGTATCTGGGACGGCAACTGGAACCGATCCACCGCTGGTGGGTGTTTCTGCTGTTGGTATTGATCACTGACTTTGCCGGTAATACCACGCAATACCTGTATAGCCAAATGAACAATTTTGGCGGTATGTCGGGTGTTATCTACGGTCTGATCGGGTATACCTGGATCGTCCACATCGGCATGCCGCATTCGCGCCTGCAGCTTAATAACAGTACTTTTGTTGTGTTTGTCGTCGCCCTGGTATTGATGGAGGTGTTGGCGTCATCCTGGATCGCCAGCGCAGCCCATGTGGGCGGGCTAGTCATGGGTCTGCTGTTGGGGGTTGGCATGGTGGTGTATTATCGGTGGATTCGGCGCCAGGATCATCTGGGTAATTTGGGGTAATCAGCAAAAATGGCAATCACTGAACGACAAATCGAACTGCTGCTAATGAGTCGGCCGCAATCGCTGGAAGAACTGACTGCGCGCATCACGCCTGACTTGCATGCGGAATTGAAGACAGCGGTGGAACTGCGGCGCTGGCAGGACGGAAAACGTCTTACCGAAGAACAGCTCGAGAATTGTCTGCAGCTCGTCATATTGTATGAGACCCATCAGCTTCCGGAAGAGCAACGCACCGGTTTTGCGCTTCCCTTCGGTTGTCAGAGCCGTGAGACGGCAATCCCCGCGCCAGTAGTGGCGCTTCGGGTTCGGGACGACAACTAGAGATGGCTGCACGCAATCGATCAATGCGTGTCGCCGGCACGCTCAGGAAGATGCACAGTCGTCTGGAGCAGCCTGTCAACTATGCCATGTCGCTGGGCGAGGAACTGTTCGAGCTCAATCCGCTGATCGGCAAAGACATAAGGCTCGTGTATAACGGAGAGATTCACTGCGTCAACTGTGGGCGCAAGACCGCGAAGAGTTTTAACCAGGGCTACTGCTATCCCTGTTTTCAGAAACTGGCGCAATGCGATTCCTGCATCATCCATCCGGAAAAATGCCACTACGACCAGGGCACTTGCCGCGAACCCGCGTGGGGCGAACGTTATTGCATGCAGGATCATCTGGTCTATCTCGCGAACTCCTCGGGCCTGAAAGTCGGAATTACGCGCGGCACCCAGGTACCGACGCGATGGATCGATCAGGGTGCGACCCAGGCGCTCGCCATCATTCGAGTTCGCACCCGTTTGCAATCCGGCACGCTGGAGGTCATGTTCAAACAGCACGTCGCTGACAAGACTAACTGGCGTGACATGCTCAAGGGCGATGCCGTAGTGCTGGACATGCAGGCCGAGGCGAAACAATTGCTGGCACAGTGCGACGACCATATCAAGGAACTGGAGGAGCGGTTCGGCTTCTTTGCCATCACTGTGCTGAACGGCGTGGAACCGGTCAGCATCGAATACCCGGTGACGAGCTATCCCGAGAAAATTACCTCGCTGGGGTTCGAGAAGACGCCGGTCATCGAGGGTGTCTTGCTCGGCATCAAGGGTCAATATCTAATTCTGGACAGCGGTGTGATCAATATGCGCCGTTATTCCGGCTATCACATTCAACTGGATGCCTGATCCAGGCAGACGAGGCAGTAACGCTATGAGAAACGCACAGGCCCGCACTACCTATCTGAAAGACTATCGGCCGACTGTGTATACGATCGACAAGACTGACCTGCATTTCGATCTGTATGAGGATCATGCGCGGGTGGTCTCCCGCCTCGACTTCAAGCGCAATCCGCTGGCAGGAGAGGAAGAGGCCGATAGTCTGCAATTGCATGGGCGCCAACTGACGCTGGAGCGCTTGCTGTTGAATGGCCGGGAGCTCCAGTCTAACGAATATCTGCTTGACGATGACTACCTGACATTGCCCGGGTTGCAGGCTCTGCTCGGGAGTGACGACGGCCAATTCACGCTACAGGTGCACACACGCATCGAGCCTCAGAACAACACCACACTGGAGGGCCTGTTCAAATCACGTCGCATGTTTTGTACCCAGTGCGAGGCCGAGGGTTTTCGACGAATCACGTATTACCTTGACCGCCCCGATGTGATGGCCAAATTCACGACAACGATTTGCGCCGACAAGGCCCGATATCCCGTGCTGCTGTCGAATGGCAACAAGTTCGCCAGCGGTGTCGATGACAAGGACGAGAGCCGTCATTGGGTGAGCTGGGAAGATCCGTTCCGCAAACCCAGTTATCTGTTCGCGCTGGTTGCGGGAGATCTGGAGTGCATCAAGGACAACTTTACCACCTGCAGCGGGCGTGAGATCAGTCTGCAATTGTTTGTCGAAACGAAAGACCTGGACAAGTGCGAGCACGCCATGCGTTCACTGAAGAACGCCATGCGCTGGGACGAAGAGGTGTTCGGGCGCGAGTATGACCTCGATATTTTCATGATTGTCGCGGTTGATGACTTCAATATGGGGGCAATGGAAAACAAGGGGCTCAATATCTTCAACACGGCCTGTGTGTTGGCGAATCCGAAGACAACAACTGATTTCGCCTTCCAGCGCGTGGAGGCGGTCGTCGCCCACGAATATTTCCACAACTGGTCCGGTAATCGGGTCACTTGCCGCGACTGGTTCCAGCTCAGCCTGAAGGAAGGTCTGACGGTATACCGGGATTCCGAGTTTTCCTCGGACATGGGATCGCGCACCGTCAAACGCATCGAGGAAGTGGGTTTTCTGCGAACAGTGCAATTCGCCGAAGATGCCGGGCCGATGGCGCATTCCGTGCGACCCGACTCCTACATGCAGATTTCCAATTTCTACACCGTAACAATTTACGAAAAAGGCGCAGAAGTTGTGCGCATGATCAATCTGATTCTGGGGCCAGAGAAATTCCGGGCGGGTACAGATCTGTATTTCGAGCGTCACGATGGCCAGGCAGTAACGACGGAAGATTTCGTGAAGGCAATGGAAGATGCGAGCGGTATCGACCTGACCCAGTTCCGGCTCTGGTACACCCAGTCCGGTACGCCGGTGCTGAACATTAGCGGTGAGTATGACAGCGCTCAACAGCAATACACACTCCGTGTAAGTCAGTCCTGTCCGCCAACTCCAGGTCAGCCGGAGAAACAAGCCTTCTACATTCCGCTGCGCATGGGTTTGCTGGATCGGGTCGGCAACAGTCTGCCGCTGGTGTTGGCTGGCGAGCAGGCAGGGAAGGGAGCGGCAGGTGCGATTGATCGCGTATTGGCTGTTACTGCCCCGCAGCAAGACTTCATCTTTACCGGTATCGCTCAAGCACCAGTGCCTTCGCTGTTGCGCGGTTTCAGTGCGCCCGTGCGCCTGCATTTCGACTACGACAGCGAGGAGCTGTTCTTCCTGATGGTGCATGACACCGACGGCTTCAATCGATGGAACGCCTCCCAGCAACTCGGCATCGCGGCAATCGCCGAAGTCCAGCAACAGCTGGGCAAAGGCGCGGAGATGCAGTTACCAGGTATTCTTCTGCAGGCCTTCGAGGCGGTGCTGACGGATATGCTCGCCAACCCGCAACTGGACAAGGCGATGGTGTCGCAGCTCCTGAGTCTGCCGACCGAGGGATTCTTGATCGAACAGGCAGAGGTCGCAGACGTGGACGGTATTCATCAGGCGCGGGAATTCCTCGTCAATTCGCTGGCTATTCGACTGCAAGACAAGTTTGGCCAAATTTATTCCGCCAATCAGGGCGGGGGCGAGTTCCTTGTGGATGCCGCGGCGATTGCGCAGCGGGCGTTGAAAAATCTCGCGCTCGTGTATCTGGTGCGTACCGGCGCTCAGGATTGGATCGAGCGTTGCTATCAGCAGTTCAGCGAGGCGGATAATATGACCGACCAGCTCGCCGCCCTGCGTATTCTCGTGAACAGCGAAACCGAATTGGGCCAGTCGCTGGCCGACAAGGCTCTCGCGAGTTTCTACCAACAGTGGCAGCACGAGACCCTAGTTGTGGATCAGTGGTTCATCGTGCAGGCGACCTGTCAGGCGTCGACGGCGCTGGCCAGAGTAGAACAGTTACTGCAGCATCCAGACTTCACCCTCAAGAATCCAAACAAGGTGCGTTCCCTGATCGGGGCGTTCTGTGGCCAGAACCATGTAGGCTTCCATCGGGCCGATGGTTCGGGCTATGTCTTCCTGGCAGACCAGGTGTTATTGCTCGACAAGCTGAATCCCCAGGTGGCCGCCAGGTTGCTGACGCCACTCACACGTTGGCACAAGTATGATGCACAGCGTAGGGCAATGATGCAGGCGCAACTCGAGCGCATCAAAGCCGAGCCGAGTTTGTCGCGAGATACCTTTGAGGTTGTGGAGAAGAGCACGGCCTGAGACTGCGCGCAACGCAGTCCCAGGCACGATGTGAAGACCGGATTTGGCTGCTGATCAGGCAGCTCGAATCAGGCAACTCGAATCAGGCAACTTCCTGGATGTTGGTCAGCGGAATCTGCTTGGCGCGTTCTGCCGCTTCCATGTAGGATGCAATCTCATTGAAGTTCAGATAGCGATAAATGCTATCCGCCATCGTATTGATAGTGCCCATATACTGCATGTATTCCGTCATCGTCGGAATCTTGCCGAGAGCCGCGCTGACGGCAGCCAACTCGGACGAGGCAAGGAATACGTTTGCGCCCTGACCGAGTCGGTTCGGGAAGTTGCGAGTCGACGTGGAGACGACGGTGGAGTTGGGGGCGACGCGGGCCTGATTTCCCATGCAGAGTGAACAGCCGGGCATCTCCGTTCGCGCGCCCGAGACGCCGAACACGTTGTAGATGCCTTCCTCGGAGAGTTGGTGCTCATCCATTTTCGTCGGCGGGGCGATCCAGAGTCGCGTGCTGAGAGGGCCGTCGATCTGTTTGAGTACTTCACTGGCTGCCCGGAAGTGACCGATATTTGTCATGCACGAGCCAATAAAGACCTCGTCAATCTTCGTGCCTTGAACCTCGGATAGCGGTTTCACGTCATCCGGGTCATTGGGGCAGGCGAGCAGGGGTTCCTTGATCTCGTTCAGATCAATCTCGATGATCTTGTAATAGTCGGCATCGGCATCGGGCTCCATCAATACCGGATTTTCTAACCATTCTTCCATGGCGCGGGCGCGTCGCTCGAGCGTGCGCGCATCGCCATATCCATTGCTGATCATCCAGCGCAGCAGTGTGATGTTGGATTTGAAATATTCGATGATCGGTTCCTTGCCAAGTCGGATAGTACAACCGCCAGCGGAACGCTCGGCAGAGGCATCCGAAATTTCGAAGGCCTGTTCCACCTTCAGGTTTGGCAGACCCTCGATCTCCAGTATGCGGCCGGAGAAAATGTTGGTCTTGCCTTTCTTTGCCAGAGTCAGATCGCCGGACTTCAGGGCGGCATAGGGGATCGCATTCACCAGATCGCGCAAGGTGATGCCCGGCTGCATTTCACCGGTAAAACGCACCAATACCGATTCGGGCATGTCCAGTGGCATAACGCCAGTGGCTGCCGCAAAAGCGACGAGTCCGGAGCCGGCAGGGAAGGAGATGCCGATCGGGAAACGGGTATGGGAATCACCACCGGTGCCGACGGTGTCAGGCAGCAGCATGCGATTGAGCCAGGAATGGATGATACCGTCGCCAGGGCGCAGCGCGACGCCACCGCGTGTCTGAATGAAATCAGGCAGGGTGTGCTGGGTCTCGATGTCTACCGGCTTGGGGTAGGCTGCGGTGTGACAAAACGACTGCATGACGAGGTCGGCAGAGAAGCCGAGACAAGCCAGGTCTTTGAGTTCGTCCCGAGTCATCGGTCCAGTCGTGTCCTGGCTGCCGACTGTGGTCATCTTCGGTTCGCAATAGCTGCCGGGGCGTACACCGGCGACACCACAGGCCTTGCCCACCATTTTCTGGGCGAGCGTATAGCCCTTGCTGGATTCGGCGCCGACGATGAGTGATCGAAAAACCTTGGACGGAGTCAGGCCGAGCGCTTCACGTGCGCGCTGGGTGAGCCCGCGGCCGATGATCAGCGGAATGCGACCGCCGGCTCGAACTTCGTCCAACAGCACGTCAGTCTTCAGTGCAAACTCGGCCAAAACCTCGTCAGAACCATGTCGGGTAATCTTGCCGGCATAGACGTCGATGTCGATGACGTCGCCGGTATTGAGGTTATCGACGTTGCATTCGAATGGCAGCGCGCCGGCGTCTTCCATGGTGTTGAAAAAGATTGGCGCGATCTTGCCGCCGATGCATACACCCCCATCTCGCTTGTTAGGAATATAGGGTATGTCATTGCCGATGTACCACAACACGGAATTCGTAGCAGACTTGCGCGAAGAGCCGGTGCCCATGACGTCACCGACCAGCGCCACCGGGAAGCCGCTTTGTTTCAGCTCATTAATCTGCGCCTCGGCGTTGGTGACGCCTTCTCGCGGATTCTTGTACATTGCCTTGGCATGCAAAGGGATATCGGGGCGGGACCAGGCATCCTGTGCCGGGGAGAGGTCGTCGGTATTGGTCTCGCCAGGTACTTTGAAGACGGCGACTGTCAATTTGGCCGGCAGTTCGGGTCTTGCGGTAAACCATTCGGCATCGGCCCAAGACTGCATGACGCGTTTGGCGGCTGCATTGCCGGCCTTGGCGCGTTCAGCGACGTCGTGGAAGGCGTCAAACATGAGCAGGGTATGACACAGCTCGTCGGCGGCGGCGTCAGCGAGTTCAGTATCGTCCAGCAGGGAGACCAGTGTGGCGATATTGTAGCCACCGAGCATGGTGCCAAGCAGTTTCACGGCCAGTCGCTTGTCAATCAGCGGTGAACTGGTTTCACCCTTGGTGATTGCCGACAGGAACCCGGCCTTCACGTAGGCCGCTTCATCCACACCTGCGGGCACGCGGTTAGAGATAAGATCGAGGATGAAATCTTCTTCGCCAGCAGGAGGTGACTTCAGCAATTCAATCAATTCGGCGACTTGTTCGGCAGACAGGGGCTTGGGAACCACACCCATTTCGGCCCGTTCTTCAACATGCTTGCGGTAGGCTTCTAACAACGTCATTTCCTCATGAGGGCCACGCTGTGTGACAACGGCCGCAGCGATCGCGCATTGCCTGCGGAGTCGGCCTGAATTGCACACGAGTGGAAAGGTATTCGGGATCTGCCAGGAGCCAGAATGGTGCGGCTGCATGGACTGGACAGATTGTTTTAATGCGGGCGTATTCTATTGTAAACACAGCAAAATATCCAGTTGCGGCGGGACTCAAGCCAGCCTGCCAGGGCGTTTGCCAGTGTCGAGGTATCGCGGTTAGCGGGTTCGACATACCGGTTTACATTCGAGGGGAACTTGTTAAAGTCTCTTGCTGTGTTTCCGACAACCGACGTAGACCCCGTCATCCGCCAGCGACCCATGCCCACCATCAAAACGCCCTGTATCGGAATCTGTTCCACCACGTCCCTTGGCGACCCGGTGTGTCGTGGCTGCAAGCGCTATGCGTTCGAGGTTATCGGCTGGAACGGGTACGATGCGGCTGCAAAGCAGGCGGTACTGCGTCGCATCGAGAAACTGATCTGCCAGATTCTCGAGCATAAAGTACGCATCTTTTCGGTACCCAACCTGCGGTCCGGACTGGAACAGTTCGCCGTGCAATACGATCCGGAGCTGTCTCCCTATTGCTGGTTGCACAACCTGTTAAAGAAGCATCACCGTGACATCACGCAGCTTGGCGAGTATGGCGCGTATGTGTTGCCCGCCTTTGAGGGGCTGTCGCTGGCGGAATTGTGCGAGAGCATTGATCGGGAATTGCTGGTGCTGTGTCAGGCGCACTTCGAGCGTTATTTCGCGGCCGGGGCGGTCCGGGAAACCGGTTGATACCTCAGGCCTGCAGCGGGAACTGATGCAGGTGGATAGTCGTGCCATCACTCTCCGCATACCAGCCGGACTCGTCCCATGATCCCAGCACTATGCGCTGGCCGGAGTGACTGCCGGCGATCGCGCGGGGGAGTGGCACTTCATGTACGGCAGGTCGATGTGTGTGGCCATGCAGTAGCGTCTTCAGTTCTGAACCGAGCAAAGCCGCTTCTACCGCCGCCGGATTGACATCCATGATCGTCATTGCCTTACCTGCCGTCGCGACCCGTGATTGCTCCCGGGCCTGTCGGGCAAACGCCTGGCGCTCGCTCAGTGGGCGCGCCAGGAATGCCTGCTGCCATGCCGGGTCACGCACCTGCTGACGGAATGCCAGATAGTCCACATCATCGGTACAGAGCGTATCGCCATGCAGAAGGAGCACCTCGCTCGCGCCAAGCGGCAGGCGCCAGGGTTCGTTGATCAGGCTGGCACTGCAACGCGCGGCATAGTCGGTTCCGATGAGAAAATCCCGGTTGCCATGCAGCAAGAACACCGCGCTGCCGGCCGCCGCGAAGGCCCGGAATGCCGACGCGACCTCGTCGGCTAAAGCGGATTCTTCGTCATCCCCAATCCACACTTCGAACAGGTCCCCCAGCACATACAGGGCGTCGCAGCGACCGGCATTGTCTGCCAAAAACTGCAGCAGGCTGCGGGTGATGTCGGGTCGCGCCGGTTCCAGGTGCAGGTCTGAGATGAAGAGGATGCGCGTGCGCACGGACGCGGGTCAGGCCTGGGAGTCGGACAGGATTTCAGTGGTTTCGATGATCACCTCGCTCACGGGCACATCCTGATGGCCGCCACGGGAGCCAGTCTGACACTGTTTGATTTTGTTCACGACTTCCATGCCATCGACCACTCGCCCGAAAACGGCATAACCCCAGCCTTGAGCGCTTTTGCTGCGGTGATTCAGGAACTCATTGTCGGCGATATTGATGAAGAACTGGGAAGTGGCCGAGTGGGGGTCGGCGGTGCGGGCCATGGCTACCGAGCCGATGACATTGGGCAGTCCATTGTCGGCCTCATTCTCTATGGGCGAGCCATTGCGTTTCTGCCGCATGCCGGATTCAAAACCGCCGCCCTGGATCATGAAATTGTCGATAACACGATGAAACAGAGTCCCGTTATAGAAACCATCCTGCGCATACTGCAGGAAATTGGCGGCTGATTTCGGCGCCTTGTCGAAATCCAGTTCAATGGTGATTGGGCCGTAGTTGGTCTTGAATACGATCATCGGGTTTCCTGTCGCTGCGGGATGTCTTGAGTGTGCGAGCCGGGTGCCTGTTCAGGACCGGTCTTGCGCCTTGGTTTGCGTGAACAGACAAAGTTTTGCTTATGGGATCGTTCACGAACCGCTATAATACGGCTTTTGCCCGAAGTGATACAGTCTCTAACCGCAGCGATAAAGCAGAAACTCCCTCATGTCTGACACTAAACCGGATAGCAAAGACGCATCCGCCAGCACCGGCGCTTCCAATTTTATCCGCCATATGATTGCCCAGGATCTGGCGAGCAGTAAGCACGGTGGTCGCGTGCAGACGCGCTTTCCCCCGGAACCCAACGGCTATTTGCACATCGGCCATGCCAAGTCGATCTGCCTGAATTTCACCGTTGCTGCCGAAAACGGGGGGCACTGCAACCTGCGGTTTGATGACACGAACCCAGCCAAGGAAAGCCAGGAGTTCGTGGACTCAATCAAGGACAATATTACCTGGCTCGGTTTTCAGTGGCATGGCGACGTCCGTTATTCCTCGAACTATTTCGATGCCTTGTTTGATTTCGCCGTACAGCTGATCAACAAGGGGCTCGCCTATGTCTGTAGTCTGAGCGCCGACGAGGCTCGCGAGTACCGTGGCACCCTGACGGCGCCTGGTCGCAATAGCCCGGACCGGGAACGCAGCATCGCCGACAATATTGATTTATTCTCGCGCATGCGCGCGGGGGAGTTCGCCGACGGAACGTATTCGCTGCGCGCCAAAATAGACATGGCTTCTCCCAATATCAATATGCGTGATCCGGTGTTGTATCGCATTCGGCATATCGATCACCACCAGACTGGTTCAACGTGGTGTATCTATCCGACCTATGACTACACGCATTGCATTTCAGACGCGATCGAAAACATCACACATTCAATATGTACGCTTGAATTTGAAGATCATCGTCCCCTGTATGACTGGATTCTTCACAACCTCGATATCGACAGTCTTCGAGCGGTGAGTGATCTGGCCGACTCGGATTATGACTATGTTTTGCCCGAGCAAACCGAATTCGCGAAGTTGAAACTCAATTACACAATGATGGGCAAACGCAATCTGAAGGAAATGGTGGAAACCGGCGTCGTGCAGGGCTGGGATGATCCACGCATGCCCACTCTGGCTGGCATGCGGCGGCGTGGATTCACGCCTGCCTCGATCCGTAATTTCTGCGAGAGTGTGGGTGTCAGCCGCAGCGAGAGCGTCGTCGATCTCAGCATGCTCGAGCACGCGGTACGTGAGGATCTCGACAAGCACGCAGCGCGCGCCATGTGTGTTTTGAATCCGCTCAAGGTGGTGCTAACCAATCTGCCAAGTGGTCACGTTGAGCGACTGAGCATGGCCAATCATCCGAAAGACGAGTCCATGGGACGACGCGAGGTGCCGCTCACCCAGGAAATCTTCATCGATCGCGCCGATTTCGAAGAAAGCCCACCGGAGGGATTCAAGCGTCTCGTGCCCGGTGGTGAGGTGCGTCTGCGTGGGGCCTACGTGATTCGGTGTGATGAGGTCATCAAGAGCAGTAGTGGCAAGGTGCAGGAACTTCACTGTAGCGTCGATCGCGACACGCTGGGGAAAAACCCGGAAGGACGCAAGGTCAAAGGAGTTATTCACTGGGTGTCTGCCGAACTGAGTCTGCCGGTGAGTGTGCGTCTTTATGATCGGCTGTTCAATGTCGAGAAACCCGATAGCAAAGACATCGAGGATTATCGGACCTGTCTCAATCCGGACTCGCTTGTCGAGCTTTACGATTGCTTCGTCGAGCCCTCGGTCGCAGACAGCGCGGTGAGACACTTCCAGTTCGAACGGGAAGGGTATTTCTGTGTTGATGCCATCGACTCTACTCCTGAGCGACTCGTGTTCAACCGCACGATCACGCTGCGGGATTCCTGGTCCGTCTGACAGACAGCTATTCAATCATCAGCGAAAGCGATTTGCCCGTGATTACAATTTATAACAGCCTCACCCAACGCAAGGAGTCATTGACTCCACTCGTCCCCGGCAAGGTCGGCATCTATGTGTGTGGTATTACCACCTATGACTACTGTCATGTGGGGCATGCTCGCATGCTCGTGGCCTTCGACATCGTTGTACGACATTTGCGCCAGCGCGGTTATGACGTCAATTACGTCCGAAACATCACCGATATCGACGACAAGATTCTCAAGCGTGCCGCCGAAAACGGCGAACTGTTTTCCGATCTGACGGCCCGTTTCATCAAGGCGATGCACGAGGACGAGGCCGAGTTGGCGATTCTGCCGCCCGATCAGGAGCCGCGTGCAACCGCCCATATCGAGCAGATAGTTGGCATGATCGAGACGCTGGTAAAAAATGACTATGCCTACCGTGCTGACAATGGGGACGTCTATTTCGCGGTACGTAATTTCCCGGAATACGGCAAGTTGTCCAAGAAGAAGATGGATGAATTGCTCGATGGCGCGCGCATCGAAGTGGGAGAATTGAAGCGCGATCCACGCGACTTCGTGCTGTGGAAGGCCTCACCCGATGATGGCGTCGGCTGGGATTCACCCTGGGGCTACGGCCGTCCAGGCTGGCACATCGAATGCTCTGCCATGTCGACCTGCTGCCTGGGCAACCATTTCGATATCCATGGTGGCGGCTCGGATTTGCTGTTTCCCCACCACGAGAACGAGGTTGCGCAGACCGAGGCGGCAACAGGTGAGACGTTCGCGAATATCTGGATGCACAACGGTCCACTGCGTGTCGATAACGAAAAGATGTCGAAGTCGCTCAACAATTTCTTTACCGTGCGCGACGTACTGGCGAAATACCCGGCCGAGGTTGTACGGCATCTGCTAGTGGCGAGCCACTACCGCAGCCCGATCAATTATTCCGATCAGGGACTGGAGCAATCTGGCAAGGCGCTGACCCGCCTGTATAACGCACTCAAAGGGCTCGACATCGCACATGCAAAGAGCCTGACGAACAGTCGATTCGAGAAAGCCTTTAACGCGGCGATGGACGACGACTTCAACACCCCGGAGGCCCTGGCGGTGCTGTTCGACCTGGTGCGCGAGATCAACACCGTGCGCAAGGACG
>JALRBQ010000092.1 GCA_023257655.1 Pseudomonadales bacterium
TTTGCAATTTTTTATTTTTTATATTTTCATCGTTTTTCTTATTTTCCATATATATTTAATAACCAATATATTGTAGAGGATTTGATGTGGAAGCGGAAGTTGTAAAACTATCGGGAATACCATATACTACTGCTTCCAAAGGACCAAAATTATCATTATCAGTCGGTAAATTTGGAGTTGAATCGCCCTGATAATGTCCCGTTGTTTGCCCTCCTCCGTCGCTATGACTTCCCCAACCACCCCATAAAATCCACGATGTATTTCCTCCTGTTGAGCCAATAGTATTATCTGAATTGACCACAATGCTTTTCACAAAAATATATCTAATATAAGAAGTATATGGTGTGAATCCCTGGTCGTGTATTCTTACTACTTCCTGGCGAGAAGTCCATTCCGAATCTGCTGACCTGTGGAATGTTAATGTTCGTCCTATGATTGAAGAAGCAGATGACGATGTGCCTAACGCCCAAACGAGATTTCTTCCGCTGAAATATCTATCCATTACAAATTTTATATCTATATATACCTTTGATGAAAATGGTCTAAATACTACTTTAAAATCTGTATGTGGTTGATAAAATGTGTTTTCGGTAATAGTCCCACCTCCGTTTCCAGCCCCATTCCCGTATCCTAAACGATGGTAGGACACCAATTCACTATGAATAGATGTTATTCCTATTATCATAGGAATTCCACTCGCATAATAATGGTATTGCTTCATTGCGTTAATTTCACCATTAACATCTAATTCAAAATTCGGCGATGTATCTTTAATACCAATAAATCCATCACTGCGGTTAATACTCATTTGAATTTCAGCAGTTCCATCATTACCCTGGTCTGTTATAAATTGTAGTTTATTGTCATAACTATTAAATCGTATTCCAGCACCCTGATAATATTGAGAAGCATTCCCCAAACTATCAGTAAATATTATTTCACTGGAAATAGGCACACTATTACTTCCATTTAATCTTAGTCTAACCACGCCAGTAGAATCACCAATTTCTAAATCACAATTAGGATTGCTATTTTTTATACCAACATTTTCATTAATATAAATTTCACTTCCATTATTAGACCATTGCGTTGTTATTTTTGCTCATCAGGCTGATGCCCGCTTCCCCCTGATAGTTGCCGCGAACCGAGACGAATTTTACGCCCGTCCCACTCAACAAGCCGACTTCTGGACCGATGCCGGATTGCCCTCGCCCTTGCTTGCTGGCAAGGATCTCCTGGCGGGCGGTACCTGGCTGGGGATGACGGCGAGCGGCCGGTTCGCGGCCGTCACCAATATCCGGGACCCGTCTCAGCAGGAACCCCGACCTCATTCCCGCGGCGAGCTGACACGGGATTTTCTGCAAGGCACGGCAACGCCGGCGGACTACTGTCAGGCACTCGCAACGCGGCTGGACGATTATGCCGGTTTCAACTTGCTCGTGGGGGACCGCGCGACGCTGTGCTACTTGAACAACCAGACTCGCCAAGTTGAAGAACTCGTCCCCGGTGTCTACGGCCTCTCCAATGGCCGCTTGAACTCACCCTGGCCGAAGGTGCGCAAGGGTCGTGAACGACTGCAGGAATTACTGCTGCGCGACGTAACGCCAGACACGGATGACCTGTTACTGATGATGAGGGATGCCGAACAGGCGAGTGATGCCGAGCTGCCCGACACCGGCGTACCTGTTGCACTGGAACGCACGCTGTCTTCGGCATTTATCCGCAATGCCGAACGCCGTTACGGAACACTCTGTTCCACCGCCATACTGATCGACGCCCAGGGTGGCTGTCGCTTCAGTGAACAGAATTTTGACGAGAACGGTGCAGCCGGGAGTGCCCATCACTATCGATTCACTTTGCAGCCCTGACTGCAAATCCGTTTGCGTACTTTATTGAGAACCTGACAAGCAATCTGACTAATAAACCAATCTCTGACCTGACAATTACCCCTGGTGTGCGGTGCGAGCACACCATCGCTCCGGAGGTGCCATGTATATTCCCAAACACTTCGCCATCAACGACAGTGCCGAGATTGATCGCTTCATTACCGAGAATGGATTCGGTGAGCTGATCTCCAGTGTCAACGGTGCGTTGTTTGCGACACATCTCCCGCTACTCTATTCGCCGGCGAAGCGCCTTCTGCGCGGACACATTGCACGGGCAAATCCGCAATGGCAGGAGCTTGCGGGACAACGTGTGCTGGTAATTCTATCGGGAGCCCACGGCTACATCAGTCCAAGCTGGTATTCCGATCCGGGTGTCCCTACCTGGAACTATCAGGCTGTCCACCTCACAGGTATCGCGACCTTCACCGACGATCCTTCGAGTTTGCATGAAATCGTGACCGGTCTCACCGCTCAGTATGAGGCGCGCCTGCCCGCGCCCTGGACACCCGACTACGACGCGGCAAAGCTGCGTGGCATCATGGGTATCGAGATTGCCATTGAAAACATCGAATGCAAGTACAAATTGAGCCAGAACCGCAGCGCGATTGAGCAGGCGCGCGCTACCGAGGAGCTGCGCAGGGCCGGCAACAGGGCGCTGGCCGACGCCATGGGTCGCGTGCAATGAGCGTTCGAGCTTCGTCTTTCATGCTGAATTAGCGTAAAATGCCTGCCCAGCTTACGAAGTAATTTCGACAGGAGATAGTTATGGCAAACGAAGGCTACCACGAGCCAATCGCTGAACTCACCGACGAAACTCGCGATATGCACCGAGCAATTACCTCCCTGATGGAAGAACTCGAAGCCGTTGACTGGTATAACCAGCGCGTCGATGCTTGTAAGGATCCGGAATTAAAGAGCATCCTCTAACACAATCGCGATGAGGAGAAAGAACACGCCGCCATGGTTCTCGAATGGATTCGTCGTCGCGACCCCT
The DNA here is from genome assembly GCA_023257655.1 of Pseudomonadales bacterium. GTDB lineage: Bacteria > Pseudomonadota > Gammaproteobacteria > Pseudomonadales > Pseudohongiellaceae > UBA9145. The sequence continues at coordinate 2,881 of JALRBQ010000092.1, forward strand.
GTTTCGACAAGGAACTGAAGGACTACCTCTTCACGGAGAAATCGCTGTCTCATGATTGATTCCAGAGAAGCCTTGGAACGACTGAAAGCTGGCAACAAGCGTTATCTGTCGGATGACATTCCGCCGATTCAGATCAATGCCGAGAGCCGCAGACAATTACTCAAATCCCAGAATCCATTTGCGATCATCCTCGGCTGCTCCGATTCCCGGGTCCCTGCCGAAATCATTTTTGGTCAGGGCCTTGGTGACCTGTTCGTGATTCGTGTTGCCGGTAATGTGGTCGCCCCCTCTCAGATCGGCAGCATCGAATTCGCCGCCGAAGCCTTCGGCACGTCACTCGTTGTTGTACTGGGCCACACAATGTGTGGCGCTGTCGAAGCCACTATCGAGCAGCTGAAACAACCGACCGAGTCGCGTTCCCCTCACCTGCACTCCATCGTCAGTCGCATTCGGCCCGGTGTTGAACCCTTGCTGGATGCCGCGAGCAATGACAAGGCTGATCTCATGCGCCTTGCCGTGCGCGCCAACATCGACACATCCGTTACGAACCTCAGGCACGGCTCCAGGATTCTCGAGAATCTGATCGAGGAAAAGAAGCTGCTAATTGTAGGTGCCGAATACTGCCTGGAGACTGGTACAGTCGAGTTCTTCGACGAATAAGCACGACACTTCACTCCGTCACTGAGACGCAGCATGAACGGACACTTCCAGATCACAACGGTGCGCCTCCGATTACGCCAGTGGCGTGACTCCGATCGCGCTGACTTCGCCAGGCTCACCGCTGATCCCGAGGTGATGGCTTTCTTTCCGGCGACGCTGAGTCGGGACGAGAGTGATGCGCTCGTTACCCGCTTGCAGGATCTGATCGCTGACAATGGCTTCGGTTTCTGGGCGGTAGAACTACTTGAGTCGGGAGAATGTATCGGCTTCATCGGTTTGCATGAAGTCCTCGACCTGCCTTGCGGACCGGGCATCGAGATCGGCTGGCGACTGGCGCGCGCACACTGGGGCAAGGGTTATGCCACCGAGGGGGCTCTGGCCGCGCGTGACTTCGCTTTTGCACAGCTTGATCTCGACGAGTTGATCGCGCTGGCAGTCGTGGCGAATTTCCCCTCACGGGCTGTGATGACACGGATTGGCATGACTGACACTGGCAGGAACTTCGCGCATCCCCGCATCGCCGCCGACAGTCCGCTGAGCGAACACGTGCTGTATTCGCTGCAGAAGTCTGATTACGAGCAGCTCGAGAAAGCCGGCACTGCTATCGTGGAATGGATTTCCACAAACTAGATTGGGAAATTCCTAGTTCGTGCGAGAAGAGCGTAACAATCTGTCTACACCAGCATTGTAGAGGGCGAGGTCCACTGCGCTTCGAATCATCTGCGCGTCATCCAGTTCCATCACTTGCTCAAGCAGATCCTGCGCAGCATCCATCGTGATGCTGCGGATCACTGACTTCACCTTCAGCAGGGTAGAGGCGTTCATGGAAAGTATATCGAATCCCATCGCCATCAGTAGCACAGCGGCACCCGGATCGCCTGCCATCTCGCCACAGATGCTGACAGGTTTGCCTTGCTTCTGTGCCTCGGTGACCACCTGACGCAAGGCCGCTAGTACCGCCGGATGGAAGGCTGTATAGAGGTTGGCAACACGCGGGTTATTGCGATCCACCGCGAGCAGGTACTGGGTCAGGTCGTTGCTTCCGATCGAGATGAAATCCACCATCTTCGCCAGCACACGGGTCTGGTAGACTGCGGCCGGCAATTCGATCATGACTCCAATCGGCGGAAATTTCACTTCCAGTCCTTCCTGAATCAATTCGCGATACGACTTCTTGATCAGCTGCATCGCCGAGTTCACTTCATGCACATTGCTGATCATCGGCAACATGATCTGCAAATTTTCCAGTCCGATACTTGCGCGCAACATCGCCCGAATCTGCGCGGTGAAAATTTCAGGATGATCCAGCGTGACACGAATGCCGCGCCAGCCGAGGAATGGATTGGCTTCTTCAATTGGAAAATACGGCAGCGATTTGTCTCCACCAACGTCCAGCGTACGCATCGTCACTTGTTTCGGGGCAAACGCTTCCAGCTGTTCCCGGTAAATCTCGGCTTGTTCTTTCTCACTCGGAAATCGTTCGCGCAACAGGAATGGCACTTCTGTTCGAAACAGACCAATGCCCTCTGCACCCTGATCCAGTGAACGAACCACATCAGACAACAGACCGGTATTTACCCACAGATGGACGCGATGCTTGTCGGCAGTTTCACAGGGCAAGTCCTTCAGGCCTTCCAGACCCGCAGTTAATTGTTCCTGTTCCTTGATGGTTTCGAGATAGCGGTTGCGCAGCTGATCCGATGGATTGCTGATGATCTCGCCCTTGTAGCCATCGACAATCACCTCCCGATCATTCAATTGACCATAGGGCAGATCAATGACACCCATGACCGTGGGAATACCCATAGATCGCGCGAGAATAGCAACGTGTGAAGTTCCCGATCCCTTGATGGAGATCAGTCCCTTGAGTTTTTCCTTGGGTATCTCCGCCAGCATTGAAGGCGTGAGTTCTTCACTGACAAGAATGGTGTCATCGCGATACTCGGTGACCAGCGGTTCTTTCTCTTGCAGATAAAACAACACGCGACTGCAAAGATCCTTGATGTCCAGAGCACGTTCACGCAGGTAAGGGTCGTTCATCTCTTCGAATGTGCGCACGTGCTCATTGGCGACATAGGCCAGCGCACCTTGAGCCCAGAATCCTTGCCTGATGCGTTCGACCACCTCGTTGCCCAGTGCGCCGTCGTCCAGCATGCGGACATAGACGTCAAACAACTGGCGTTCTTCCTCGGCCACCTGGCCTGCCAGTCTTGCATGCAGTTCGCGCATGTCATTGCGCACGGCATTGAGACAGGATCTGAAGAACTCGATCTCGGCATTGATGTCTTTCGCGCGCTTGTCCGGAATCTGCCGCAAGTCCGCGTGGGGAAACACCACTACGGCATGGCCGATGGCAACGCCTGAGGAACCGGATACTCCGGTGAATACCGTGTCTGATGTCTTCTGGCCAGAAGGACTGATGCCCTCGATCGCCCCGGTTGCCTCAGCGTGGGCAATCACGCCGGCAAGCTGAGCCGACAGGGTGATCAGAAACGCCTCCTCCTCTTCGTCGAAGCGGCGACGCTCGCGGTGCTGTACCACGAGGACACCCAAAACCGAGCGATGGTGGATGATGGGAACACCCAGGAAAGAGTGAAACTCTTCCTCACCGGTTTCCCGCAGATAATGGAAGCTTGGATGCAAGGGTGCATCCTGCAGGTTGATCGGTTCCGCGTGCTTGGCGACGAGGCCAACGAGACCCTCGCCGATCGCGAGGCTGACATGTCCGACGGCTTCTTTCTTGAGACCCTCGGAGGCCATCAGCACATGGCAATTGATATCCGTATCGAGCAGATAGACTGAGCAGACCTGGGTATTCAGCGTGCTGCGAACACTGGTGACGATGATATCCAGCGCGGACTTCAAGTCCTTCGCCGTATTCACCTTCTGCACTATCCTACGCAGTTGTTCCAGCATGCCTGCTTCCGTTTCGAAATGGGAATGTCACCAGGGTTGGCACCTTCTTTTCGAAGGCCTTGGTTGTCGAAGGCCTTGGTCATCAAAGGCCTTGGTCACAAAGGACTTTGATCACGAAGGGCCATGCTTCCTGATTATTGAATTTATGGTGTCAGCAATTCCCGGGAATCGTTGCTTTGTTCTTATTAGTGGTTACTGATTGATATAGTCGTTGAGAGGGTGAAGCAATTCCTTCAGCGCCTTGCGATACACATCGCGCTTGAATTCAATGACCTGATTAATCGGGTACCAATAGCTTACCCAGCGCCAGTCATCAAACTCAGGTTCTTCGGAAGCACTCAATTTAACCCGACTGTCATCAGTTTCCAGCCCGAGAAGAAACCACTTCTGTTTCTGTCCGATACAGAGCGGATCACTGTTTCGGCGAATATAGTTGTTGGGTAAGCGATAATGCAGCCATTCATCTGTCTGGTGCAAGACCCGCACATCGTCTGCCGCCAGGCCGACCTCTTCCTGCAGTTCCCTGTAGAGCGCTTCTTCGACAGTCTCTGTCTCATTGATGCCACCCTGGGGAAATTGCCAGGCATTCTGGCCGATGCGCTTCGCCCAGAGCAACTGGCCTGCGCGATTGCATATCACTATCCCGACGTTCGAGCGAAAGCCCGCTGAATCGATCACACTCATCAGTCCTTAGACAGAGTAAAACGGTTATTGTTTCACAGTCAGTTGGCGATGATCAATCATCAGCAATTCGGATGCAAAGAGATTGTCGTTAGATATCAAACGTTTATAAAAAGACGGCTACAGTTGGCGAGACGCTGGCGAGGTCCGGATACCGCTGCGGCCGCCAGGACGCTGCTGTGGGCAAGGGCAAAGCGGGTATAATGCGACGCTATTGGCAAGGCCTGGCCGCATGGGAGCAAGGATGGCACGTAAACTGGCGTTATTCGATCTGGACAATACCCTTCTGGCGGGTGACAGCGACCATGCCTGGGGCGAGTTTCTGATAGCGAAGCGGCTGGTCGATGAGTCCAGTCATCGTCTCACCAATGATCGCTTCTACCAGCAATACCGGGATGGCGTGCTCGATATTCACGGGTACGTGAATTTTACCCTGCAACCCATCCTGGGTTTGGATGCGGCACAACGTGAGGCCTTGCATCGGGAATTCATGGCGCAGGCTGTGACCAGGCTCTTTCTCGCCAAGGCTGATGCGCTGGTGGCAGAACATCGGAATGCCGGCGATCTCACTATCATCATCACCGCCACCAATGAATTCATCACACGCCCCATTGCCGACCGTTTCCAGGTCGATCACTTGATTGCTACCGACCTGGAGATGAAAGCCGGGTATTTCACCGGCAAGATTCGGGGCACACCCTGTTATCAATCCGGCAAGGTGGACAAGCTAAAGCAATGGCTCATGACCGGTGCGCCTGATTTGCGCATCGAAGACGCCGTCTTCTATAGCGACTCGATCAATGATCTGCCGTTACTCGAACGGGTCGGGACTCCCATGGTCGTCGACCCCGACGACAGGCTTCGAGCAACGGCAACGACCAGGGGATGGGAAATTATCAGCCTGCGATGAGCGATTCATGAAACAACCCTCTGCATCGTGGCAACTGTTGCGCACATTACTGCGGCGTCTCGGTTGGATGCTGCTGCTCGGTGTCCTGCTCGCCGGTTGCGAGCGGGAACCGGCAACCCTGCCGGAGCAGCCGAGTGCAGAAACCGTCGCCACCTCGCCGCGACCTTCGAGCTCCAGTATCGAACGCACGGCTAACTTGCGCGACTTTACCCTGGACTACACCCACCAGATTCCTGTCAATCTTGCCGAAATTCAAACGGCGGTGCTGGTCTTGCAAGACGCCATTCGTACCCTGCTCGCCACTCCCGGAAACGACTCGCTGGATGCGGCGCGAGACGCCTGGTTGCAGGCCCATGGGGCTTACGAGCGAGGCGCGCTGGATCGCTATTTTGCCAATCTCGTACTGCCGCAGTCGCAGGCTCTTGAATTGTTCCAGTTACGCTACCGGATCAATCAGTGGCCTATTCTGCCGGGCTATCTAGACGCGGTTGAGGGCTATGCCGATAGCGGCATCGTGAATGACATCACCGTCGATCTCACGCCGGAGAATTTGCGGCAGCAACACGGCGCTTTCGATCTTTCAGAGGCAACCTTGGGATTTCATGTCATCGAATTTTTGCTATGGGGCTCGAACAGCGATGGTAATTCCCCACGTGGTTTTGAAGACTTCGTGCAGATACGGGAATCCGAATCGGCAGATTCCGATGACGGTATTGCTGCGGCCCAACTACCCGCGAATCGACGCCGGGCCTTGCTGTCACTGACGAGCGATCAACTCGTTCTGGATGTGGAGGCCATGCAGACACTGTGGCGAAATTACAGCGTCGACGTGCAGGCGGCGATTCCAGGGATGGATGCTCCGGTCTTGCTGGACAGGTTGATGCGAGCCATGACCGAGATGCTCTCCGAAGAGTTGCTGGTGCGCTCTCTCTACCCCATGCTCAATGGCGATTTCGAAGACAGCATCCAGTCGCCATATAGTCATTCGACACAGATCGCCGTTTCGGCACAGCTCAGTGGTCTGGATCGACTGTTGCTGGAACATCAATCGGCGGCCGGTCTCAACCTCGATGCGCTCATCAATACACTGTCTGCTAACTTCACTGATTTTTTCTATCAGAATTTCGACGCCAGCAAAGAGTGCCTCGTACTTTTATACAACGAAATTGAAATACCGGAGAATATTGCGTCGGCCCAGAAGACCGAATTCGCAATCGTGGAATGTATCAATCTGGTGACGAACATGATCGACCACCTGGATCAGGTACGCACGAGCCTGTAGCACCGCTTCACTCGATTAGCCGAGCTGAATTTCCACGATCAGGTCATCGGCGAGTTTTTCCAGCGCAGTTTGCAGGGTCGCCAGTTCGGTTTCCGATGGCACCTTCAATTGTGCCTGCGCCTTGAAGAGCACATCACCTGTCATTGGTGCCGGCACGCAATCTGTTTCGAGATCTTCGACATTGACGCCGAGCTTTGCCAACACATGGCTGATTTCACGAATGATGCCAGGTCTATCATTACCTACGAGATTCAGCGTCACAGTCTGCTGGTTTTCAGAGGCAGACTCCGGTTCAGCTTTCTCGATTACCAGCTTCAGACCTGAACTCAGGTTGCCGAGCGCCGCGGTAAGATTGTCCGCCTGCTCATCCGGAACACTTACTCGCAGGATACCGGCAAACTTGCCTGCCAACTGGGACATGCTACTTTCCAGCCAGTTACCTGAGTGAATGGCTATTGTTTCGGCGAGTTGTTCCACCAGGCCTGGTTTGTCTTTCCCGATCAGGGTCAACACGAGATAAGTTGTCATAAGAGTCTTGTTTCCTTGCTGGCTAGCACTCAGAACAATCCCATCTGCCTGTTCAGAATTTCGTCCATCGACGATTCCTTGAAGATCAGAATGGCATCGGCTATTGGTGCGAGTTGTTTGTCGATATAGAAATCCATGTCAATTGGAGAAGTGCGATATTGACGTGGTTCCGGTCCGCCAGTCGTCATGATGTATTCTATCCAGCCACCCGACTGATACAGGCTCGGCAAATTGCGCTCTCTGCGAATCGCCTCGGCTTTGCGTGCTGCCTGTACGTGGGGTGGTACATTCTTCTGGTAATCATCAAGCTTGCGACGCAGGCGCTTGCGTAGAACCAATTCCTTCTCGAATTTTCCTGCCAGTATATCTTTGACAAGCTGTTTTACGTAACCCTCATACGGTTGATCAAAGAATATTTTCTCATACAGGGTACGCTGGAACTCCCGCGCCAGTGGTGACCAGTCGCTACGGACGGATTCCAGCCCCTTGAACACCATTCGATAGGCGCCCTTGCCGGTTGGATCTCCGATCAGACCAGCATAGCGTTTCTTGCTACCGGCATCGGAGCCTCGAATCGTCGGCATCAGGAAACGGCTGAAATGCGTCTCGTATTCCATTTCCAGATAACTGTGTACTCGAAACTTTGATTCCAGTTCCTGAGCCCACCACGCATTCATCTCTGACGCGAGTTGCTTGCCGATGCGATCGACGTCGCCGTTTGTGTCTGACTGAATAAGGACAAACAGGGAGTCGGTATCGCCATAGATGACTTCAAATCCACGCGACTCCAGATACTTTTTGCTGTTGATGATAATCTCGTGACCGCGTCGAGTTATGGAACTGACGAGGCGCGTGTCGAAGAATCGGCACCCGGTAGTCCCCAGCACTCCATAAAACGAGTTCATAATGATCTTGATCGCCTGAGATAACACCGAGTTACGATCCGCCTTGGCCCTGTCTCGCGCCGACCACAGCGTGGTAATCAGTTCAGGCAGTATGGTTTCGGTACGTGAAAATCTGCCATCATCAAAACCGGGGATCGCATCTTGCTCAATCTGCCCCATAACAAGTGCTAACGGATCGACATGAAAGGTACGAATGATGCTGGGGTACAGGCTCTTGAAGTCAAGCACGATGACATCGTCGTGAATCCCGGGGATGGAATCCATTACGTAGCCCCCAGGGCTCATGTTCGAGTCTGGGATGTTTTCCAGTGACGGTGCCACGAAACCCTTGCGATGCAGCCGCGGCAGATACAGAAAATCAAAGGCAGCGACGGAACCTCCATAGCGATCGAGTTCGAGGCCGGTCAGCAGGCTGCGCTCGATTGCAAACGCCAGCAGTTTTTCTTTCGCAAAAATATCCCACACGAGTCGACAGTCTTCGAGGTTATAGCGTGCCAATGCCGGCTTGTCTGCGGCGAACAGCGCGGTGATTTCCTGTCCCCGCTGATCGACATCGTCAATCAGCTTGCCACGACCAAGAATCTGCTGCGCGACATATTCCAGTGAGAAGTTTTCAAACTGGTAAGTGGCACTGCGCATTAGCTCGATACCGTCGAGTACGGCGCGCCCCGGCAGCAGCGCGTAGTAGCGCTCATTGCCTTCGCGAGCCTTGCGCCAGGTGACCGGGGTGCAGTCGCGCCCGAGCTCCAGGACCAGATTGAGTCTGTCACAGAATTGCTGCAGGCAACGCAGGTCGAAGTTGACAATGTTCCAGCCCATGAGCACATCGGGATCCAGTCGACGAATCATCGCCATGAAAGCCAGCAACAACTCAGCTTCGCTCCTGAAGTACTCTAGATGTATTTCCGGTCCCAGCTCGTCAGATGGCGCCGACGGGCGGGCACTGTCGAGCATCAATATGCTGGCGACGTTATCTCCGAACAGAGCGATGGAATAAAGGCTGCTGGCGTCATAGTCTGTCTCGATATCGATCGAGATAGCATTGAGTGTCGGCCGAAAGTCGGTGGCAGCCAGCTGACCGGCGAGCACCTCGGTGAAGTCTTCGGCATCCCGAAACTCTCCCGTGATCACAGCTGCACCTGTCACGAATCGCTCCATCAGGTATCGGTCGGGAGGTTTGATGTCAAATTCCACGAGGTCAACCCGATTGGCGAGTAGTCTGTCGCGAATCTGGAATAACTGACGCTGACTATGGAAATACAGCGCAGAGACAGGCTGGTGCGAAAAATTTTTCAGCTGGGTTGTGGCGGTACGCCACTGACCCTGACGTGCATTGGTTTTAAGTAACGGGATGACGCGATTGGCGTCTGCGGTGGGATAGAAGCACACCGCTTCCTGCCGGGGTACTCGCAGTCGGAACGGACCGCGGGCGGTGGCAAACCAGAAGACTAACTCGATTCCCGCGGCAGTCTCTATCCACTGCCGCGTGAGAATCAAGCCTTGTTCGGAGGTCGAACGTGTAGTCAATGGCAACTGATGCTCGACTCGTTGTGCCCGATCCGGTTGTGAAACTATATGCGAATCGTGCGCGGGAACTGACCGAAGTCTTCCCAATAACTGACCTTCTCTGGTAACTCTTCCTGAGTTGCTTGCACATTACCATTGATGTCGGTAACGCGAGAGACGAGCGTGTGATCGCCGGGTGTAGCATTTTCCCAGTCAAAATTAAACAGCTTCCACGCATATTTGGTCGATCGGGGATTAATCTCAGCCCGTTGCCAGGGACCATCGTCAATCTTTACCTCGACGCTGCGCAAGGGTGTTCCGTCATTCAGGACAAAGCCCTGGATGCGGTGCGACCCACCGGACTCGACGACGCGAATGATCGCCGACTTCAGATTCATCATCGTCACGGAATTTTCAACCCAACGTTCGATTCCGCCCACGTTTTCTTTCTTCAGGGTGACATAGTCACGACCCATGAAGCGGCCCATGAAGCGCGTGTTCTGCACGTGAATCTGGTTCAACCACTTCACGTTAGCGACACCGTACCAACCCGGAACCAAAAGTCGTACCGGCTTACCATGATAGTAGGGCAGTGGCTCACCGTTCATTTGCAGCGCGAGCATATTCTCTGGTCGCATCGCATCCTCGATGGAGAGTCCACGAGCAAACGCGGATTCGACTTCACGCCCGCGAATTTCTTCGTTGCCAATGTCGCTGCCGAAGAAGACCACCTCTTTGGCTCCCGGTTGGATGCCGGCGCGCTCCAGCAGGGGCGCCAGACTCACTCCGCCCCAAAGCGCGTTGCCAATCAGACCATGAAACAGACGCTGGCTGTTACCACCGCATTCAAACCCGACTTGCTGTTCGATCTGCGCCATGTTCTGCAGGTCTTGCAGAGTAAACTCGAGTTCATTGTCGACCATGCCAGTGATCTTCAACCGATAGGTCGACTCATCAATATCGGGCTGGCCGTAGTGCTGAATGATGTAGAAGTCGTCATTATCGGTGAAGTAGCTCGTGATCTCGCGCGTATCCAGATAATGATTGGCAGCGGGGCGGGCTGGTGTGACCTGGAAATTTTCAGGAACATCGGTGAAGGGAATCAGCTTGTCACCCTGCGCCAATGCAGGAAGAATCAAATTGGGCATTGCTGCGAGAACACCCGTACCGAGTGCGCCCTTGAGAAGTGTTCTGCGACCATTATCTTCGGGATTCATGTGTCTCTCTCTTGATTAGAACTTGTTTTGAGTCGTAATTGCCGACTGTGGGACGGTTGAGTTCTGTGGCGAAATACTGTCCCGAACGATACCACACCGCCAGAATTGTCACCATGTGTTGGTGGCGCCGATTCAAAATTGCTAATTCCGGCGTAGCGTGTATCTTACGGTGGCATCGAGCAGGGCAAGCAAGGGAAATGACTCAACATCCGCATTCCATGAACTCACCCGCCTATGAAATCGTTTTACCACTGGATTCCCCAACCACGGAGGAAACCGGCACCAAGCGTGAGAAGTGGTGGCAAGACATTGCCCGATTTTCCGAGTGGCCTGCCTGGCTACCTGCGGCAAAGCTCATTGAGTTGACGACGTCCGGTGAGCCGGGCCGTGGTACCGGCTTCAACATAATCCTTCAGGGTGCCTTGGAACATTGGCGGGTGAGCTACTGGAGCCCGGGCTATCGGGCCGTGTTCCAGATCAGCGCGCCGGGATACCGCGGAGCGCTCGCTCTGGAATTATTGGATGCGGATTCGCCCATGCTGCAATTGCGATTAACCGCAGATATCTCCTACCGCGGCTGGCGACGCGGCTTCACCCCACTCCTCCGTCGCCGGTTTCAGCACCGACTGTCACAGTTCGCGGTCGCACTGCAGACACAGTTGCTGCAATCCTGAGTTGGTGTCAGTAGATCACCAGATGGTGTGGTTTCCATGGCATTCGCACACTACTTGTTGCGCTCTCCTGCAACTGGGAATTGACTGTTATAGATTCTCTACAAGTCGCTGATTTTGCAGCAATTTCTAGATAATGTGCGCAAAATAACACCTCTGATGTCGTTATCTGGTATCTTCTGACCGGGTCAAAACATCCGGATATAACAAAGAATTAGCTTCGGAACCTCTGGTTGGGATTCACAACAACATAAACGCTGAAGTCATACAGAACATTCTCGATAAGTTGGAGCCGAATGAATCGGTGCAGCTGTCCTACGAGAATTTGCAGAAGGGTATCGACAATTACCATGTTGACGTAAAGTTTAGCAAAAAATTCACTGCCGACGTCAAGAAGCTGGTACCGGTACTCATTACCCTGATTGCGGTTGCCAAACCGAAGAACTGGGATAACACAGCGCTGTTCGACAAGTTGCGCTCAAGCTATGTCGATCTGTTGACAGTCCTGATACACCGCGAGAAAACCGACCTGACTGCAAGTGAAATCTGCTTCCTGCAATTTGCCCCGATCAAACTCACTCTCAAGACAGTACGAGCGCAGTTGGACAGCGAAGTCGCCACCACGGCCGAGCATCGCAACAAGGGTTCTTCAGAGGCGCTCACGACCGACCAGCGATTGTTCTGGCTTAAGAAAAATTACGACGCCATCCTGTACAACACGAACAAGGTTATCTTCGGCCAGTTGCAGCGCGCAGAAGAACGCCAGCTCAGCAGCGTCCGCAACCAGTATCTTGGTAATGAGTACAAGTTCACAGTCGAAGCGATGTTCAACCCTCTGTTGTTCGCATCCGAACTCAGTGCCCTGCTCTTGTTGCTGAATGAATACAGTCTGTGGAACTGGAATGCTGAAGATGCCGGCTTTATCGAATTGAATGAGGAGTTAGAGCAACTCCTCGCGAAAAGGTTGAAGCAACCGCTGATCGATCCGCTCAAAACCGAAGACGAGCAGACACGCAGTTCCGAAATTCACGACGAGCTCGGTGGTCTATTCGCGACCCAACCGTTTCTGGGTCTGGCCCATGACTCCAAGTCACAGATCAGCGAAGAGTTCAGCTGGTTTGAAAATCTCGTCAACATCGAGTTGCTGTTCAACACCCAGCGCCATGATGACGAACTGCAGGAACTGCGCAAACAACAAGGCTTTGGTGCCTGGTGGCGGGCGCGGAATGAGCTGGGCCAGTTCAAGAAAGTGCTCAAAGCGTTTACGAAGTTGCTGAAATCCAAAAAGGTACTCGGTCAGTTACTCGCCACCAACTACATGCGGCGATCGCTGAATCCGGTCATCATGGAACTGGTGGATCTCAAGACCGTGGTGCAATACCTGTGTGGCAGCATTCCCGTGGCGAAGGTACAGGACAGCATTACCGGACCGACGAAGTTGAATGCCGAACAGCTGAAAGCACTCGAGACCCTCAAGGACAAGATCAAGGAACGTATCGGCAAGTCGGATCTCAACGACGCCTATCGACTGTTGTGTGATTTCAGCCGTTATCGCCAGCACCTCAAGTTCTATCGCTTCGCACATCGGACCTTCAATCGATTTGCCCTGCGGACTGCCGCCGATGAGCTGAAGCTGTCGCAGACAGCCGGTACGCTTTACCACCTGCCGACCAGTGCGGAAATCGAGGAAGACGATGAACGCATTTGTCATCACGCCATTCTCAAGGCGGATGTGAGAGGTTCAACGACGGTTACCGATGAATTGCAGAACAAGGGCCTGAATCCGGCCTCTTATTTCAGCATGCGCTTTTTTAATCCCATCAACCAGATTCTGGAGACTTACGGCGCGCAGAAGGTGTTCATTGAAGGTGACGCCATCATCCTCAGCTTCCTCGAATATGAACACACGCCGCAGCAATGGTTCGCTGTGGCTCGTGCCTGTGGCAATGCGCGCGACATGCTGAAGATCGTCGGCTCAAACAACCGTTATTCCACACAGATGGGATTGCCACTGCTCGAGCTTGGAATCGGCATCTGCTATTCCAACGAGGCGCCACGCTATCTGTATGACGAAGACAAACCGATCATGATCTCAGGTGCGATAGGCCTGGCCGACCGGATGTCATCCTGTTCCTGGAATCTGCGTGCAGCGATTCAGAAGAGCCTGTTCAATATCGAGGTGTTGCGGATCGCCGATGGCGAGAAGGAGAAGGGCGAAAAGGGCCAACACTTTGTACGTTACAACGTGAACGGCATTTTGATCGACGATGTTGCCTTCGCCAAGATGCGCAAGGAAATCGCTCTGAAGAGTATTCGCATGAAACTCAATGGCAAGGATTACTTGTTCCATGCCGGGCAATACCCCGACACAAGCGGACGCAAGAAAGACCTCGTTATTCGCGAAGGCAAGATCGGGATCTGGCGAGATTCCCAGATACACGATGATCCCGAAAGCACTACCAGCTATTACGAGGTTGTCGTGAACCGCAAGGTGACGCCCTTGGTGCTGGAGGCAATCGCCAGCAAGCAGAAGGCCGCCGCTGGCTAACACCCGACCCGCGCAAACTACCTAGTGGTGATGGCCACCGACACCGTGCACGTGACCATGGGCGATCTCTTCTTCAGTCGCATCCCGGATAGCGACCACTTCCACTGCATAGAACAGGGTGCGCCCCGCAAGTGGGTGATTGAAATCGACGTCGGCGTTGAACTTGCCAGGCTTTCCGACAATGACATTGCGCCGACCGTGTTTCGTTTGAACGACAGCCAATGCCCCGCGCTGTAACTTGCTGTTTCCAGGAAAATGCAGGTGTTTGATCGGTACCCGTTGTATCGCTTTCGGATCCCGCTGACCGTATGCCTCATCCGGAGTCAGGGTGATTTCTATCGCATCCCCGACACGCTTGCCCGCCAGGGCCTTTTCCAGCCCCGTTATCACGTTGTGAAACCCATGCAGATAGAGTAACGGCTGGGCATCGTGGGATTCCTCCATCCACTCACTGCGGGTGCCGTCCGGCATAACCTCCGCCAAGCGATAGTGAAAACTGACTACTTTGTTGTCTGCGATCGCCTCCGATTCCGGGTTCGTGGCGGGAATTTCCTGATCTGCCATGTTGGGGGTGCCTCCGTGAGAATTGGCGGATTTTAGGGTAAGCCGACTGGGAATGACAGAGGCCCAGCGGGAACCCGAACCTCACTCACCGCACTCCAAAAAGGACAATTTTCGTCAGTTTTGCAGAGATTTGTCACATTTTGAAAATGAATAGCGTGATTTCTAAACTGAAATTTGTAGTTAGTATTGACTATTTCTTGCAAGAATTTGGGCTTTACCCACAAATTTCGAGAAATTATTACCACAAGAAATTCATTGTGTTAGCGTAAATTTCAGCCGAAAGCCGTTAATTTTACGGAATCGGCGAGCAGTGACAGAAGCAGGATCAAGGCGAACAACCCAGGTTGCCAGGCACCGGACTTTATTTGCTGACTGCAGAACATTTTCAGACTAATTCAGTGGGCATTTACTATGAAACTACCGCAATATTCGAAGTTTTCTCCCATTACCGTGGCCGTTAAGAAGAACGTCCGCCAACTGCGACTCGACGCAGGCTACTCGATGAACGAGGGGGCCCGCATGCTTGGCGTGTCGCGCAAGCAATTGGAAGACATTGAGACGATTCGCAATTATGGCTGTCATCTCGATCTCGAGCTGATCGCAAAATTGAAAGTCATCTACAAATGCTCGCTAGATGACCTGATCGGTGAACTGCCGGAAGACTACTATTCCGATTACTTCGTCCGCCCTCGCAAGCGCCTCGGTTCCAAGTCCCGTTAGACACCTGACACCACCGTCGGCCCCAGCGTTCGGACAGCGCTTCGATCGACGGCAAACGGTGGTGTATCACCCGCTCCCTCGTGCCCGACCGGGCAGCAATAGCCCGACTATCGAGTTTCGTGTATACTTGCGTCCTTTTGACGCAAAGAGAAAGTGGAGTTATGACGAACAAAGCGAAAAAGGAAGCGGTGGTTGGCAGTCGCGCGGACCTCAAGCAGCACATCGATGCCTTCATCAAGGCCGGTGGCAAGGTGCAACAGATTCCCTCTGGCGTAAGTGGCCAGACCTCAACAAGTGGACCACGCCAGATCGTACTCAGTCACAAAACCAGTTCGTAATCGACGTTCAACGCCAACCCTGATTCTCCTGATCGCTGCAGTGTTTTCACTGTGTCCGCCCTCGCTGGCTGACTTCAGGCAAATCCCGGCGAGTGCCTACAACTGGCTCACGGCATAGCCTTTACTGGCCAGCAACTGCAGCAAACCCTGTTCTCCTACCAGATGCGCAGCCCCGACCAGCACGAACTCGGTCGGACTGTCCGTGAGCAGTGCCTCGATCTCGGGCAGCCAACGCAGATTCCGACTCAGCAACAACGAGTCGTACAGTGCCGGTGCTTCCTCGCGCATCGAGGCGACAAACAGGTCGGACAGCGCCTCGGCATCGCCGGATCGCCAGGCGTTGATCATGTCCTGCATCATGGTATCGGTCTCTTCCAGCTCCTGCAGTGACACCAGGATAAACTCGCTCTCGTCGCCCTCGCCCATGGCAGCGAGAAAACCGATTTGTTCCTGCAGCGTCTCGAACTGGCCGATCGCCTTGCCATCGGCGACTGCCTTTGTATTGAAGTGCATGTCCACCCCTTCCGGGGTGAATCCCATGCGCTGGAATTCCATCACCTGCAACGTGCTAACCACCATGCCTGGTTTCATCTTCTCCAACATCATCAGTGGCAAGCCGACTTTGGCCGTATGTGCCGACAGTGCCTCATAGGCTTCGGTATTGAGCACCGTCTTGAGTGAGCGCTCATCGTTGTAAATGAGTTGCTGCAACATCTGCACCTGCACTGCCATATCATTCATGGCGCTGATGTCGGTCTCGAAATACACTTTTGATGAAGCCGCGTAAGCCTGTTCAAATTCTGTAGGCAAAGGGTAATCGCTGGCTCGTAACAGATGCACGGTACCACCCAGATAAACAGTGTTATCACCGGAACGTACCTGCCACACTGAAGTCTCACCAATGGCGAGTGTCGATGTGGTCAACGTGAGTACGCCGAGACATAGGAGACGCGGCAATCCTTGCATCACGCGGTGTTGGTCTACTCGTTGAATTTTCAGACGGTGACCATTTGCAGGAAAGCACCGCTGTTTTATGCGCATGATCAACTGACAAATCAGGCTTAGCGACATTGTCTCATCCTTTCCGCTTTGCGGTGTGTACTCTGTGTAGGGTAAAAGGTAGCATGCCTGATCGAGGTGCAAAAGCACTCTGAAATCATCACCGACGCGCCGCTTCCCATGTCAAAACTCGTCTTCAAACTTCGCCACGTCCCGGACGATGAGGCTGAAGCCATCCGCCAACTGCTCGATGAACATGAGATCGCGTTCTTCGAGACTTCTGCCGGCAATTGGGGCATCTCGCTACCGGCGCTATGGATCAGGGATGAACAGGATTTTGACCGGGCTCGGGCCTTGATCGACGACTATCAGCAGCAACGCAGTCAGCACATGCGTTCGGTGTATGAAGAGCAACGGCAGCGCGGTGAGGTAAGAACCTTGTGGCACAGCTTCATCGAGGCGCCACTGAGATTCATTGTTTATGTAGGCCTTGCGCTACTGGTATTGTGCTTTTCGGTCAGGGTTTTTCTCTCGTTCTGAACCGGGTTAACCGTACGCCGAATCATAATCGATGCGACGCAATGAGAGACTTTCCATTTCTCGTTCGAGCTCGTCGTCCGGTCCGAACCAGGCATCCTCCATGATGTCCATGAAACGCAATGCAATCTCTTGCTGGTTTGCGCGCACCACCTGTACTGGCAATGATGGCATCGTGCTGTCCCAGCCCTCGCCGTAGATGCGTACATCGAGCTCCATCATTACGAAGAAAGGCAATTCCTCATTGGGTTTCAGCAACAGTCCGCTACGTGACATATTCTGAATTTCACAAGTGACGGTTCCCAATAGCGGGTGCGTGAGGCTCGCCCAGTAATCTACGGTGATACGGCGGTAATGTCGGCGCTCTGCCATGGCAATGCCCTCATGTTTGTTCACGGTCATTCGTATCGATACCCAGAATTATAGGGATTTGACTCCACTCTATTTTGAACCACGGCGCGCTTTATCAATTGTCCGTGTGACAGGCGCCACACTTTGGCGAAAAAAGCGTCGGCGATTGATTGACGTCAGCAACTGGCGCCCGTTGCCATTCATTCTTTACAGCCTGGAAATTGTGTTATATAAACGAGTCAGTTCTTTGTTAGGAGTTCTAGCAGGGGGAACTTTCTGGCAATCCGTGACTACCCTGGAATTAAAAGGAGGTGATCCCATCAATAGTCCATCTATTAAGGGAGCCTCCAGTTACACACACTAGCGCAAGCTCGAACGTGTAATTGGAGGGGAATGCTCGTGGTGACACGACACTCCTGAGCTCCCATACGGTGAAGATCCCGTTGTCGGCTCTGTCGACAACGGGATTTTTTTTGGCAGGGGAAAGTTCTGTGATAATTGACAGCCTGCCGCGACGCGTCAAGGCTATTGCTGCTTAGCGTGTTCCGAGGTAACTGCGTAGCCGCGGTGGAAAGCGCTGTTGTTGCAGTGCCTGTTGCAGGTTCCACCGCTCATCTTCCGCGACATCGCGCAGGAAATGAATTTCACCGGCATCGAGTACGGCAACCGGAATACCGCCGCGATACAGCACACGATTGCTGTTAAGGCGCGCCAGTTTGCGCGTGGGTAAGAGCAGGTTCAACAAATTAAGCGGATCGGTAGCTGCCAGTGAATAATAGGGCTTGTGTCTGGCAGATTTACCTTCGGTATTGGCAAATCGGCGCAATTCATCGACTGTGTTGTTGAAGGCAAATTGCTCGCCACCGACGCCGGCAATGAAACGACCTCCACGAATTACACCGCGTAGCTCCATCCAGCGCAGCGTCTGCAGGAGCACACGCCATGGCGGAGCAAAAGATTCCCGCTCCAGAATGCCGCGAAACAGCACTCCCCACCGTTGCAGGTAGATGCTCACGAGCCGTTCGCGTTGCTCTTCATTCAGCACATCCCACTGCGAGGGTCCGCGTTTTGTGGCGGCGGGCTCCGGTGTCTGTTGCCCGATTTCCAGCAAACTCCAGCGTCCCGCGTCTTCGACTCCGAACATCGCCTTGCGCCCGCGGCGTCGATGAGAACCGGGCTTCTTGCCCGCAGGAGTGAGCAAGGCGCGCAATCCGGTGAAGCTGTCACTGGTGAGGCGGCCTGCGCTGACTAGTTCAGCGAGGCTGCTCTCGAGCTGGGTTCGGAGCAGACCGGTGCGACTCTGGATCTGATCGAAGAAGCTGGCACCGTGTAGCCGCAAGTCGGCTTCCACTTGCGCCGCTGCGCCGCTCACTACCGGCGACTCGCCGGCTTCCTGTTGGGCCGCAGCCAGGGCCTTCCAGATATCCAGATTGGCGCGGCAGGCGAGTGTAATGGGCGTACTCTTTACCGGTCCGCTGGTCTTTTTCTGCAGACTCCTGATTGTCGGTGCGCTGTAGCGACCCCAGCAAACCCGGCCACTGATGCACAGGGCGTCCAACCAAACGGGGTCATAGTCCTTGACCCGTGATGGGTACAGATTCGCCTCCCAACTCGCCGCCGGAGCGGCAATGCCATCCAGCAGATTCAGGCAAGCCTGTAGCTGCGTCTGTCCATCAAGGCCGGGCAGTCTGACGGCATCCTGTTGGTTCACGGGTAACAATTGATGCCTGTCAAACAGGAATTCGGTGTAGGACTCCAGCGAAACCGGTTTGATGCGTTTGCGGTGAGCATCGATGGTGTAACGGTGAATGCGTTGCAATAATCGCCGCTCACACCATTCAGTCTCACGCTCCTGCTGTCCTGCTGTGGCGGGTGAGAACTGGCCCCGGAAGGCGTAGCCCTCGACCTCCAGCGCGATCAGTGCGGCATTAATTGTAGCCACCTTGAGATTGAGTTCCCGACTGAGCTGGCTTGCTGTTACTGGCCCCACTCCCTCCAGTCGACCCTGGACAATTTCTTTCAGCGCTGTTTCCGGATGCCACTGTTGACCCTGCAGAAAAGCAGGCAATGATTGAGTGTCGGTCAGCGCGAAAACCGCGGCAAAACAGGGAAATCGTTCTGTAGCGACCCAGATGCCTTGCGCAATGGCCGGTAGGTGCACGATGCGCTGCTGTGCCAACAAGCGTTCCTGCCAAACTGCATAACGATGCCTGTCAAATTCTTCTGCCGTCATATAACAGATGCTGAGCAGGGCATCGTGCAGTTCCTCAGCATTGTTGACGAAGGGCCATGCCTCCTCTCGCACCCGTTGAATCGCCTCGGGGTCAAGCAGGCTGTAGTCTCGTGCCTCTGCCGGATCGGTCCAGCTGCGATTGCGAATCGCATTCGTACGACGCTCCTCGAATGGCGCATCATCGAGAAAGGCATAGGGCCTGGCGTTGATGATTTCCTGGGCAAACGGCGACGGCTCACGCAAATCTTTGGCAATGAGCGTCAATTGGCCTCGCTCGATGGCCGTAATCAATTCCAGCAAGGCGTCAATATCCATCGCCTCGGTCAGACAGTCATGAATAGTTTGCTGCACCAGCGGATGCTCGGGAATTTCACGCTTGCCGGTGAGATTTTCCTGACACGCGATCTGATCCGGGAAAACATGCGCGACGAGATCCTCGGCGTCCATGCGCTGGAACTGGGGCGGTACGCGCTTGCCGCTGCGGTTACGCTGAATCGCGAGAGAACGAGTTGCATTCCAGCGCCATCTGACTTCAAACATCGGCGCATCGAGCAGTGCCTGAATCAATACATCGCGCACGGTGGCGGATTGCAGGTAGCGATACACCTCGTCAAGCTGAAAGCTGTGCACGGAGCCGAGCGAGATGACGATGCTGTCTTCATTTGCAGCAGCCTGTAGCTCGAAATTGAATGAGCGGCAAAAGCGCTTGCGCAGCGCGAGCCCCCAGCCACGGTTGATGCGGCTGCCAAATGGCGAATGGATGACGACGTGCATGTCTCCGACTTCGTCGAAAAATCTTTCCATCACAAGCGTCTCACGGGTCGGCATGACCCCAAGCGCTTGCATTCCGGTTTGCAAATACTCGACGAGCTGCAACGCGCCGGCACGTGGCAAATTCACATTGTCGACTACCCATTGGACGGCCGCATTGGCCGAGTCGTCAGTCAGCAGATCGGCGATGTTCTGCCGCAGATGTGAAACCGCCATCGACAATTCATGGGTGCGACCTGGCCCTTCTCCAAACCAGAACGGAATTGTGGGCGGCATACCCTGAGCATCACGCACGCGAACCTTGAGGCCATCGATGCGCAGCATCTGCCAGCTGTGGGTGCCGAGAGTAAAGACATCCCCCGGCAGCGCTTCGAGCGCAAAATCTTCATTGAGACTACCAACCACGGTGTCTTCCGGGTCCAGTACGACCTGGTAATCAAACATATCCGGTATCGCACCACCATTGGTGAGTGCAACCAGGTTAGCGCCACGTCGTGCCCGCACCCGATTGTTGATTGCATCAAGGTGCAGGTGTGCGCCGCGCCGTCCGCGGCGACTGGTATAGCCCTCCGCCAGCATGCGCACCAAAGTCTCGAATTCGGTGTACTGTAAATCGCGGTAAGCGTAAGCGTTGGTAAAGAGACGAAACAGGTCCTGCATCGCCCAGCCTTCGGCACTGGCATCGGGATTGAAGGTAGTGGAAGAGACTTCGGCCACGATCTGCTGGGACAGAATATCGGAGGGCTGCTCCGGCATGACAATTCGATCGAGTTCTCCCTGGCCGATGCTGTGCAGCAAGGCAGTTGCCTCAACCAGATCGTCACGAGTCAGGGGAAACAGAATGCCCTTCGGCCGCCCGTGAATCGAGTGACCGCTGCGACCGACGCGCTGCAGAAACGTGGCGATGCTTTTCGGCGATGAGAACTGCACGACAAGATCGAC
This sequence comes from Pseudomonadales bacterium, assembly GCA_023257655.1. Lineage (GTDB taxonomy): Bacteria > Pseudomonadota > Gammaproteobacteria > Pseudomonadales > Pseudohongiellaceae > UBA9145. Next base: position 24,160 of record JALRBQ010000092.1, read on the forward strand.
CGAGCCAATGTCGATGCCCAGCTCCATCGATGCCGTCGCGACCAGCACCTTCAGAGCCCCGGCCTTGAGTTTTTGTTCGGCCGCAAAGCGATGGTCCTTGCTCATGCTGCCGTGATGGGAGCACACGGCGTTCTCCCCCAGGCGTTCGGCGAGTGCCAGCGCCAGCCGCTCCGAGAGTCGGCGCGTATTCACAAATACCAGGGTGGTGTCATGGGAATTGATGAGCTCGACCAGCCGCTTGTACAGCTCTTCCCATACCTCGTTGCTCATTAATGCCGACAGAGCTGAGCCCGGTACCTCGATGCTGATATCAATCTGTCGACGGAAGCCGGTATCGACAATTTCACAGTCCACGCTGTCGGCTGTGCAATGGGCATTACCCACCAGATAGCGCGCTACCATTTCGATCGGTTTCTGGGTAGCCGAAAGGCCGATGCGTTGCAACGCCTGACCTGAGTGACTCTGAACGAGGTGTTGCAGGCGCTCGATGGAGAGCGCCAGATGGGCACCGCGTTTGTCACCCAGCATGGCGTGAATCTCATCCACGATCAGGGTCGACACGCTGGCGAGCATGGCGCGACCGCTGGCACTCGTCAGTAACAGATACAGGGACTCGGGGGTCGTCACCAGGATATGGGGCGGCTTCTTCGCCATCTTCTGGCGTTCGCTGGCAGGCGTATCGCCCGTGCGCACGGCTACCCGAATGTCCACGGGATGCTCGCCACACAGGTGCAAGTGCTCGGCGATGCCGTCTAGGGGTTGTTCCAGATTCTTCTGGATGTCGTTGCTGAGCGCCTTCAGGGGCGAGACGTAGAGAATCTGAACCCCATCCTCCAACTGCTGGCTGAGGTCGCGCTGGACCAGGGTATCGATGGCGGCGTAGAAGGCGGCGAGAGTCTTGCCGCTGCCGGTTGGGGCGGAGATCAGCGTGTGACGCCCTGCCTTGATGGCAGGCCAGGCCTGGGCCTGGGCGGCGGTAGGCTCGCCAAAACGACTGCGAAACCAGCTCTGGCAGGCGGGATGGAATTGCGCGAGTGCCACGGGTTACGCCACCTTCAGATACTGTACGGGCGTACAGGTTAGTGCGGCCCACCGGAGATTGCAAGCGGGCCGTGGGCGGTCAGCGGATTTGACAGCACTACCCATCGCGGCTAGCTTATAGAACCCCGTTCCGGGGCGCATTTGGCACACAGCCTGACTTATGCAGAGGGTGTTTTACTTCATGTCCAATTTTACCAGCGCCACGTTCAGTGCCCGAATCCGCAGCTATCTTGGCCTGTTCTGGAAAGAAAATCGTCAATTCTTCCTGTTGTTGTTCTGCATCGTCTTCTTCAAGAGCGCTATCGCCGATCTTAGCTCAATCTCCGGCGCGTCGATGCAGCCGACCCTGCTTGACGGTGACAAGGTGTGGGTCAACAAGCTGGCTTACGACGTGAAGATTCCGTTCACTGAAATCTCGCTGGCAGAAGTCTCCGATCCCCAGCGTGGTGATGTCATCATCATCGACTCCAAGAAAGCCGACAAACGACTCGTCAAACGCATCGTCGGAATTCCCGGTGATACGATCTACATGCAGAACAATGCTCTCGTCATCAATGGTGAGGCCGCCGGCTATGAGGTGCTGTCTCGCGACGACGACAATGTCATCATTCTTGAAGAACTGCCCAATCGCGCCCATCAGGCCAAGCTTTCGCGCCAGTTCTTCAGCCGCACGAGTCGCAGCTACGGACCCACCGTGGTTCCCGAAGGCCAGTATTTTGTGCTCGGCGACAATCGGGATAACAGCGCTGACAGTCGGGTCTACAGCTTCGTCCCGCGCGAAGAAATTATCGGCCGCTCAGCGTCAGTGGTCTTTTCTCTCGATAGTGAACACAACTATCTGCCACGGGGTGAGCGCTTCCTGTCTGAAATAGAATAGGACGCTGCAATAAAATCTGCCGCGGTGGGTTCTAGTAGGAGTGATCGAGACTCTTCACACATCAACTATTCACGCATCAACTCTTCACGCATCACTGGACCTAGACAGGATTTGATTATGATTCAGCTTCTTGACCGCGCCAGACAATCCGCGAGCCTGCTACTGGCAACGCTGTTCCTTATCTCTTTATCAACGTTTTCCCAGGCCCAGGATTTCGTCTGGTCGCCGGACTTCCCGGTTGGCAGTTCGATTCCTGACATCTCGGCACAGGATCAGGACGGCAACGTGCAGACGTTCGATGACCTCGTCGGCGAGAAGGGCCTGCTGTTCATGTTGAGCCGCTCCTTCGACTGGTGACCCTACTGTAAAGCTCAGCTCGTGCAGCTGACCGAAATCAGTGACCAGTTTGTCGCCATGGGCATTAACGTGGCTACGCTTACCTATGACCCGATCAGCCTGTTGAAGGATGTGCAGAAAGACCAGGACATCGCCTTCACGCTCCTGCACGATGAGGAGGTAAAGATTGTGAATGCCTTCGGCGTGCGCAATCTGGATTATGAACCGGGGCATCGTGCCTACGGCATTCCTTATCCGGGCATTTTCCTGATCAGCCCCGACGGCGTAATTCGCTACAAGTTTGCCGAGGCCCGTTATCAGGACCGTCCGGATTTCGCCGACGTGCTGGAAGCCGCCGCAGACATGTAGAACAGATGGCGATGAACGACGGGAAGCCCAGGCTTCCCGTTTTTTTGTCCGTCGTACCGCGCTTGCTGCACAACCCACTCGATCGACTCCCTTTGTTACCGCGCCTCTGACCCGAGTAGCAACTCCGGGCAACGACCCGGGCGCATGCGTGCAAAATGCGGGTTTACAAGTCGGTACTTTGTTGTACTCTTGCCCGTACTCGACAGGCACCCAGGGAATTCACGAAGTAATCGAAAGGAAGTATGCACATGACCCGCGATGGATGGCGCCCGTTGCCTGCCCAAATTCTTACACTCACTCTCCTGCTAGCTACCCTCCTCCCGCTGGCGACGTCGCAGGCACAGTCGAGTTCCGACTTTAGCATTCCGCGCGTGACATCCCGGCCGGATATTGACGGCAACGTTGGCTCACAGGAATGGCAGGCGGCGACCCGTGTCTCTCTCGATATCGAGACCAGCCCCGGTGAAAACATTCCCTCGGCCGTCACCGCAGAAGCCTTCCTGATGGAAGACGGCGAGACGCTTTATGTGGCATTTATCGCCCCCGATCCTGACCCCTCACGCATTCGCGCCTTCTATCGCGACCGGGACAGTATCGGACGTGACGACCGCATCGGCATCGTACTCGATACCTTCAATGATCAGCGGCGTGCCTTCGAGTTCATGGTTAACCCGCTTGGCATTCAGTTCGATGCCATCTTTGATGACATCAACAACAACGAAGACGCTTCGTGGAATGCGATCTGGGATAGCGCAGGAGTCATCGGCGCTACCGGGTACAGTGTGGAGATGGCGATACCGCTCAAGCAATTGCGCTTCAATCGAAGCGAAACCGACCAGATCTGGGGTATCGGTCTCGTGCGTCACTATCCGCGCGATCGCCCCTATCGCATCAACAACGCACCGATCGAGCTCAACGGCAATTGCTTCCTGTGCGAGTTCGACAAGGCAAGCGGCTTCGCCAATATCGAACCGAGCCGAAATCTCGAGATCATTCCTACGGTGACAGCGACCTCCATCGAGACGCGTGACCCTGCCACCGGAGTGACCGAACGCGCGTCGATCGATCCCGAGGCCAGTGTGGATGTGCGCTGGGGAATTACACAGGATATTTATTTCAATGGCACGCTCAATCCCGATTTCTCCCAGATTGAAGCCGACAGCCCCCAACTCGCTGTCAATGAGACCTTCAGTCTGTTCTTTCCCGAGCGACGTACCTTCTTCCTCGACGGCGCCGACTATTTCAACAGCTATGTCAATCTCGTGCACACGCGCAATATCGCTTCACCGGACTTTGGCCTCAAACTCACCGGCAAATCCGGCGCCCATAGCTATGGAGTGCTGAGTGCCAATGATGATGTGACGAGCTTCCTCATACCGAACAGTCTCAGCTCCAGCGTCGCCTCACTGGGTGAGATCGGTAGCGACATCGCGATAGCCCGCTATCGCTACGACGTCGGCAACAACTCCAGCCTCGGCACAACTATCACCGATCGCCGCGGCGGCGATTATGAAAACACGGTGATGTCGATTGACGGCGTCTTCGAACTGACCGATCAGGACACTCTGTATGTACAAACGATGCGATCGGAATCGGCTTACCCCGATGCCATACAGACACGTTATGGTCAGGATGCCAGTCTGAGCGATTCCTCGACCGTGCTGGAATATACCCACTTTGATCGCACCTGGGACTGGCGCTTCCAGTATTTCGACTACGGCAGGGACTTCCGTGCCGACCTCGGTTTCCTCAATCGGGTGGACTACAAGAAGGAAGTTTACACGGTGGGCCGCAGCTGGCGCTGGTCCGGCGACAGTTTCTTTTCCCGTATCCGTTTCGCCGCCGACTACGATCGCACCGTCGACCAGGCTGGCAAGGTGCTCGAGGAAGAGATGGAGTATTTCATCAACATGAACGGACCTTTGCAGTCCCGACTCAACGGCCTGTTTGGCGGCAGCAAGACTTACTGGAATGGCAAGTATTTCCAGGAACACTTCAACCAGATCGACTTTGGCTTTACACCAACGACGAATCTGCAGCTTGGCATGCTCATACGTATCGAGGACGTCGTCGATTTCGCCAACACCCGGCTCGGCAAGTCGACTCGCTATGGACCGGATTTCCGCTATCAGTGGGGCGAGCACCTGCAATTCGATTTCGACTACAGCTACCAGGAATTCAAGTCGGACGGGGAACACCTGTTCACCGCGCGACTGGCGGATCTTCGCGCCACTTACCAGTTCAGCTCGCGGAGCTTCCTGCGCTTTACCCTGCAATCGGTGGACACCGAGCGCGTGCCTGAACGGTATGTGCGAACCGTGCAGCGTACGAACAAGGAACTCACTTCTCAGTTGCTTTACAGCTACAAGGTAAACGCGGCGACGCGTTTCTATGTCGGCTATTCGGACGCCGGGTTCCAGAACGACAGCTATGACTCCATCGAGCGCACGGATCGCGCGTTATTCGCCAAATTCAGTTACGCCTGGCTGCCCTAGCGAGCTTTCTGAGGCTGGCGCGACCCGGTAGTGCGCCCATGCGACATCTGGTGTATAAGAATCTTGTCAGCAGGCGACCGCCCTGCCCTCGCGTACAAGGAGAATAACAATGAAGCGACTACTGATTGGCTGTTGCCTGCTGCTGGGTCTGGGAGCAAATGCACAGGACTCAGGTGCGCCGCCCGCCCTGTATAAATCGGAAGCCGAGATCATGGCGCAATTGGAGGCGGCGGCGCAGGCATCGGCCTCCGCCGGTGGCTGGTCTGTTACCATCTCCCCGGGTGTTTCCATCCGCCGGCGCAGCAGCTCGGTCGTGCAGTACGCCGTAGTACATCCCTATAGCGTGGAGATCTATCGCATTCTGGAAGGCAGTGGAACACTCGTTACCGGGGGCCGCCTCAATCTTCCGCTCGCGGAATCCACTGACCCCAACCTGATTCGCACACAAAACGGTGTGACCGGCGGCCTCGCGCGCCACGTGAGTGCCGGTGACGTCCTGGTTCTGCAGCCAGGCACTCCGCATTTCTTCAGTACGGTCGATGGTGACTCCATCACTTATATGGAGTCACGCATTCAGATTACGACGCACCCGGTCTATTACCAGTAAGGCTGAAGCAGCATCTGAATCAAGTTCGCTGAGCTGGAATTGATTACAAAAAAAAGTGGGCCATAGCGGCCCACTTTTTCTACTGCGGTTAACGCTGTCCGAATCAGAATGTCTTGCGCAGACCGATCTCGAACGTTCTTCCCAATGGACTGCCGATGCGCGGATCGTAGCCCATCTCCTGACGTGACTCGGGCGGATCTTCATCCAGAATATTCACCACCGAGAAGCTCAGTGTGGCGAAATCCCAATCCCAGATGTAATGGAAGCTGGTGGACCACCAATCATCCCCGATCACCCCGAAGTACGAAGGGGCAAGTGCATTACTTGTTCCAGGCTCCCGACCACTGGGAACCAGCGCCGCTTCATTGATGCTGCCATCAGCCAGAATGTAACGCTCATCGACAACACCCTCGATATACTCGGTCACAAGCCGGAAGTTATGTGCGCCGCGCGAGTAGTTTAAGTTCAAGTTGGCACGGGTTTCCGGTGCCGCATTGGCGATGGTGGCAAAGTTCAGCGTACCGAGTCGATCGTCACCTGGATCCAGCAGGTAACCATCGAGGGTTGTCTCGGAGAACTCAAACGTCTCGACCTTGGTGATGGTCGCGCCGAGGCGAATCTGGCCATCGAAGGCGTTGAAGCTGTAGTCCGCGGTGATATCGTAACCGGCAGTGTGCTGGCCTGGACCATTACCGAACGCGGTTGTGATATTCGCGAAGTTATCCGCGCTGGTAACACCCTGGACACAGGCACCCCCGTTGAAGGCGACACGACCGATCAGCGGATGCGAACAATCCGCCAGCGCCGTGCCATTCGTCGGGACGTTGCCTGAGCCGCTGGGCGAGATGCTGAACACTGCGTTGGCGATAGTGTTCGCCGACGCCAGCAATCCGAGTTCGTCTTCCGTCTCGATGTCGAAGTAGTCGACGATCAAACGGAAGTCGTGGTCATCGCCGAAGCCACGCGACTGCCAGATTACCCCGGTGCTCCAGACTGTGGCCGTTTCCGGCTCGATGCCAGATTCGGTGATCGTCTGTGCACCGCGCCAGTTACCCGCCGCGATGGTATAGCTGTTCACACCATTGTTGACGTTTCCTGGTACGATGCCGGCACCTGGCGCCTGATAGTTGGTGCCATAGGAGCCACGGAACGCAATATTGTCTGTGGCGTCCCACTTGCCGGAAACCTTGTACACCGTCGCATCGAGATCGCCGGTGAACGACTCGTTACGCGCAGCGGCGGTGATATACAGATTCTCGAGCAGCGGCAGGTTCAATTCCGCGAAATAAGAGAACTGTTCCTGGGCGGTGGAGTCGGGCGTATTGGTTCCGAAGAAGAAGAATGGTCCGGGCTCATCCGGCAGACAACCGGTATAACGCGGATCGGTTGGCGGCACGGGCACCTGTTCGGGCCAGGCGCAAGGCTGACTGCCGTTATACAACGGATCGGTCACACTGTCGTGGAATCGGGTATCCCGGTACTGCACGCCGGCGCCCCAGGCCACTGTACCACCTGGCAGTTCAATCGGTGTCGGGCCACTCAGGACAAAATCTAGCGTCACGTTCCAGTTGATGTTTTCCGAACGACGTTCATTGAACAACCAGTCGATCAGCCTCGGATCGTTGGTGAGACTCGAGTTATAGCTCGGGTTTGCCAGACCCAGCATAGGCTGGCTGGCAAAGTTGGAGGCGAACGGGTTATACCAGTGACAGTCGTTTTTGCCTGCGGCAGCCGGGTTCTGAATACCGAATCGCGTCGGATCGAGGTCGGGGGCATTACAGTTCGGGCCACCGAAACCCATTACCGCCTGTTGCAGGTTCGCGCCGATGATGTCCGGTGCGGTGTTGGTGGAGTGAGACTGGTTATACGTTAATGCCATATCATAATTGATAGGCGTATCGCGGAACTCGAATTCCCCCGAGAAACCTGTAGACATGTGCCAATAGTTGGTCACGTTCAGGTTTGGCGTACTGTGACTGTCGCCTTCGGCATAGACATCATTGCCGCCGTGTGCGAAGGCTCGATAGGTCACCGGTGTGAAGCCCTGGGTTCGGCCGTAGGCGGAGGTCTGATCAAAGCCAGTGCGAGCAGCGAATTCCTGTACGAAGGGATTTTCTTTCGGCACATAGATTTGGTAGGTGGCTCCGTTGGCCCGCGCCGGACCACGAATCACCGGCTGCGAGGGCGATCCGTACTGGTGTGGTGAATAGCTTCTGGCGAAAGCAGTCCGCAGATAGAACTGCATGTTGTCAGAGATATCGGTCGTCACCTGGCCGTAGAGGCGGAAGAATTCATTTTCTTCAATCAGGTTGTAGTAGGGAATGTAGTTGTACTTACAGGTGTAAGAGTTCACGTAGGCACCGCCCACGGCCTCACAGGACTCCTGGGTAAAGTCAGAGACGATACCGGCGGAGGGACTACCCCATTCCCCGTTGGCTGTATCCCCCGGTGTTGCGGGCAGCGTTCCTCGCGGCAACCAGCCTGCCAGATTGGTCAGTGTCGACCACGGCGCCGGATTCACGGCGTTCGGCAGACTCGTGAAACTGCGGTCCAGTGAGTCCAGTTCGGAACGATGATCCCATTCGGCGGCGATCATGATATTGGTATCACCAATTTGCCAGCCACCAGCACCGGCGATATTCCAGTCGCCATCGGAGCCGTCGATATTTTTATAGGACGAAGACAGCTCGAAACCCTGCATGTCATCCCGCGTGATGAAGTTGACAACACCGCCGGTAGCGTCGGCACCGTAGGTTACCGCGGCTCCATCTTTCAGAATCTCGATGCGTGACACGACCGACGAGGGGAAGATCGACGAGTTCTCGGAGGAACGGCGGCCGTTAAACAGCGTCAAGGTCTTATCCGCGCCGATGCCCCGCAAGTTATAACCCACGTTGCTGGTCAGGCCGGATCCACTGAAATAATAGGCTTCGCCAGTAGTCGGTCCCGATGAGGTCAGGCTCTTGACGAACTCCAGGGCAGTCGGATTGCCGATTTCCCGCAGGTCGTCCATGGTGAAGACTTCCACCGGCAAGGCCGCGTCTTCAGGTGTTCCACGGATCAAGGATCCGGTTACGATGATTTCTTCGAGCTCCGGGTCCTGCGCCAACGCAGTTCCTGCCACGGGCAGTAATGACATTGAAACAGCGGCACAGAGGAGTTTTATCCGGAATGGATTTGCGCTTAAAGATTGCATGAGCAACTCTCCCTAACGAGGAATTATCAGGCAATCCTTAAGTCTGAAACTACTGAGGCTTGGGGACTGCCTTCTTATTAGTAGTGCTTCAAACTACAAACTACGTAGGTTAAATGTTATGTTTACTGCGTGGTTCCGACACCGCATCAGTCGAAACTCTCGTTAATATGAGCCATTGGCACAAAATGTCAACATATTCCGGCTCCGAACATGACCTGGATTAAAGCGATTTCAAGGCTGTAGCTTGCAATCGGGACCGGAAACTTCAACTCGCTCTTTTGCAAGGATTTTTTGGCGCGGCCTCGAGCCCGCCACCGGCCGCGGTACGGCCGGGCGCCTGATTCAACCCACCTGGACGTGTCAATTCCCTGTAAATCTGGGTTATGCTGGCGACAAGAGCAAGCACCCGAATCGCCAAACCAGTGCAGCTGCGCTGCACAGATTACAACGGGAGCTGTTGTAGAATTTCGCGCCAATCCTTCCCTTGATTGCTATTAAAAATCGCTGCCCCTCGGTAGAATGCGAGCCTTGACGCAAAGCATTCAGAAAGGAATCGCCGGTGGGAAAACAGACAGCACTCTATCAGCAACATATCGACGCTGGCGCCAAGATGGTGGATTTTGCCGGCTGGGATATGCCGATCAATTACGGTTCCCAAATTGAAGAACACAATGCCGTGCGCGGCGATGCTGGCGTGTTCGATGTGTCCCACATGACTGTTGTGGATGTCTCTGGAAGGGATGCCACCGAATACCTCCGTCATCTGCTCGCGAACGACGTCGCCAAACTCGATGTGCCCGGTCGCGCCCTCTACAGTGGCATGCTGAATGAAGACGGTGGTGTCATCGACGACCTGATCGTCTACCGGATGAGCTTTGGTTATCGGGTGGTCGTAAACTGCGCAACCCGGATGAAGGATCTGGCCTGGATGGCACAGCAGACTTCCGGTTATTCCGTTTCGGTTGAAGAACGGCCACGGCTGGCGATTTTGGCCGTGCATGGCCCAAACTCCATCGACAAGGTGACGGCGCTGCTGCCGGCTGAACAGGCTGACGCAGTCAGGCAACTGGGTAATTTCCGGGGCGTCGAATTCGACCCCTGGTTCATCGCCCGCACAGGTTACACCGGCGAGAAAGGCCTGGAACTGATAATTCCCGAAACCGACGCGTTGACCCTGTGGGTCAAGCTGCTCTCCAGCGGTGTGCGACCCATCGGGCTGGGTGCCCGCGACACCCTGCGGCTCGAAGCCGGCATGAACCTGTATGGTCATGACATGGACGAATCCGTCTCGCCAATCGCCGCCAATATGGAGTTCTCTGTCGCCTGGCGGCCCGAAGACCGGGACTTTGTCGGACGCACCGCCATTACCGAACACCGCAAGCAGCAGCAAGCCGGCAAATTACCTTGCCTCACCGGCCTGGTTCTGGAACAGCGCGGAGTGTTGCGGGAAGGGCAGAAGGTTGTGACTGATTGTGGCGAAGGCATTATTACCTCTGGCAGCTTCTCCCCTACGTTGAAGCATTCCATTGCATTAGCTAGAATTCCGGTCAACAGCAAGTCCTGTCAGGTCGACATCCGCGGCACGCTCACACCAGTCAGAATCGTGAAGCCGAATTTCGTCAGATTTGGTAAGAAAATTTTCGACTAGTAGTCGAAGCAACCGCTTTCCAACGTAGAGCCCTATTCCAGTTCAGCATGAGGAACACCGAGTGAGCAATTATCCTGATAACCTGAAGTATGCCGCCAGCCACGAATGGGTCCGCATCGATGATGAGGGCAACGCCACGGTCGGCATCAGCTACCATGCCCAGGATGCTCTCGGTGACATCGTTTTCGTTGAATTGCCGGAAGTTGGTACCACAGTACATGCCAAGGAAGAAGTCGCCGTGGTGGAGTCTGTCAAGGCCGCCTCCGATATCTATAGCCCCGTTTCCGGCGAGATCATCGCTGTCAATGGCGACCTGGTGGACGCTCCCGAAACGGTGAATGCCCAACCCTACGATGGGGGCTGGTTTTTCAAGGTTGCGATGAGCGATGAATCCGAGCTGGAAGAGTTGATGGATGCCGACGCTTACGCCGAGCATTGCGACGACTAGACTCGTTGCCGGAGATTCACCGGCGCGTAACCAATGTATGACCCCGGGGATCGGCATGCTGTAAAGCTGCCGATCCTTCCATTTTCTATTCAAGGACTCTAATGCAAACGCAATCCACTCCGGAAACCAGCTCCGCCAAGGCCGGCAACGACTCCGCCCCTACCTTGGAAACCTTGCAATATCGGGATGAGTTTATCGACCGACACATCGGTCCCGATGCAGACCAGATCGCCGAGATGCTGGCCACCCTGAATGTGGATTCCCTGCAGCAACTGGTGGCAAAAACCGTTCCCGCTGCCATTGCCCTGGACAAACCGCTGGCTTTGGGCGCACCGATGACCGAGAGCGCGGCGCTGGCGCGCCTGAAGGGGATTGCCGCGAAAAACAAGGCCTACCGTTCATTCATCGGCCTCGGTTATTACGATACCCATACCCCCAATGTCATTCTCCGTAACGTGCTGGAGAACCCTGGCTGGTACACTGCGTATACTCCGTATCAGCCCGAAATATCCCAGGGCCGGCTGGAATGTCTGTTGAACTTCCAGCAGATGATCCTGGACCTGACTGCCATGGACCTCGCAAACGCTTCCTTGCTGGACGAAGCCACAGCCGCGGCCGAAGCTATGGCGTTGGCGAAGCGGGTCAGCAAGAGCCGCGGCTCCAACCGTTTCTTCGTCGACGAGCACTGTTTCCCCCAAACCATTGATGTCATCAAGACGCGCGCCGAATGTTTCGGTTTCGAGCTGGTGATCGGTTCTATCGACGCGATGCCGGACAGTGGCCTGTTTGGGGCGATCTTCCAATACCCTTCAAAGCACGGCCTGGTTACAGATCTGACCGATCGCATCGCCGCCCTCCATGCTCAGGACGCAATCGCCGTTGTCGCCGCCGACCTCATGAGTCTGGCGCTGCTGAAGCCGCCGGGGGAGATGGGAGCCGATGTCGTGGTCGGCACCACCCAGCGCTTCGGCGTCCCCATGGGCTACGGTGGCCCGCATGCCGCGTACTTCGCGACCAAGGATGACTACAAACGCTCGGTACCAGGCCGTATCATCGGCGTCTCTGTCGACACTCGTGGTCGTCAGGCCTTCCGCATGGCCTTGCAGACCCGCGAGCAACATATCCGCCGCGAGAAGGCGAACAGCAACATCTGCACTGCTCAGGTTTTACTCGCCAATATCTCGGCACTGTACGCGATGTACCACGGACCGGAGGGCGTCCGTAAGATTGCCTCTCGTATTCATCGACTGACTGCAATCCTTGCTCAGGGTCTCGTAAATACCGGCCTGACTCCGGTGAATTCCTGCTTTTTCGATACCCTGACCCTGGCGGTTGCGCCGGAAGTGGCGGCCGCCGTGCGTGAGCGGGCCGCGCACGCCAATATCAATCTGCGCTTCGACGAAACAGACGGCCAGCCGCTGATTGGCATCAGTCTGGATGAATGCACAACTCCTGCTGAGGTCGAGAAATTGTGGCAGGTTCTGCTCGGGAATAAGGCGGAATCCCTGTCGGTAGCTGTTATCGACGATGCAATCTCCCGTGGCGAATTGCCGGCAATTATCCCCGACAGCCTGCAGCGCCGCAGCAGTTACCTGCAGCACCCTCATTTCAATCGCTATCACAGCGAAACCGAGATGCTGCGTTATCTGAAGCGACTTGAAGACAAGGATATTTCCCTTACACACGCCATGATCCCACTCGGCTCCTGCACGATGAAACTCAATGCAAGCGCCGAGATGATTCCGATCAGCTGGCCAGAATTTGCAAAGCCTCATCCCTTCACTCCTGTGGAGCAGATGCAGGGTTACCAGCAGATGATCAAGGAACTGGAAGACATGCTGGCCGAGATCACCGGCTTTGACGCAGTCAGCATGCAACCGAATTCCGGCGCGCAGGGCGAATACGCAGGGCTGTTGGCAATTCGCAAATATCACATGGCCATGGGTCAATCACAGCGCAATGTCTGTCTAATTCCCAGCTCGGCCCATGGCACCAATCCCGCCAGCGCACAAATGATCAGCATGAAGGTCGTATTGGTCGCCTGTGACGACGACGGCAATATCGACATTGCAGATCTCGAAGCGAAAGCCAAGCTCCATGCTGAAAATCTCGCCGCCCTCATGATTACCTATCCATCGACACATGGTGTGTATGAAGAAGGTGTGCGCAAGATCTGTCAAATCATTCATGACCACGGTGGTCAGGTCTACATGGACGGTGCCAACCTCAATGCTCAGGTTGGAGTGGCAAAGCCCGCAGAAATCGGTGCCGATGTTTCGCACGTGAATCTGCACAAAACGTTCTGTATTCCTCATGGCGGCGGCGGCCCAGGCATGGGACCAATCGGCGTCAAGAAACATCTCGCTCCTTATGTGGCCAATCACTCAGTGATCACACTTGTGGGTCCGGAAGCTGGCAACTCGGCTGTTTCTGCCGCGCCCTGGGGCAGTTCAGGCATTCTGCCGATTTCGTGGATGTATATCGCGATGATGGGTGGTATCGGCTTGTTGCGCGCGACCCAGGTGGCGATTCTCAGTGCGAACTATATCGCCGTGAAACTCGCTCCGCACTTTCCGGTGTTATACACCGGCCGCAATGGCATGGTAGCGCATGAATGCATCATCGATCTGCGCCCGCTGAAGCAAGCCTCCGGGATTAGTGAAGAGGATGTTGCAAAGCGCTTGATGGATTTCGGTTTCCACGCACCAACAATGTCTTTCCCGGTGGCAGGCACACTCATGATCGAACCTACCGAGAGCGAATCAAAGCAGGAACTCGATCGCTTTATCGATGCCATGATCCAGATTCGGCAGGAAATAGCGCTGGTGGAGACTGGCGCGATCGACGCGAACAACAACATGCTCAAACATGCGCCGCATACACTCGCCGATATGCTGGATGAAAACTGGGATCGCCCTTATTCCAAGCTGCAGGCAGCTTATCCTGGCAAAACCAGCAATGGTGTCAGCAACAAGTATTGGCCCAGCGTTAACCGCATCGACAATGTCTACGGCGATCGCAATCTGTTCTGCGCCTGTCCGGGCATGGAGATTTATAGCTAGCCAACAGAGCTTCCCGAAGCCGGATCGCAGTTCGCTGCGCCGAAGATGTCTTTGAAGATATTGGCACCGAGTATGGCCTCGCCGACGACGATGCCGCAGTAGTCAGTAATTTCCTTCCCTTGCAGCGTCGGTGTAGTGGATCGAATCATGTCTGTTCTCCCTTGCGTGTGGATGAAGGTCTTCCGGGCGGGCTATGAACGTGTTGCGGAAATCCAGCGCTCTCCTGACGGCGTGTCGGCAACAAAGCGAATCAACGGATGCCGATCATGTTCGCCTGCCAGTTCACGCAACCGGTCACCGTACCGGTTGCGTTCCGGCAACACGATGGCGAGTCGCACATTGTAATTCGTGAATTTCTGAAATAACTCGCCCGCGATGCCGGTACGCAAATCAAAGAAAGCGTCACCGAGATCAGCCTCGGTCACGACCAGTCCCGGTTTCCCGAAACAGCTGGCAAGCAAATCCATCACATCATTGGGCGAGTGCAGGGCCATGGCTCAACTCCTCGGCGGCAAGCTATGCACGATGGTGAGACACTTGAGAGTGGTCCCGGCACGTCGGTGTTCCGAAATTGCCTGATACTCGGCGTCTGCATACCAGTCGCGCGCAGCCTGCTCGGAGGGAAACTTGAACAAAATCACGCGACCCTCTGGAGGATTCTCACCTTCGAGTGTGAGCGGCTTGTCATCAAACGTGAGAAATTCGCCGCCATAGCGCTTGAGGATCGGGAAGAATCCCTTCTCATAATTCAGGTACGTCGCCGCGTCTCTCACGACCAGGTTCGCCAACATGAACACGGGCAAGGTCGCTGTCGAAGATTCGGTGTTCGTCATTGTTGTCTCCGTCATCGTTGTCTCTGTCATTACTATTCGGCGGCCATCATGATGGCAATCCACATGGCCAGAACCGCCAGATTACCCAGCCCGAAAACCAGCAGCCGGTGCATGACATTGTTATAACCCAAATGTATGAAGGTATGAAGCGTCCGCGCAACGACGAACGCCCAGGCGCAGGCGACGGCGAGACGACTGTCCAGGCCCAGCGCCAGATAGACGGCTCCCCCTGCATAGAACAGGGTTGGCACCTCAAACAGATTGCTGAAATGGCGTGTCGACTTGGTGATGAATTCGGGCACTTCCTGGCCCTGCATCAGTGCATAATACTTCAGTGATACCGTGCCCTTGTTTACCGAACCTACGCGGGCCCGTGCGGTGATAATCATGACCGCATTGGTTAACAGTACCAGCACGAACATTGGATAGAGCATGTAACCCCCTTTTACGCTTGTTTCTCGCTATGGTGACTCGCGAATTTTGTATGAAACGCTTCGCAAGGCAGTATAATTCCTGCTCTCGTACTTACAAGGCAACTCTTTCCAGGGGTTGTTGTCAACCAGGGATACTCACTTGAACGCAGCTTTATTCGCCAATCACATCGCAGGGCTCGTGGCCAACTATGAGAATGCGCTGGCACGCGCCCAACAGAGCGGACTGACCGCTGACTCCGTCCTGCTGCATAGCGGAACCGAACACACTTATTTCGGCGACGATCGTCACGTCAGTTTTCAGTCATTCGGACACTTGAATCACTGGTTACCCGTGAATCGACCGAATCAGTTTATCTGGTTTACCCCGGGGGACAAACCGGTGTACTTCCAGGTTATTCCTGATGATTTCTGGTACGAACAATCCGTTTCCAATGAAGACTGGTGGGCGCAGCAGTTCCGGATTGTGCGCGTCAATGACGTCAAGCTGGTACAGGAGCAATTGACCGGCAAGAATTTCTATTACCTGGGCGAAAATACCAAGCTGGCCGCCGATTGGGGCGTTACTGCGGACCGCAGCAATCCCCCGCTGCTGCTTGCCTATCTGGATTTTCAACGCGCCATCAAATCCAGCTACGAGTTGGAGCAGCTGCGCGAGGCGAGTCGTCTGGGTGTTCAAGGTCACGCCGCCGCTCGCCAGGCATTTCTGCGCGGCGGCAACGAATACGAGATACACATGGCCTTCCTGCAGGCGTGTTCATTGCTGGAGGAAGAGAGTCCCTACACGAACATTGTCGCGCTGGATGAGAAAGCCGCCATCCTGCATTACCAGAACAAGCGCCGTGCTCCCGGTGCGAACAGCAACGTATTGCTTATCGATGCCGGCTGCCGTGTCAATCGCTACGGCTCGGACATAACCCGCACCTGGACCAAGGACTCTGCTCACCCCGTGTTCAAGTCACTCGTGCAGGGTATGATCGATCTGGAACTGAGTCTGGTCGATACACTCAAGCCCGGCATGGCCTACCGCGAACTGCAAACGCTCGCGCTGCGAGGCATTGCGAAGCTGCTGATTGAACATGAAGTGTGCTCGGGCACAGTTGACTCCCTTGCCGAGCAGAATATTCCGCAGTGGTTCATGCCGCATGGCGTGGGACATTTGTTAGGAATACAAGTCCATGATGTTGGCGGCCATCAGCTCGACGAGTCCGGCACCAAATTGCCGCCCCCACCGGAATCTCCCAGCCTGCGCAATACCCGAATCATGAAAGAGAACATGGTCTTCACTGTGGAACCGGGGTTGTATTTCATCCCGATGATTCTGGAGAAAAAGCGTTCGGAAGAGGCGGGCAAGCTGCTCAACTGGAAACTTATCGATGCGCTCTATAGCAGCGGCGGCATCCGAATTGAGGACAACGTCAGGGTAATGCCCGATGTCGCCGAGAATCTTACTCGCCAGTTCGAAACTTCCACACTCTGAACCCAGCTAGTTCGCAGGCAGCAATTCAGCAATCAGGCTCATCAGTGCAGGCAAGGCGTTGCGGTTAGCCTGCACCAGAGTCTGGCCGGCCTGCCCCATCCCCTGTCTGCGCGACTGATCCTTCAAGAGTGCAATCACCGCCGCGGCCAGTTCATCGGCGTTCTGCACCGTCAGCAGCGCACCCGCCGACTCCAGTTGCCGACAGATTGTCGCAAAATTGAACTGTGAGGGCCCGGTAATAACAGGCACGCCGAGCGCCGCCGGCTCGAGCACGTTCTGGCAACCGGTATTCACCAGACTGCCACCGACAAAGGCGATTGTCGCGAGGCGGGTATAGCGCAGCATCTCTCCCATGGAGTCACCGAGCACAATTTGATCGGCATCTGCCACTGGCTTGTTACTGCTACGGCGCAGCAACCGATAGCCCGCTTCTTCACACAGCCTTGCGACTCTGTCGAAGCGTTCCGGGTGTCGTGGTATCAACAACAGCAGTAAATCAGGGCGACGCGTCAGGCATTGTCGGAAGGCAGCCAGAACTTTGGGCTCCTCTCCGTCGCGAGTACTGGCCGCAAGCAACACCGGTCTGCCGGAATGTCGAATCGAATCGAAGATGGATATGCCCTTCTCCTCGCCGGCGGAAATATCGACCAGAAACTTCAGACTACCCGTGACATGCACTCTGGCAGCGTCGGCACCCAGCATCACAAACCGTCGCGCATCCGGCTCGGCCTGTGCCGCAATGGCATCGATCTGCTGCAGCATCGTGCGTGTCGTCACACCCAGGCGTTGGTATCCGCGAGCTGACCGTTCCGATAATCTGGCATTTGCGAGCAGCAGTCGCACGCCACGTGCATGACACTGGTGAATCAGGTTCGGCCACAACTCGGTTTCCATCAAGACCAGCAATGTCGGATCGTATATTCGGAGAAAACGCGAGACTGCCCCGGGCAGATCATAGGGAATATAGCGATGATAGACCTTGTCACCGAACAGGCTGATAACCCGGTCCGAGCCCGTTGGGGTCATGGTCGTAACGAGAATCTGTGCCTGCGGGTATTGTTCGCGCAGACGATGGACAAGTGGTGCAGCCGCAGCGGATTCTCCGACCGAGACCGCGTGCACCCACAAGGTCATGCGTGAGCGGTCAAATCCTGCGGGAGTGTGCGCCAGGGCGAAACGCTCACCCATACGGCGTCGATAGGCTGGAGCGCGCAGCGAGCGCAGTAAGACGCGCAGGCAGATGAAAGGCACCGCGACATAGAACAGGGCGCTATAAAGCAGACGATACATGATGTTGTGGGTTACTCAATGGCCCTGATGCCGCGTTGGGAAATCTGGTTCCTAGCCGATATACTTTTGTTAGCGTTACCTTTTGATCAGAGTAGAGCGTTGCATCGTAATACGGATTCAAGGTAGCACAGACTGACACGCTCGTCGTCGCGTTCAGGCTGTCAACAAGACAAGCGACTAAGGTAACCAATGACACAGACCTATTCAACCGACATCGTGATCTTCGGCGGCGGCATTGCGGGTCTGTGGATGTTGAACCGGCTACGCAATGAAGGCTACGACGCGATACTGATCGAATCGAAGACACTCGGAGGCGGGCAGACCATCGCCTCCCAGGGCATCATTCATGGTGGACTGAAATATGCGATCAGCGGATCACTCGCGGGTGCCGCCTCAGCGACATCACTTATGCCACAACGCTGGCGAGACTGTCTCGTTGGTAAAGGTGATGTCGATCTCAAGAACTGCGAGATTCTCAATGACCACTATTATATGTGGTCAGATTCCGGCTTGCGCTCCAAACTGAAAACTTTTCTTGGGAGCAAGAGCCTCCAAGGTCGGGTAGAGGCAGTCGCTGCTGCCAATTATCCGCGTTTCTTTCGGGACGCAACGGTCAAGGGCAGCTTGTACCGACTCCCGGACTTTGTGATCAACACCTCTTCACTGTTGACGACGCTCGCCAACAATTACCCCAAGGCAATCTTTAAAGTGGCGAGCAAGCGCGTGCGCTTCAAACCTGCCGGCAACGGCGCAATCAACGAGATCGCCATCGCCGGTGACGACCAAAACATTGCAATCACCTGTCAGCGCATCGTGTTCTGTGCCGGGGAGGGCAACCAGCTACTGATCCAGAAGGCAGGGTTGCTGACCCCGAAGACACAGGTACGGCCGTTGAAGATGGTCTATCTGAAAGACCCTGACCTGCCTCGCGTTTTCGTGCATTGTATTGGCGACAATTTCAGTCTGACTCCGGAACTGACAGTAACATCGCACTCCGATACCGAGGGCACTCCGGTGTGGTACCTGGGTGGCGAACTCGCCGAGAGCGGCGTCAAGCGCGATGACGCTGAGCAGCTTGTAGCAGCACAGACAATTCTGCGTCAGAAGTTCCCCTGGCTGCAGCTCAAGAACCCGGCCTGGCATTGCTTCATGATCAATCGGGCGGAACCGGATATTGCCAATAATTTCCGACCGGACGACGCCTACCTGCTGGAAGAGAAGAACGTCGTGGTGGCCTGGCCTACCAAACTCACACTGAGCCCGTCACTGGCCGATAAACTCTTAACGCATCTACAAAAAAACGGGGTTATGCCGCGTGTGCATAACAACCCTTACAAGCTGACCCGGTCGCTGGATCCACCGCGACTCGCCAAGAGTTACTGGGATTGACGATGACGATCAGAAAGCGGCCACTCGGACAGACTGGCATGGAAGTCTCCTGCCTGGGATTGGGAACCGTAAAATTTGGCCGCAATCACGAAGTGAAGTATCCCACCAGCTTTGCCTTACCTGAAGATCGCCAGGTTGCCTCGCTGCTTGATCAAGCCAGGGATCTCGGCATTAATCTGCTCGATACCGCGCCCGCCTATGGCAGCGCGGAACAACGCCTTGGCCGATTGTTACGGCAGCGAGACGAATGGATAATTTCCACCAAGGTTGGCGAGGAATTTACCAATGGCAAATCGTTCTTTGATTTCAGTGCCGCCCACACGCGTCGCAGTGTCGAGCGCAGCCTGCGAAACATCAACACCGACTACCTCGACATCGTCCTGATCCATTCCGACGGGCGCGATGAACAAATTCTCGATGCCACGGACTGCCTGCAAACCTTGCGCGCGATGCAACAGGAAGGACTCATTCGCGCTATCGGCATGTCCACCAAAACGCCGGCGGGTGGTCTGCGTGCGGTACAGGAAACCGATGTCGTCATGGCCACCTACAACAAGCTCATGCTTGATGACAGCATCGTTATTGACAGTGCCCGTGAACACAACAAGGGCATCCTGATCAAGAAAGCGCTGAACAGCGGCCATGCCTGCACTAACGGTGGTGACAGTGCCGCAGCCAGCCTGCAGTTTGCCTTGCAGAAGTCCGGTGTGTCGACCGTGATCATCGGTACTATTAATGCGGCACATCTCGCGGCGAATGCAGCGGCAGTCGCTTCAGTACAGTGAAGGCGAGTGGAATACCGTAACGGAGGACCACCAGATCATTAATACCGGCACGTCGGACTAGACCTAATTGAGTCTCAGCACCACCAAGGCGGCGGATAGCTGTGAGCATCCGGATTCCGACAAGGTGTTGGCCTGGTGTGAAGCGCCTGGGTCAAAACTGCGGCACATTACCCGGCTCGATGCGGCGGTAGACTACTTCGACGGCGAACTATAAACTGCGCCCCGATCGAGGGGATCACCCACGCTCACCCGAACCGCCCTCGACCCTGAATTCGTGATCTTCACATAGCTGCGAGCCTGTTATGGACTGGAAAATATTTTTGACGATTTTTGCCTCTGTCTTCATCGCCGAATTAGGGGACAAGACACAATTGGCCACCATGTTATTCGCTGCCGACAAGGAAGTAAGCAAAACGACGGTGTTTCTCGCGGCTTCCGCCGCACTGATTGTGGCCTCTGCCATGGGTGTGCTGGCAGGCAGCCTGCTCTCTGAAACCATTAATGAGAAGGTGCTGCATTATATCGCGGGTGTCGGTTTTCTGTTGATTGGCTCATACACCATTTATACCGCCTAGATTACTACTGGCTGAATTTATATCGTCTCGATGTAATTCGACCGGGTGTAGATCGACCAGCTGTGAAGCAGCAGTCGCGCAGCATCATTGCAGGTCGCAGTCGCTTCCCGCGCGTCTCCCCATAGATAAACTGTTAAAGCCAGTCATCTGGCAGGTAGCCCGTTCGACCCGAGGCTGGTGCGATATCCCAAAGAAAATACCCTGGCCAGGGCATTCGCTATCGTGCCAGGCGCAGGCCCAGCTAAGCACGTGATCATTTACATCTTTCAAGTATTTGCGCTAGATTGTGATGCATCTGAAGTCGCCCTCAGAGTCGACCCACATGCCGACCGTAACAATCAGAGTCATTGGATCCTATCTGTCACCTTACGTGCGCAAGGTGCTCGCCTGTCTCGAAATCAAAGGCATCGCCTATGAGATCGATCCTATTGTGCCATTCTTTGGTAACGATGAATTTGCCAGACTCAGCCCTCTACGACGCATACCCGTTCTGATCGATGGCGGAACCGCGCTGTCGGACTCCACGGTAATCTGTGAATACCTGAATGAAAAATACCCGCAGATTTCCCTGCTTCCCGAGAGTCCGGAAGCGCGTTCACGGGCACGTTGGTTCGAGGAATACGCCGATTCCCGACTGGGTGAGGTGTTTGTCTGGCACTTCTTCAATCAACTGGTTATCAAGAAATTTGTCTGGGGCGCCGCGCCCGACCACACTGTACTCGAGAAAGCCCAGCGCGAGGAAATCCCCCAGATTCTCGATTATCTGGAGGGCGTCTTGCCCGAAGTCGGCTTTCTGTTCGCGTCACTCTCAATCGCCGACATCGCACTCGCCTCATTTTTCCGCAACGCGGCCTTCGTTCGGTTCGAGGTTGATGCCACACGTTGGCCGCGTACTGCCGGCTACGTGTCGAGGGTGTTGGCAACCGATGGCTTCATGCGAATACGTCAGTACGAAGAACTCTGCATTCGTACAGCGCTGCCTGAACATCGTTCCGCTCTGCTGGCCGCCGGGGCACCCATTGCAGGGACCACACTGGGAACGGACACACCCCGTCCCGGATTCTTTACTGTGTAAATAATGTTCGCAGTGTCGCGATAGACACTTTCTGCCCAGCGTGCTCTCGAGGAAACCATGACAGCATCCGTTAATGTACGATTTTCTGGCGCCCTACCGGCGCCCTGTTGAGCGTGTGCGTTGAGTACTGATCACCTGCTGGTCACCCTGCTGAGCTGTATCTTCTTCATGGGTCTCGTCGCCTGGTTTTCCTATCGACAGTCCCGGGGCGAAACCAGCACAGGCGAGGGTTATTTCCTCGCCGGTCGCGGGCTCGGCGCGGTATTCATTGCCGGTTCACTGTTGCTGACAAACCTTTCGGCTGAACAGCTTATTGGTCTGAATGGCTCGGCATATGGTTATAACCTCTCCAGTATGGCCTGGGAGGTGACCGCGGCGGTTGCGACAGTGTGCATGGCGTTCGTCTTTCTGCCACGCTACCTGGCTGGCGCGTTTTCCACACTGCCCCAGTTTCTCAATGATCGTTATGACGATGGAGTCAGGCGACTGACCGTCATTCTTTTCATGCTTGGATATGGTCTGGTTACCATACCAGGTGTGTTGTACTCCGGTTCAATTGCCGTACTGCAACTTTTTGATGTCCCCAATCTGTTGGACCTCAGCTACAGCCAGAGTCTGGTTCTGACAATTATTACAATTGGTTGTATCGGTTCTGTGTATGCGATCTTCGGGGGTCTCAAGGCGGTCGCCGTCTCCGATACCATCAACGGACTGGGTTTGCTGATCGTCGGGGTTGCAGTGCCCTTGCTGGGTCTGTCACAACTCGGCGACGGCAGTATCGGTACGGGACTCAGGATCATCGGTACCACGCATACAGAAAAACTGAATGCCATCGGTGGTGATGCCGACCCTACTCCTTTCGCGACCCTGTTCACGGGCATGGTGTTGGCGAATCTGTTCTATTGGTGTACGAACCAGTACGTGATTCAACGCACGCTCGCCGCTCGCGATCTGGCCCAGGGTCAGAAAGGCGTATTGCTCTCGGGATTCTTCAAGGTGCTTGTCCCCTTCCTGATGATGATACCGGGCATCATCGCCTACCATCTCTACGGTCCAGGTCTGGCAAGCATTGATCTCGCCTACCCGCGACTGATACGCGATGTGCTCCCTGTTTATGCCACCGGCTTCTTCCTGGCTGTATTGCTGGGCGCGGTATTCAGTTCCTTCAACTCACTGATCAACAGCGCGGCCACCCTGTTTTGTCTCGATGTATACCAGCCGCTTTTACGGCGAACGGTGAGTGACGCACACATGGTACGCGTGGCAAAGTTTGCCAGTGTCGCCATCGCATTATTCTCCTTTGTCGTCGCCCCTCTGCTGCAGTTTGCGCCCGAGGGCTTGTGGCAAATCATTCGCATCTTTACCGGTTTCTATAATATTCCGGTCATTGCGATCGTGTTGATCGGTCTGTTCACGCACCACGTACCTGCTCTGGGTGCAAAGATCGCAGTTGGCTTTCATGTAATTGCCTACGGTCTGTTACAGTTCGGTTTGCGGGAATTCATCGACATTCACTTTTTGCATCTGTACGCTATTCTGTTCGTAATCGAGGTGGGGATTATGCTGGTTGTTGGCAGAATTCGACCTCGACAGGAAGCCTGGAGCTACCATCGAAAAGAAAAAGTAGACCTGACCCCGTGGAAACATGCGGCCCCTTGTGCAGTCAGCCTCCTGTCCTGCGTAGTCGCGGTCTACCTGCTATTCTCACCGGTGGGGCTGGTCGGCGGATTAAGCAAGGCTTTCTGGCCGCTCATTGGTCTGCTCATTACCGGTAATGTGCTGGGCTGGCTCTGGTCAGCGCGGCAACCGGGAGTCAATTCACCAGTGCAGGGAAACCCCGGAGAGTAAGGCATGTCAGCCGTTCCTTTTTATTCTGAATCTGCGGCCGCCCGACGGGCTCGGGTCGAGGCCATGGCACTGCCCGGACCGAACCCGCAGTTCGGGCTCGCCATCATCGGCGCTGGCATGATCGGGCGTGAACACCTGCGCGTCGCGACGCTGCTAGGCCGGGCCCGGGTCATCGGTTTGTATGACACCGAGCCGACCAGTGTTCAGCGCAGTCTCGCTGACTTTGCCACCTATGCTCCGACTAGCCTCGCTCCGCCGCGCGTCTATGCCAGTCTCGAGGAGATCTGTGCTGACCCTGCAGTGGACGGCATTTTCGTCTGTACTCCGAATTTCACGCATCACGATCTTGCAGTTCAACTGCTTCCCTGCGGCAAGCCCCTGTTTGTCGAGAAACCCATGGCAACCACGCTGGCAGACGCCGCCCATCTGCTGGAGCTCGCCGCCAGTAACACCGGCTTCCTGCAGCTAGGCATGCAGTACCGCTTCAAGGCTCAGTATGTCGAGGCTTTTAAGGCTGCGCGCGAAGGTGCACTCGGCAACATCAAGACCATCAGCATGAGCGAGTACCGCCCTCCGTTCCTTGACAAGGTCGGTCAGTGGAACAAGTTTAATCGCTTCTCAGGCGGCACATTGGTGGAAAAATGTTGCCATTATTTCGACCTGATCAATCTCATGGCACAATCCGAACCCCATCGTGTCTATGCCACTGGTGGCCAGGCGGTCAATTTTCGGGATTTCGAGCAGGATGGCGAACGTTCCGACATCGATGACCACGCCTTCGTCATCATCGACTACGCCAACGGCGTACGAGCCAGCTTTACACTGAACATGTTTGCCCAGGAGCTCTACGAGGAAATGATCGTTACTGGCGAACACGGCAGGCTGCTTGCCACCGAGCACTCCACCTTCAAGCGCGAGGAGGCCTCACGTGCGACGATCCAGGTGGAGGTAACCGGACACCCCTATTACCAACCCTCTGTGGTGACCTACCCTGCTGTGATTGAGCGCAGCGGTCATCACGGTGCCACATTCTTTGAACACGAGGCGTTTATCGACCGACTTGAAGGCAAGGCAACAGACGCGGCGACACCCTTGCAGGGATTATGGGCTATCATCGTCGCCAGCGCCGCCCAGGCATCCATCGCCGGTGGCGAACCCGTCTCCATTCCGGATTTTTTGATCGCTAACAGGCTGCATCGCGCCACCAAGGAAACCGCATGACACAGCAAACCTCACTTCCGCTCGCAGCCGGGCAACTGCCGACAGTCGGGCTGGGTCTCTGGAAGATCGATCGGGCACAGACGGCGGCTACCGTCGTCGACGCCATCGCCACTGGCTATCGCCATCTGGACAGCGCTGCCGATTATGGCAATGAGGCAGAAGCGGGTGCCGGCATTCGTCAGGCCCTGGAACGGGGACTCTGTCGCCGCGAGGAGTTGTGGGTTACCTCGAAGCTGTGGAATACCTTTCACCGTCCTGAACATGTCCGTGCCGCCTGTGAAAAATCCCTGGCTGATCTGGGTCTGGACTATCTTGATCTGTATCTGATCCATTTTCCCATCGCACTGAAGTACGTGGATTTTGCCACGCGCTACCCGCCGGAATGGTTCCATGATCCGGATGCGGACCACCCCGCGATGCAGATCGATCCGGTACCGTTGCACGTAACCTGGGCAGCAATGGAAACGCTTGTCGATGCCGATCTCGTGCGTAACATCGGCGTCTGCAATTACAGCAGTGCACTCTTGCATGACCTTATGGCCTACAGCCGCATCAAGCCGTCGATGTTGCAGATCGAGTCGCATCCCTATCTCACCCAGGAACGTCTGCTACGACTGGCCGCGAATTACAACTTGCCCGTAACGGCTTTCTCTCCTCTGGGCGCCTTGTCTTATGTGCCATTGAATATGGCAGAAACGAGTGAATCCGTGCTCGAACAAAACGTTGTCAAACAGGCGGCTGTCCGCACCGGACGCACACCGGCTCAGGTGGTTTTGCGCTGGGGCATTCAACGCGGCACCGCGATTATTCCGAAGACCAGCAAGCCCGAGCGTCTACGCGAGAATCTTGCACTATTCGATTTCTCACTGACCGAGGCGGAGATGCAGGCGATCTCGGCACTGAACAGCAATCGTCGATACAATGACCCGGCCGTGTTCTGCGAGCTTGCCTTCAACACGTTCTATCCTATCTACGACTGATACTGGTAACCATGACGCACACCGATTTTCGACAGGTAGCACTCGCCTCGCAGAAACAGTTCGATACCGTGTTCCCGGTGGTGCTGGAGCCCGGCTCTGCAACTCCGGATCTCGCCAGCACCGTCGAGCGGATTCGCCACAACCGTGAGTATTTACTGGATTTGCTGGGAATCCATGGCGCGGTCCTGCTCCGCAATTTCCCGATCAGCTCCGATAAAGATTTCGATGCGGTCGTTAAAGCTTTTGAGTTGGCGAATTTTACGTATGCCGAGTCGCTATCAAACGCGGTGCGCAAGAACCGAACTGAGCGGGTGTTTACGGCGAATGAGGCCCCACCTGAAGTCGAGATTTTTCTGCATCACGAGATGGCGCAGACACCAATCTACCCATCCCGATTGTTGTTCTTTTGTGAGCAAGCCGCCGATTCCGGCGGCGCGACTCCGCTTTGCCGATCCGATGTGCTGCTGTCACGACTGGATGCCGCGCTGCCCGAATTTACCGCGGCCTGTCGTCGGTTAGGTGCCCGGTACACAAATGTGATGCCGGCCGCTGCGGACATTGCCTCAGGCCAGGGTCGCAGTTGGCAAGACACCCTCAGTGTGGAGACTGCCGCAGATGCCGAAGCCAGGCTACGTGCACTCGGGTACAGCTTTGAATGGCTGCGCGACGGCAGTCTGCGTGTGACCACTGCCACCCTGCCCGTGGTTCGCACACTCGCCGATGGTCGCGAGGTATTTTTCAATCAATTGATCGCTGCCTTCTGCGGCTGGCAGGATGCCCGCAACGTGGCCCGTAAATCCATCACCTTTGGCGATGGCTCAGAGATACCAGTGGCAGCTATGGAACAGGTAGTGCGCCTCAGTCAGGAGCTGGTCTTCGACACTCCCTGGCAAACGGGTGACGTGGCACTGGTAGACAATTTCCTGGTCATGCACGGGCGACGTCCATTTCAGGGTACGCGCCGAGTACTCGCCTCACTGGCGAAGTAATCCGCTTCCGCCGACCTGCCCTTCCCAATCATCGGCCATGGCACAGCACCTGCCAGGCTTTCTGGTATTGCAGGGAGTCTATGGGTCGACCCCTGAACTACCTGAACTCTGGCGTGCGCGAGAGGCAACAGTGCCTGCTTTCGATTTACACGCCTGTGGGTTCATCTCCTGAGCTTATCTCGCCACTCACCCGAGCTTAAGGGCTTGAGCTGGCTCAATTTTTTTGTCTGCGCAAGAATAAACTGATATAAGTTCAAACTGACCGGCCCCTCCCAGCATAAACTAGCCGTACCTCGGAGTGACCTGATCTGCACCAGCCAGCTTCTATCAGGCCGGGGTGCATTTGGTGACCAGAAGGTTATGGAAAATTATAAAAAGTTCTTCGATCTCTCCCTCGACATCATGTGCATAGCCACCCCTGACGGAAGATTGGAAAGAGTCAATGGCGTCTTCACCGAATGTCTTGGATACCCGCACGACGACTTGTTGTCGATGCGATACTTCGACCTGATTCACCCCGATGATTTAAAGGCAAGCGAGAGGGAACTTACCGATCTTGGGTCCGGGCATTTGACCAAGAACTTCGAAAACCGATGTCGGCACGCCGATCGCAGCTACCGGATCATTTCATGGTCGGCTTCCGCTGATTCAGAAAGCAATCTCATCTTTGCCATGGGTCGCGAGATAACCAATCAGGTTGTTGAACAGGATCGGCTTGGTCAGATCGAAACCGCCCTGATTGCCGACAAGATAATCTCCGAAACTGACAGGAGGGGTGACATCATTTTCCTTAATGACGAATCTTGCAGGCTTAGCGGCTATAGCAGAGAAGAACTGCTAGGAAAGAATCATCGTCTGCTTAACTCTGCCTATCATCCAAAACAATTTTTTGATGATCTCTGGCAAAAAGTTTCCGCGGGAGAAGTATGGTCTGGTCTGATACGAAACCAGAAAAAGAATGGAGATTATTTCTATCTACAGACCCTGATTATCCCGATGTTCGACATGATGGGTACGATTTCTTCCTACCTAAGCGTTTGCCAGGATCAGACCAACAGTGTGATGCATGAGGGTGCATTCACCCGGACACTTGAGATTCTGAATGAAACGAGTGCTATAGCCAAAGTAGGTGGTTGGGAACTGGATGTGGCAAGCGGCGAACTCACCTGGACTGACGAGACATTCAAGATTCTCGAAGTTGAAAAACAGCATGGCCAGAAGCCAATGCTGCCCGAAGGATTACAGTTGTTTATCCCTGAGCACATTCCTCTCGTTGAAGAAGCCGTCAATCGTGCGATGACTACGGGGGAGCCCTATGCGCTGGAGGTTCAGGCAAGGACTGCCAAAGGCAATGTCTTGTGGGTCTATACCAACGGGAAGGCAAACTACGCTGACGGGAAGATCGTGTCATTATCCGGCACGATTCAGGACATTCAGGCGCGAAAAACCGCAGAAATCAAATACGAGGAAGAACGTCAGAAGAGCCTGCATGCAGCAAAAAATGGTATCTCTCGGAGAGCTTGCAGCAAGCATGGCGCATGATATCAATAACCCTCTTGGGGTGATTCTTGGCTATGCAGATCTGCTTATCCAGACCAATGCTGTTGCACCTTCACATGTGAAGAAGGTCGAGTCGATAAAGAAAGCAAGTGCTCGCATTCAGCACATCGTGCAAAGCCTGCGGAAGTACTCCAGGACAGACTCCGAGAAAAAGTTTGAAAACTGTAATCTGCAGTTGGTGATTGAAGAAGCCATTGAGTTGGCGCGTCCACGTCTGAAGAACGAGTCAGTTGAAGTGCGTTTGCAAAATTCGGTTATTGGCGAGATTTTCTGCAATCATATCGAGATTGAACAAGTGCTGTTAAACCTCATCAATAATTCAATCGATGCAGTCAGCCGACTCGATGACAAGTGGATCGCTATCGAAACCATCGCGGAACCGGATAAATATTGCGTTTCAATTACCGATTCCGGACTGGGGATTGCCAGTGAACTACAATACAGAATCTTCGAAACCTTTTTCACCACTAAGACGGCCGACAGGGGTACCGGTCTCGGCCTGTCAATTATTGTTGGGATTCTGGAAGAGCACGATGCGCAGATTGATTACCTGCTCAACAACGGCCATACCTGTTTCAAGCTAAGCTTTAACAAGGCGTAATTTGATGACGGAGAAATTCGAAATCTACTACCTGGACGATGAGCAAGATCTCTGTGACATCGTGGAAGAGTACGGTGAAATTGCCAACATTGCTGTTTCGACATTCACCAATCATGAGAATGCAATTGCGGCTTGTGCAGACACAGAACCGGATATCCTGTTTATTGACTATCGATTACAGGGAATCACTGGAGACAAAGTTGCACAGCGAATTTCCGATGCGGTTACCAAGGTTCTCGTTACTGTGGAGTTACAGCCCCCGACGCTGGCCGGGTTTTCGTCTGTGCTGGCGAAGCCATTCGACCTTAAAGACTTCCTTGAGATTATTACCAAATACCGCGAGGCGAAATTCTAGAGCAACAAGCGCAATCGTAATTTTTTGAGTCTTCTACCAGCAACCGTCTCACGCCGTTTTGGATATCATGCTCCGTGTTGCGCTCGCAATTACCTTACTCATTTCCTGTCATCAAGACCCTTCATTTTGTCGACGATTGCCGAGGTTGAGCAATCGTCCAGAAACTCCAGCACAGCCACCTGCCCGCCGTAGGATTGAACGTAGTCGCCGCCGACCACCTGATCGATAGAATAGTCACCGCCCTTCACCAGCACATCGGGTTGCAGATTCTGCAACAGCGTCTCTGGTGTGTCTTCGCTGAAGCTCACTACCCAGTCGACGGCCTCGAGACCGGCAAGAACTGCCATGCGGCGTTCCACCGGATTAATTGGCCGTCCCACACCCTTAAGGCGACGCACGGAATCATCGTCGTTGATGGCGACAATCAGGCGTCGCCCCAGTTTGCGCGCTTGCGCCAGATAACCAACGTGACCCGCGTGGATGATATCGAAACAGCCATTGGTAAAGACAATCGTCTCGCCGTGAGCCTTGGCATCCTGTACCGCGATTTGCAGTTGCTCGGCCGTCATAACTCCACGTCCAGCCCCCTGTTCAGCCAGTACAGCGCGTCGTAGCTCCGGTGCGCTGATGGCTGCCGTACCCAGTTTGCCGACGACGAGACCAGCCGCCATATTGGCGAGCCCTACGGCGTCGGCAATGTCGTGTCCCGCCGCCATGGCCGCCGCCAGCACCGAGATAACGGTATCGCCAGCGCCAGTGACGTCGAAGACTTCTTGCGCACGGGCGGGCAAGTGCAACTCCGGCAAGTCGGGCCGAATCAGTGTCATCCCGTGCTCCCCGCGCGTAATCAGCAAGGCCTGCAGTTCCAGGGATTTCAGCAATTGCAGACCTTTGTTGACGAATTCCTCTTCGCTTGTACAACGACCTACCACTGCCTCAAATTCCACGAGGTTAGGTGTCAGCAAGGTGGCTCCTCGGTATTTCTCGAAATTCGTTCCTTTCGGATCGACGATGACCGGAAGCTTGCGCTTGCGGGCGAGCGCGATGAGGGAAGCCACATCTCCCAGCCCGCCCTTGGCGTAGTCCGATAACACGATAGTTTGCGCATTCTCCAGCAATGCCTCGAATCTCGCTGGCAATCCGGCGATGTCAGTCGCATCAAAGGGCTGTTCGAAATCGAGGCGAATCAGTTGCTGATGGCGACTGATGACGCGCAATTTGGTAATCGTGGGTTTATCAGGAGAAACCAGAAAATCACAATAGACGCCGGCGGCGTTGAGTCGGGACTTCAGCTCTTCACCGGTGTCGTCGTTGCCGACGACGCCGATCAGACTGGTTGCAGATCCGAGCGCGGCAATATTGAGTGCCACGTTGCCTGCACCACCCGGCCGCCCCTCACGATTGCCGACATGAACCACAGGCACCGGAGCCTCCGGGGAAACCCGCAGGGCGTCTCCATGCCAGTATCGGTCCAGCATGACGTCGCCGACCACCAATACCCTGGCTTGTTGAAATGGAGGCATATCCAGTTTCATGTGCTCGTCCCCGTGCTGACTGCGCTTGTCTCAGGCGCAAGATCATATCATAGTGCTTTTGCCGTGTAGATCAGGCCTTCCAGCGCTGAGAATGCCCGGTGGTTCTGCTACAATCCCGGACGCAGCAAGCATTGAACCCGAATGACCCGATGGCGGGTCTGATGCCAACGGCGAGACCCGTGTCAAAACCTACTCAACACACAAAGTTCCGTTATGCCTATCTCTGGCCTCGCTACTGGCCTACCTGGTTACTACTGTTCGGCATGTGGAGCGCAGCTCAATTGCCCTTCACCCTGCAAATGGCGTTGGGCCGACAACTCGGGATACTGAGCTATCATTTTGCGCGTGAGCGCCGCCACATCTGTGAGGTAAATTTACGGCTGTGTTTTCCCGAACTGAACGAAGTGCAACATCGAAAGCTTGTGAGGGACACGTTTATCGCCAATGGCATTGGTTTCATTGAAATCGCAATCTCCTGGTACCGGGATGTCGAGGATTTTCGCCATCGGGTAACAGTGACCGGCTTCGAACATGTAGAGAGAGCAATGGCGAAGGGCAAGGGTGTACTGCTTGTCGGCGCGCACTTCTCCACGCTGGAGTTTGGTGGATTCCTGTTTAACCTGCTCGGCACAATGGATGTAACCTATCGTCCTAACAATAATCGTTTGTTTCAGGCCGCAATGCTGAAGGGGCGTCAGCGCTACTATCCACATGTTCTCGAACGCAGTGATGTACGGGGTGCCATGCGCAGCCTGAAGGAAGGCCGAATTCTCTGGTATGCTCCGGATCAGGATTACGGCGCCCGCCACTCGGTCTTTGTGCCATTCTTCGGTGTACCGGCTGCAACAATCACCGCAACGAGTCGGTTTGCCCGCTTCAATGACTCGGCCGTAGTGATGTACAGCCATTATCGAAATGCAGATAACTCGGGTTATCATCTGTACTTCAGTGAACCACTGGCCGACTACCCTTCGGATGATGATGAGGCAGATGCACGCAGAATCAATGCTCTCATCGAGACCGCGGTAAGACAGCAGCCGGAACAGTATCTCTGGCTCCACAAGCGATTCAAGACACAGGCTGAAGGCATTGCAGCCCGGCCTTACTAGAGCGACCTGGGTGACACAGATAAATCTCAAGCAAGTCGACATCAGGCTCGGCGCAGTCGTCGTCAGCCTGCTGTTGTCGGTTTTCACGCTGCTATTGCCTGACACCCCCAACGACGACTCCTACACCTACATCCGTACGGCTGACATCTTTCTTAGTAACGGGCTGACCGCCGCCTTCGACTACTACTCGTGGGCAAGCTTTTCTGTGTTGGTCGGCCTCATTAGCAAGCTGGGATTGTCCCTGTTCGCCTCGGCTTTTCTTATTAATGCCCTCTTCTATGCGTTGATCGTCTACGCTTTCATCAGTATCGTTCGTGAGATAGATGACTCCCGGGATCTGTTGTTGTGGGCAGCGATCACGATACTCGTCTACCCGCAGTTCAACGAATACCGCTATCTCGTCTTACGGGATGTGGGCTTCTGGGCACTGTCCCTGATAGCGTTCTGGCAGTATTTACGCTATGCCACCTCCGCTTCACTCATCACAGGGGCGTGTTTCTGTGCGGCGCTTATCGGTGCTACCCTGTTTCGCGCCGAGGCGCTCATCTACCTGGTGTTGACTCCGGCGGCCCTGTTCTTCGATACCCGAATCAGCTTGCCCAAACGCATACACCGCTTCCTGCGCCTGGAGATGATGGTTGCCGGGATTCTGCTCTTCGCGGCACTTGCCATCGCGTTGGCCGGACTCAATATCGTCACTTTGTTGCTGAATTTTGTCTCGGTGTACAAGCCCTTCCTGATGAATACGTTCTCGCCGCCACCGGAGCAGGCTTCGGTAGTTGGCGGCATCCTGTTCGGGGAATACGCCGCTGCCTACTCGCAGGAATATATCGGCTTGTTCATGGTAGCGGGCCTGTTCACCATATTGATAGTGAATCTGATCAATGGTGTTGGCGCTCCCTATCTCCTCATGTTGTGCTTCGGTGTATTGCGGCGCAAACCATCCGCGAATCGATCGCTCGTGGTGCCGCTAGTGATTTACCTGACTATCAATGCGGTCGTCTTGCTCGGTTTCCTGTTCATCACCCGCTACTTGTCCAGTCGCTACGCCATGCTGTTCTGCCTGATGCTGGCGCTACTCGTGCCGTGGATTCTCTGCCATATCTGGCGTGCTCGTACCGAGCGTAATCGACAACTGGTGCTGTCGCTGCTGATTCTCTTCGTCACGTATTGCGCAGTCGATTCCTTCCACAGCTTTGGAGACTACAAGCAATTTGTTGTCGATTCCGTGGAGTGGCTGGCGGAGCATGAGGCGGCGACGCCGTTGCTGACCAATAACCATGCGATCGCCTATGGCAGCGGCATGGTAATCGCCTATGACAAGACGCAGCGTTATCTGGAGGAAGCAGCAATTCGCGACTGGCCAACCGGGGGCGTTGTGGCTATCGAGAGAAGTTTCAGGATGGATGAGGTGCTGGCGCGGCTGGAGACTGCTCGTGTACTTGAGCGAGTCGCGCAGTTTGCAAATCCCGATGATGCCGAGAAGGGTATCGTGATCTATCGGCGCCTGCCTGATTGAGTTGGCTTACGTCCCGACTTACCAGGTCTCGCGCTCCTGCCGCTTCGTGACAAGCACATCCTGCAGGAACAGATAATTCAGATCAGTACCGAGAAACACGTCAATTGCCTCGCTCGGTGAACACACCAGTGCCTCACCGGGACGATTCAGCGTGGTGTTGATCAACAGTCCGTGTCCGGTCTGCTTCTGGAACGCCGTCAGCAGCCGATGAAAATCGGGATTCACCTTTTCCCTCACTACCTGGGCACGCGTTGTCCCTTCTTGCTGATACACGATAGCGGCATACTGATCGCGCCATTGGGGTTTCACGACCCGGTTGATGCACATGTACTCGTCCTGTATTTCTCCCTCCATGAACTCGGGCGCGAAGGAATCGAGTACGCTGGCGGAGAATGGACGCCATTTCTCACGAAATTTCACCTGCTTGTTGATGAGGTCGGCAATGCCGGGCAGTGCCGGATTGGCGAGAATGCTGCGATGACCCAGCGCCCGGGAGCCGAACTCCATGCGACCGCGAAACCACGCCACCAGTTCGCCAGCGGCCAGCAGCTCCGCTGCCTTCTCGAAGGGATTGTCCAGCAATTCATAGACCGGCTTGTCGCGATGCAATCGGCAAGCGCTGACGCACTGTTTGCTGGAGTAGAGCGGTCCCAGAAACACATGCCGAAGCCGGGCGATTTTCGCACCGGCGGCGTTACTGGCATAGGCCGCTGCACCGATCGCGGTACCGGAGTCGGCACAGGCCGGGTTGACAATCAGGGTCTTGACGCCAGGCAGGTCAGCCAGCCGCTGATTCAGACGAATGTTCATGGAGCCGGTGCCCGCCACTGCGAGGCGTCCGGTTTCCTTCAGGATATCGCCGAGATAGGTTTGAACCATGCGCGAGGCGATGTCTTCATACATCTTCTGGATCGCAGCCGCGTAATGCACGTAGGGGTCATCCACCAGATTACCCACCCGGCGTGGCCCCAACATGTCGACCAGCTCCTGACTGAAGTAGTGCCCGCGAGACTTGACCTTGAAGCGCCGGATTCCGACAGTGCCCACCAGATGCGTGTTTACCTTGAAGCGATTGCCTTCGAATCGCGCGAGACGTGAGAGATCGTATTTTTCAGGATCTCCGAACGGCGAGATCCCCATCACCTTATATTCGCCGTCCAGGATATCGAATCCAAGATAATCGGTTATGCCGGCATACATGCCACACAGAGAGTCTGGGTTGTAAAACTCCCTGATCTTGACGATTTTGCCGTTCTCGCCATAACCGAGAAAGATACTGGAATATTCGCCCTTGGAATCGACGCAGAATATCGCCGTCTTCTTGTCGCTGCCTGTCATGTGATAACAGCTGCTAGCGTGTGCTAGCTGATGTTCTACAGGAACAAGTGTGATGTTTTTCTCAGAGATATGCAGCCGCTCGAGCAGCCCAGCGAGCTCTTTACGATATCGGTGGTAGCGTCGGTTGCCATTGAAGAGGGCGTCGAAACTGCGATCCGGCGCATACCAGTGCCGATAGGCATAATGCCAGCGAGCCTTGCTGAACATAGAGGTAGGCGCGAAGGGGATCGCGACGTGAGTAATGTCTGCTGCCTTGACGCGGGCAATCTGCATGCAGCGACGAGCCGACAGGAAGGGCTGTTCTTCCTTCGCATGCTTACGGCGTATCAGTCGCTCTTCCTCTACCGCAGAAAGCAGACTGCCATCGATCATGAGTGCAGCGGCTGGATCGTGTCCTATCGCGCCTGCGAGTCCGAGTGTAATAATTGTCATAGGCCTTACGCGTCGTGTTGCTCAAGCATTGCCTGAACCGGCTGCTCCAGTGGTGTGCCAATCCAGTTGCGGCGAAAGCGTTCAATATCCTTCTGCAGGGAGGAACGCGCCGCAGCTGCCGACCGGTGCCGTTTCGTGGCATCGAGGTCGATTACATACAGGCGTTCGTCGTGGTAGATGAAATTGGACGCCTTCATGTCTCCATGGCTGATATTGTACTCTCTCATGACTTGAAAAAGCTGGTTAAACTGAGCCAGAATTTTACACTGCAGGTCCCCGTCAAGCCGGCCCTCCTCCAGCAATTGCAACACGCTTGGGGCAGGCACGTACTCACACAGAAACCAGGCCCGGCGCCGCAATAGCCAGCACAACCGTTCTTCAACAAACAGGCAGGGTTGCGGTGTTGCTACTCCCAATGCCAGCAAAGTCGCTGCGCTGCGCCAGGACTTGTGGGCCCTGCTCGGTTGAAAGAGGCGCTTCAACCCGTGCAGAAATCCCTTGATATTGTAACGCTTTAGCACGTACTGCCGGCCCTCGTGGTCAATGAGAGCCACCGTGGAGGCGCCGCCATCCTTCAACATGGTACCGCCTGCCAGCGCCTGATCAGGATCCGCGATAAGGCGTTCCAGCGCCGGAGAATGCCGGGTTCGGTCGTAGACCGCGAGTCGGGTCCGTGATTGCACCAGTCGAGTGGCCGTCGCAGAGCGAAACAGTTTGTTTTCGATGATGAACAGCCGCCGCTGGCGGGCCGATCGCACCGCGGTGGTGAGAGTCGCCAGGGACTCACCTTCCATGCCAGTGGAGTAACAGCCATAGTGTGAGAGCCAGTGGGGAATATTGACGTCCATTGCCACTGCCAGTTGTGCGAAGAACAGCCCGAGGTTGGCGCGACGTGCGGCTGGCGATAACGCCGTTGGATGCTGCTTGATGTCATAACCATCCAGGACGTAGAGCCTGTCGCCCTCCAACATGAAGTTGTCCAGATGAATGTCATCCTGCTGAAGCCCTGCATCATGGCACTGCGCTATGCTGTCAATTGCCTTGTCCACGATGTCACGTCGCTCCGCGTCAATCGTCGCCGCAGTAAACAGGTCGAGCAAACTGCGTGCCTTCTCAAGATACTCAAACAAAATGACCCCCCCATCTCCCTCAGGGGTGTCGAAGACCCCGACGACTTCTGGAGTGAGAATGCCCGCGTCACGTAACTGCGTAACCCCGGTCAGGTCACGTTGCCGGTTCTGTTGCCAATGAGCGCGGCCGAAAAACAGTTTGGCGATGCAGGTAGTTCCCTTCCAGGTGGCCAACGCTACGAGGCGTTTGCGCGGCACGATGCGCAATATTGCCTGAATGTGCAGGGTGGTATCAGCGCCGGCATCGCGAAGGAAAATTTCGAACGGGACAGGAATATGCCTGCCCTTTTTAATGAGTTCTTTGCAAGTAAACTGGCTCATTGATCAACTCGCCGCACCTAACTTTTTATACATGGCAGCTGCACGACTCTCTACCGCCTGCCAGAAACGGGATCGACGTGCAAATACTTCTCGCAAAGAGGCTTGTTCATAAACTCTGATGAAGCGCAGAAGATCCTTTCTGCTGAGCCCCAAATGCATTGCCGAATAATACAGGCCGGCGACATCTTTCACGATCCAGCGCATCGGAAGGTGGCGCTTGATCAAGGCCCTGTGCAAGTCGATCAATGACAAGCGAAAGACATCCGACTCGAGGTCCCCATCGAGGAGGAAGTGACAGAGATAGTAATCGCGGTGACATAAGCCACTTTTATGTACCTTTCGGCTGATGGTCGCCAGGCGTTCGGTGAGCCGACGTTTCTCAGCAAAACGAGGCGGCTGTTCCCGCCAGGTCCGGCAATAATCTTCGAGGCTGATGGTGGGCTGCAAGGCTTCGGTGATTATGAATGACCTGATCGCTGCCGGATTCAGGCCGCGTTTGCCATAACCTGCGATCGTCATCGTATCGACGCCTACGCGTTCCAGATGTCGAATGGCCTCCCACTCATTACGTGCACTCAGTATGGGGCTTCGCAACTGCACGAGATTCTTGAAAATTTCGCGCCAACCTACGCCGTAGTGAAATTTTGCGAAATAACTCTTGCCTTGCAAGTCAAACTGAAACGTCTTGCGCTGCGCCACCTGTCGATACACCTTGCCATCCAGTGTCGGTAGCAGGTCGAAGGGGTCCTGCTGTTGCCAGGCACGCTGCAATTCCTCATTGAGGTAAAACACCTATCCCGCCCTCCGCTTCTCGCGAGCCTGCTGTTCGATGAGATCGACCGCGGCCTGTGGCAAGGTGTATAGCACCTCGTTCTTGCCGTAGTTCAGTCCATTCTCAGACCAGGGCGCAGTCGGCAAGGCCTCCAGCATGGCCGCCAATCGCTGATTCAGTTCAGATTGCGAGAACGGCTCGCTGCACACCTGCCCCGATTGCGCCTGTTCGATGTGAAAAGCGTACCCGCAGGTGGCGGTTGTCAATACCGGTAATCCGGCAATGGTGGCCTCCAACAGCACATATCCGGCACTTTCCTGGTAAGCCGGGTGCAACAGCAGGTCCGCTCCAGCGAAGAAGCGCGGAATATCGTCCCTGCCCGGCAACACATCAAACCTGTCGCTGATCCCCAATTTGCGAGCCAGTCGCAGAAAGCGGTTGGGGCGATCCTGTCCCACCAGCAAATACCGACAACGCTGCCTTTGCGGCGCTGGCAGCGCGGCAATCGCCTGCAGGGCACGATCCACGCCTTTCACCCGGAAACCCGAGCCCACTTGCAGAATTAACTGGGTGTCCTCTGAAACGCCGAATTCGCTGCGGAATTGTTGCCGCACAGCGGGGTCGCGATTCAGCACCTTACGGTCGGTGGCGATACCTGGAGGCAGATCGTGCAGTCGCGATTCACAGCCGGGATAGTACTGACTGAATTCCCGGCGCTGCTGTGGTGACAGCAGCAGAACCTGCGTCGGTGCATCGGCCTGAAAAACGGCGGCTTCATAGGTCATGAAGTGCTTATAACGCTCGGTAAAGCGGTAATAGAAACCGCGCTGGGTTTGTGCCTTCGCCGCGAAGCAGGGATCGGCGGCAAAATAGACGTCCAGATGCGGCATCTTGTTGAATCCCACCACGAGATCGGTCGGCTGCCGGTCGAGAGCCTCAACGACCCATTGCGTAAACCGACGATAGACTCCGAGTCGGGTCAAGGCTTTTGCGGACACCAGACGAACATCGAGTTGATCCGGAATCTCGCCTTGCCAGCTGCGGGTATATACCGTGACCTGATGACCTCGCTGCAGGCACTCTGTAACTATTCTCAGGAAATCCCGCTGCTGCCCTCCATAGGGAAAATAGGAATAGATCAGAAAGGTCAGATGCATTGTTCTTATTCTAGGTGCCAATCAGTTGTTCAAACTGTTGCCATACCGTATCGGGTTTATGGGTGGCAAAGCAAGGTGGCGTTACCGCGAAGGGCTGATCCTCGAAATCATCACTGAATCCCTGGCCGGTGTATGTGCAAGTCTTTTTTACACAGGGCGCACAAGCGAGACTGGAATTCAGGTGCAATTGGTTCGCTCCGAACGTGCCGGACAAATCAGGATTGGTTGCGCCATACAAAGAGATTGTCGGTTTGTTGAGCGCTGCCGACAGGTGCCCCAAACCGGTATCGACTGCAATGACGCCCTGAGACTGGAGAATATGCCCCGCGAGCCCGGTCAATGAAGTACGATCGAGTACTGTGACTCGGTTATTGTCTCGAGCAATGAACTGGGCACGTTGTCGTTCAGTCTCATTGCCCCAGGGCAACAAAATATCGTAATTGGCTGCGGCGGCAATTTGGGCGAGGTGACGCCAGTACATCTCAGGCCAATGCTTTGTCGCCCAGGTCGTACCATGGAGGAATACGACCTGACGCCGCACCGGAGCCGGCTCACCACCGCTAATGCATTCCAGATTGATGCCATAGTCGACAACATTTTTATTGTAGCTGTGTTGCAATGCACGAGAGAAAAGCTGTCGTACCCGGTCAACGGCGTGTTCGGTCCAGGGTACTGAATACACCTTGTTGTAGAACAGTGTGGCCAGCGGCTCCCTGATCGTACGGTCGCTGAGCCCAATTGTCAGACCGTGAGAAAGCCGGCTGATAATACCGCTCTTTATCAGGCCCTGGGCATCAATAACCAGATCGTAATGTACAGCTTGCAGCTCCTGTTTGAACGCGCGGAACTCAGTTTTTGTAGATGACTTCAGCAGATTGTGACGCCAGCGTCGCAGTGCGATCGGAATGACCCGATCCACAGCGGGATGCCAGGCTGGAACCTCGACAAAATTCTCTTCCACAACCCAATCGAACACGAGGTCGCGATGCGCTTGATGGGCATCAGTGACTGCCGGCAGGGTATGTATAACATCACCAAGGGATGAGACTTTTACAATCAGCACTCGCAACGGGAAGCTTCCATCAATTCGTCTGCACGGTCATCAATTCATCCAACGCCGAAACAACACGCGCGGGCGCCAGTTCGGTCAGGCAGCGCAAGTGTCCATAGGGACATACTCGTTTGAAACAGGGTCTGCAATCAATGTCGGTGCTCAAAATACGCACGCACTGCGTCAACGGCGGGGTAAAGTCCGGTGACGTCGATCCGAACAGTGCCACCAACGGCTTGTTCAGGGCAGCGGCCACATGCATCAAACCGGAATCGTTGGATACTACGGCTGTCGTCGCCGACATCAGGTCGATTGCCTCGGCCAGACTGGTAAGTCCGGCCAGATTTTTACAATGCGCCAGTTTATCAAAATTCACTCCGGAAACGATCTCGTCAGCGATGCCTTTGTCATTGCCGGAACCGAAAATCCACACATCCCAACCGATGTCGATGACTGCGGTGCTCAATGCAGCGAAATGTTCCGCCGGCCACTGCTTGGAAGGACCGTATTCGGCCCCCGGGCACAGGGCAAGAATCGGCCGCGTGCAAGTGAGCGCAAATTGCTCCAGGCTTGTCGCCACCGCTGCCGGGTCCAGCTCCAGTTTCGGTTTTGGCAAACGCTCGGGCAGTGAGTCCGCGCGGTCATAGGCGAGTGCGGCGAAGCGTTGCACCATGAGTGGCATCGCCTTGGCATCAAGTTTGCGACAATCCGTCAGTAGCAGATTTCGCCACTCGCCGCGCCAACCTATGCGCACCGGAATTCCGGCAAAATAGGGCAAAAGCGCGGACTTGAATGAGTTGGGTAAGACGATTGCCCGGGTATAGCCATTCATGCGCAAGACTTTACCGAGGGCACGCCGGGCTCCGAGGCGAAATTCACCATGCCCGATAGGAATGCTGAGGCTATAGTCAACTTCCGACATGCGCGCCAGCAATGGCAGAGTCCACGCCGGTGCAATAACGGTGATCTTGCAATCGGGATAGCGCAGTTTCAGGCTCATGAACAGTGAGTGGGCCATGACCATGTCACCCACCCAGGCCGGGCCGACGATCAGGAAATGTTCAGCACCGGTGGAGCCGGCTATGTTTGATTCGCGCATTAATGAAAACCATGCCAGACTCGCAGTCGGCTATTTCCGTGTTGCGGTGGATTTGACGCGGATTAATTCTTGTTCTCGGGTGTGACCCGCAGTATTTCATTGACCGTAGTAATACCGGCGGCAACTTTTTGCGCTCCACTAAGACGCAGACTCATCATACCTTCTTTATAGGCCTGATTGCGAAGCGCAGGCAGATCGGACTTGTCGTCCGACAAACGTTGTAGCGTCTCGGTAAACGGCATGACTTCGTAAATACCCTCTCGCCCCTTGAAACCGGTTTCGCGGCATTCCAGGCAACCGGTAGACACTGCTGCCCCGGCAGGCAGCTTGACTTTCCACGGTCTGGTCAATACTTCCCATGCCTCTGGTTCGAGCGTCGTCTTCTGCTTGCAGTGCGGACACAGCACGCGCACGAGACGTTGCGCCATGATCCCAACCACGGTGGCCTTGATCAGGTAGGGAGGAACACCCAACTCCAGTAAGCGCGTGATCGCCGATGGCGCGTCGTTCGTGTGCATCGTGGTGAAAACCAGATGGCCAGTGAGGGCTGCCTGTATCGCCATCTCCGCAGTGGCGAGATCGCGCACCTCGCCAATCATGATGATGTCGGGATCCTGACGAAGCAATGCCTTTACCCCATCGGCAAAATCAAGATCGATATTTTCCTGTACCTGCATCTGGTTGAAGCTGTCTTCCACCATTTCGATCGGATCCTCAATCGTGCAGACATTCACTTCATCTGTTGCCAGCATCTTGAGAGTGGAATACAGGGTTGTCGTCTTGCCGCTCCCGGTCGGACCCGTGATGATCACGATGCCATTGTTGTTTTTGATGATGTCATTCCAGCGCACGAGGTCTTCATTAACGAGACCGAGTTGCTGAAAGGGCCGCGTAAGCACTTCCGGATCGAATATGCGCATGACGAGTTTCTCGCCAAACGCGGTTGGTAAGGTTGAAAGTCGAAGCTCTATTTCGTTGCCATTCGGGCTCTTGGTCTTGATGCGACCATCC
Source organism: Pseudomonadales bacterium (assembly GCA_023257655.1). Lineage (GTDB taxonomy): Bacteria > Pseudomonadota > Gammaproteobacteria > Pseudomonadales > Pseudohongiellaceae > UBA9145. Next base: position 66,125 of record JALRBQ010000092.1, read on the forward strand.
TGCGGTTTGCGTTTCTCGGCAACATTCATGCGACCCAGAATCTTGAGCCGGCTCGTAACGGCACTCATTACCTGCATTGGCAGGGCATAGACCGTATAGAGGATACCGTCGATACGAAACCGGATATTGCCTTTCTCGCGCCTTGGCTCTACGTGAATATCACTCGCACGCTGTTCGAACGCATACTGCAACAACCAGTCCACCACATTTACGATGTGTTGGTCATTGGCTTCGGGATCCTTGATGTGACCCAATTCCAGCATCTGCTCAAGATTGCCAATGCCCTTGCGCTGACTGCCACCTTCAGTGGCTCGACTGATCGAACTGGAAAGGCTGTAGAACTCGGTTGTCAGGCGCTTGATGTCGGCGGGATTGGAAACCACTCGCACGATATTTTTTTGCAACACATGGGCGAGATCGGCTTCCCAACTTGTGATATAGGGTTCAGCACTGGCTATCGTGACTTCGGTAGCTGTTACTTCGACGGCGATAATGTGATGACGCTGGGTAAAAGCATAGGACATCACTTTTGTTATCTGTGCTACGTCAATTTTGAGCGGATCGATGCGGTAATATTTCTGACCACTCTGTTTGCTTAGTTCCATCACCAGACTCTCGATATCGAGAAATCTGCCTGGCGCCTTTCGATCTTCGAGACTCAAGTCAGCCAAATACTGCAAGATATGTTTTTCGAGATTCTTGGCAGTGCGGCGACTCTCAATAGCATTGGCAACATCGGCTTCATTCAGTCGCCCTGATTCCAGCAGACCGGCAAGGAAGTGTCGCAGCTCTACGGGCGCGTTGCTTTTCTGCGCGCTTTTCGGTTGTGCCTTTACTGCCGTCATAGGTCTGGCCTTGATGAGTCGATTACCCGCGGGACGAGGTGTGACGTAGAAACTTCCTAGGGTAGTGAATAGGCAAGTTTATACTGCCGATTTTCAAAAACAAACATCGGTGAGGCATTCTGTGAACTGCTGCCTGTGAACTGCAGCCTGTGAACTACAGCCTGTGAACTGCAGCGACCCCGGGTTCGCGCTACCCGATGGGTTGGGGGCTATTCGACGAGCTTGACCCAGTCCCCTGCCTTCGGGGTTCCGGTCGGATAATAGCCGTTGAGCAGACGCAGGGTCTCTTCCGGGTAGTTGGCAATCCGACTGGAGCGGGCTACCACCGCGAAGTCAAAAAACTCGGAAGCCTGCACGTACTTGATCCGCATCTCGGTTCCGGAGGAGGTTTCTCCGCGTTGGATGGCACGGAAGGTGCGAATGGCAGTGAGGAGTTGCGTGTCGACATCATCACTGGCACTGGCATTCTGGATATCGCCGTGAAAGATAAACACCCGCGCCCCCAGGTAAATAACCGCGATACGTTCCATGCGGCCAGTCTCGGCGGATTGGGCGATGCCGGTGTGACCGACAAGGCGATATTGTTCGAGGGGCTCTGATTTTTGCAGATTGGTGATACCAAGTTTGTCGCGAATAAACAAACGCGGTTCGATATTGTCCTGCAAGCGCTGCGCCTCGACGCGCAACTCACCAGCGCCCAAGCCACTGGCTGTCACCGTCGTCGTGGTCTCTTCTATTTCCCACGCTTCCGGAAACACAATCGTGTAGCCCAGCAGATTCTGGTAATAGCGATTGCGATCATCCTGCGTGCGCGACCCCTGACGAGCTCCCACAATCAGGCCGTCGACGTGCTCCCTGAACGCGGTGTTATCGGTCTGGGTAATCTCGTTGTCTGTCAGCTTGGCGACATTGGCGATGGCCTGCTGCAGGCGCGTATCGTTGCGCGGGTGAGTCGCGAACAGCCCATGATAACCACCGCTGTTATTGGATATCTTGCGATTGAAGTCTTCCTGATTCTTGAGCACCGTGATGACATCAATGACGGCTATAGGGTCGTAACCGGCCGCCGCCAGGTATTCGGCGCCAAGACTGTCCGCTTCCAATTCATGTTCACGACCGAATCCGCTGAGTCCCGATTGCGCCCAGATCGAGGCGACTTCGCTGATTTGGGAACCGACATACCCACTGCCGGTCGCTACCGCCGATACGAAACCGCCGACAGTTGCCGCCGTTTTCGCCAGCGCACCGCGCGCCTGTTGCTGCACGGCGTGACGGGCGGTGATATGACCGATTTCATGAGCCATGACCGCAGCCAGTTCGGCCTCGCTGTTCATGAAAGTCAGCAGTCCGCGGTTCACATAGACATATCCGCCCGGCAACGCGAAGGCGTTGATGTCAGGGCTATCGATGATATTGAACTGGTATTCGAGGTCGGGCCGGTGACTGACGGCCGCCAATTTGGCACCCACTTCACGGACGTAGGCGAGCAATTCCTCATCTTCGTAAAAAGCCTGGCTGGCGACGACTTTCTCATGTTCCTCGGCGCCAATTTCCTTCTCGCGCTTCTCGGTCATGAGCACAATATTGGCGCCACCGGTAGCGGGATTCACTGCGCAGGAGCTGAGGGTACCGACGACCAGCAGTGTGCCGACTGCAAGCGCTATCGCGCGCAGTCCGGCAGAGAGAGAAAGACGACTTGTACGACCTGAAACCTTCATGGCGTCACCTGTAATTCCTGACAGCCGCTTTGCAGGATTAGCTGCCATTCACAAAATCTTTGAGTTGGCTGGCAAGGCGACTGCACGCATTCGCCTCGACCCGTGCGATCAACGGAATCGGAATGACCAGAGCGGGCAGATACGATTGGCCGTTGGCATCGGTACTGATTGTGCCCACCGACGTCGCGGAACTGACATCCCAGATGCGGGCATCGAAATTGGAATCATCTTCCCAGGAACCAAAACCGAAGCAGCCGGCGCCACCGGGTCCGATTGTGCAGGAAATCGAGCCGGTGCGACCGGTGGTTTCGGTGAAGCCATCCAGCCAGACGATATAACGGACACCAAACTCATTCATCTTCTCTGCTACCACCTGCTCCGCCATCAGACGCTCGAGATCGCGGGTGCGTAGCGGTGCGGTACGCGGTTCAAACCAGGGGAACATGGCATCGACAAACTCCTGCTCGGGAATGACGCTGATCGCATTCTCACCCTTGCTGAGCCGGTCACCGACGCAATCGACGAACTCGGAACGGGTTTCGTAATCGCTCGCCTGACGACGGCCGAGAATGACGACAGACTCGTCGTGCTCGATGCCGGTCTCGGCCTGCCTGAACTCGTCCACGGTCGTCGATGTGCAACCCGCGAGAACTCCACCGAGCAACATCACTCCACAGACTACCTGCATAATCTTTGATTTCTGGAACGATTTCATAATAAACCTCAGCTCAGACGCTCAGCTTTATAAAGTATTCAACCAATCCCGCACCTCTGGTACCTGGCTGAAACTCAGTGAAAAACTCGAGGCCAGGTCGCGCAAGGCCACGATGGCAGCCTCGCTGATTCCCTCCTCCGGTGACAGGAAAGTCGCCTGAGGGGTCTTGCCATACGATGTCAGTACCCAGTCGGCGATGTAATCACCGCTGGCTGTCAACAGCCGCATGTTGTATTTGATCCAGACTTCATACACATCCAGCTTGGTCTTGGCTGGTAGCGCAAGCTGAAACTCCTCGATTGCCGGTACGAATACGGCATCGACTCCCTGCGCCGGTGCGTCATCCATCGAGTTGATGAAAACGACGCGGTCAAACATCGCGGGCAGGATCGCATTGAACAGCTGCATATGCGAGGTACCGCTCTCGATATTGAACTCTTCCTGTCCGGTCTCGGTATATTCCATGTAGGCGAAATCGCGCAGCGCGTCGTCATAATAGACCGCTATCGAGAGCGGGAGCTTCGCAATATTGGGCGTCGGAAAGCTGCCTTCGATAACCACATTGCTGACACCGCAACCCGCCAATAACAGCGCGATGATAACGAGGCAAGTTCTTGATTTAATTGCAAAATATTTCATTTAGCCCAACATGACGCCGATTACAGGTGACCGGAAATTATGCCGGTACCTAGCGAAAATCATTAAGACCTACAAATGTACCACCATTTCGTTGCGTCAGCTCACGCATTAGCGTGGAATAACGGTAAACACTCTGCTGGAAACGACGGGGACCTGCGAAGATCGTCGGGAATCCGATCCCGTGGATGCGTACTAGGCGATTGCCATTCTCATCCTCCACATTGATCCGGTCAATTGTCCGCAGTACCTCCTGAATAGACCCGCCAGGCTGGAAATCATCCCCCAGCACGTAAATACTTATTTTCTTGTCCGGCGCATAGAAGGAATTGATCGCCCGGGTCACCCCCTCCACCGGGCTGCTGTTGCTGTAAGGGTTCCAGTTGCGCAGGGTCGACATGATCTGCTGGCGGCGGCCCGGGGTATCCGGAATCCACTCTCCGCGGTAGGAGTCGAACATGTAGTTACCCATGTCGTTCATGACCTGGATGCCCTTCACCTGGGGATAGACATTGAGGGTGTCATTGATCACTCCCAACATTTTGTTCCAACTGGGGTTATTGAACATACTGCCCGAGGTGTCGATCACGAAGATGATGTACTCGCTGTCGACAGGAACACCCCCAATGGCATTGTTCACCGGCGCGGTAGAGTTCGCCAGCAGACGCTGCATCTCGGCGGTGAGAGTCTGTCGTGCGATAGCCAGGCGACCGATCTCTTCGGTGGTCTCATCGGAGCGCTGATTGGACGTCTGGTAACGGCCTTGAATGTTTTCCCGATCCTGGCGCAGGCGTGCGATGCGATCCTTAAGTATGGAGAGCTGCTCCTGCTTAGCATTCAGGTCGCGATTCAGTATCGTGGTCTCGCCGCGTATGGCAAACAATTGCTCCTGCAATTCGGTAATCGTGCCCTCAGGGGTCAGGTCTGATTGTTCGATGCTCAGGGGTGAGGCCGGTTTCGCGATCATCAGCAGAATTATCATCGCGCCAAAGCCACAGGAGGCGACGTCCAGAAAGGACACTGTGAAGGAATCCGTCTCCCGGTTCTTCTTTCTCATGGCCAGTCCTTCGATGGGGTAATAAAAGAGCCCTGTGAAAATTGCGCCAGTTGCCAGAAAGCGGCAGCGGCACTGGGATCACCTTCAAGCGGCATTAAAATCACATTGACTGGAATACCCTCCGGTAATTCTTCAACTGCGGATTCGAACAGCTCGAGCCGTTCCGGCGGAGTAACGAGTGCCTTGGACGAGCCGCGATCGTTGATCGTCGGCAGGCCGTCAGTGATCAGGAAGATGTTGTCGGGTAGCGGATTCATGTTGGCTATCGCACGGAACACCTTCTCCATATTGGTGCCTCGCTCCGGTACCAGCTCCCGCAGCCTGGTAATGCCCTGATCCAGCTCGTCGCGATCAGCTACCTCTTGCCATACAGCGGCATCATCAGCGACAAGCGACGCGTAATTATCGCTGAAGTTCCACAATTGATAGCGACTGGTGATTGGCAACTGGGTCGTAATCCAGTCCACCGTCTTCACTACGCGCTGCCATTTTGGCGCGTTGCGCTTACTATCGTCAGACATGTTGCGGGTGCGGATAATATTGACAAGAGTACTGTCGAGCATACTCGAAGAGCTGTCGACCAGAATGAGGATGCGTTGCCCGCCCAGAAACAGCCCAGACAGGTACTGGCGATTGCCATCACCCAGAAACTGGCGCACGTTATTGCCTTCGTCTTCCAGTGCGCTGGCCTGCAGGCGCAGCAATTCTTCTTCGAGTGCCTGCACATCGGCACGCATCTGCGCGATATCTTCGACGGTAGCGATGCTCGAGTTTTCCAAAGCGGCCAGCTCCTGTACCAGCGTGTCTATGGCCTCCTGGATCTGCCGCGCCAGTCCCTCGGCCGTCACCACCTCGAGGCTCACATCCGCCACGGTGTTACGCAAGCGCACCAGTCCCTCCTCGCCTTCTCGCACCTCCTCATTCAGCAGTGTGATCTCGGCGGTCAGGTTTGGCGTGCTGATGGCCGAGACAGTGCTCGCATGGTCGAGGATCAGAAAGATAAGAATGACGGCACCAAAACCACAGAACATGACATCCAGGAATGCCAGGCTCAGCGGATTCATCTTCCGTCTTTCGGCTTTCATGTCAGACATGATTGTATCGCTACTCGTTACTCACTCTGATAAAGCGTAAGGCATCGGAGTCAGGAGCGAACTGAACGCTGTCCCCGAGTGCCAGTTTCTGTTTGCCAGTAACCCAGTTGCCGTTGAGCAGGCACTTGCCTGAGGCACAATCGAGGCTGACGCCTGTGGGTGTCACCTGGATATCACCCAGATGCGCTGGCAGGTCCGGTAACGACACCTGCAGTGTTCCGGGCGTCGCAGCTGTTCCATTCAGCGCAGTCACGTTTTCGATGCGCAGTGACCGCAGCGCTTGAGCCGTATTACGTAGCAGCACGTGTGTCGGCTGGGCTGTCTTCGTCGCCGGCACCTCCGTTTCTACCCGCGATGTGTTGCCCGGGGAGACTGCCAGCGAGGTAACCAGATGCAGGCCCTTCTCGCTGCCTGCGATCAGGTCCCGATGAGCAAGACAGGCTCCGATCACGGATTCCGGGGCAATCACGTCTGGCGCGTGGTTGGCTGCCAGCAGGGTCTTGAATCCTGGCAGAGCCGCAATCGCCGTCGACAGCAGCAGGCGCGGATTACCACTACTTGCGAGGGCGGCGATCTGCTGATTGATCTTCAAGTAGTGACCACTCATAGTGCTGACCAGGCTTTCACGAGGAATCTTCGCCGTGTGGGACGTGTTATTGGCCTTCAGTTCCAGAACCAGGCTGTTCTCGGTCTGACCGTCCTGGAGCCACCAGTGCGGGAGCGCATTGTACAATTGCTGCTCAGTCTCGGCGTTGTGCTGGGGATTGAATCGGCTCTGCTGAATGAAGGCGCTGGTGGCAAATTGCATCATCAGGTCCATGAAATTCTGGCTGCCTACACCGGGCACCTGGATCACGGAATCGATGCGCATGTGCCCATCCTCCGCTCGCAGTTTCGTCAACAAAACCTGATGCAGCTGGATATCGGCATAAATCAGTGTCTGGCCGTCTGCGGCGGAGACTGTGGCCGCCAGCGCCGAATCAATCACACCAATCGGAGTGAATGGACACTGCTTCGAGAGTCCCAGCAGAATTGCCAGCTGCTGTCGGGTAAAGTTGCCGGGTACGGCGAAAATCACGTCGCCGTCAATCCTGGCCTCATCTGCAAGATACTTCAAATGTGCGTAGGCGAGGTCCGCGTGATGACGTATGCCATTGCCGTGCACCAGTGGATCGATGCTCAGGTCGTGCCAGAATTTGTTGTAGCTGTTGGTCGGCTGCACGCGCGCCTGCTGTTCCGCGAGAGTGCCTAGTTGCAGCGTCTTGTTCTGGCTCAGGGCAAATCCGGGACTCTGCAACAGAATCCCTGTAGAGTCGCCAACAGTAACTGCGGCGTCATTGAATTCGATGACCTTCAGGCTCATAGACGTGTGTCTCGCTCTGGCACCTGCAAGTGCCGGATCAGGTTTTCATCACAGTAATTCTCGCAGTCGAGTACCAGTCGATCCTGAATCAGCTGCAACTGGTGCAGTATGAACATCAGAAAAATACTGACGACCAGTGCAACGAAGGTGGAATTGAAAGCGACGCCCAGGCTCACCGTCACGCCGACGATGTCCCCGCTCACAGCCTGATAAGCCTGACCCAGCGCGGTACCGATACCGCGCACCGTGCCAAGGAAGCCGATGGACGGAATCGCCCAGGCGATGTACCTGACAATACTCAATTCAGTCTCCATTCGATCCGCCGCTGTCTCGCAGGTTGCCTTCACGACTGAAGAGACATCCTGGATATCCCGCGTGCTCTGAAACCGATGCAGACCTGCCAGCAGCGCTCGCGGCAGCAGGAAATCGCGCTGACCCTCCGGCAGCGCCTGAACCGGTCGCGCGAAATTGCGGGCATCTTCCGGCAGAATGCTGGTGCCATCGCCTACCGGCACCAGGGCACGTTCGAGTAGCTTGCGTTCACGCAGGGTCTTCTGTGCCTTCATGCCGATGATTGCCATCGCCCATAGCATGAGAATAATGCAGGTCTCCTGTTCATAGTCGCGCAGGATGATGTAGAAGGATCTTTCCGGCACAAAATTCGGGTCAGTCTGCTGCAGAAGATTCTGCTGCTCTTGAATCAGATCGGCATTGGGCCTGATCAGGGTGACGTAGGTGGCGTGCACGACGATGAACGCGAAAATCAGCGCCGCCACCTGATAGAACGCCTCTGACAACATGCCTTGTTTCATAGCTGCTTCCTTCTTGTGTTTGCCCTAGATGTCGATTGGAAACGAAACACCCAGGTCTTGCGAAATCTCTTCGGTGGGGATGAAGCGACGATTGCCCTGTTCATCCTCTTCCTGCGACTGCGCATCGGCGTCGATGTCAGCAAGAATCAGGTCAGTGCCGGGCTCGGAATTGGCCGGTGTTTCTATCGGCGCGGCCTGCAGTATCTCCTCATCGTCTGGCGCCGGAGGCGTCGTCTGCTGTGGCGCATTGTCAGCTGCCAGCGTTAGAGAGGTCAGGCCCAGCATTATCAGAATCAACAGCAGTCGCATGGCTTAGTCCTCGAGGTAACGGGCGACGCGAAAACCAACGTCGTCTCTTGGCTCTTCGCCAAAGTCGCGGAATGAGAGGCGCAATTCAGTCACTGATCCATGGGCCCAACTGGAACCGCGAATTGAATGGAACTGCCCCTCGGTAGGTCCGAGCGGGTCGACCTCTACACCTCCCAGCGCACCCAGGGCACCGTAGTAGTCGTGCACCCACTCGGCAACGTTGCCGGCAAGATCGTACAGACCATACTGGTTCGGCGTGAACGAACCGACCGGGGCCGTGCCCAGATAGCTGTCATCGTAGTCAAACAACACCTGTCCCAGATAATTGCGGCTTGTGACGTCCGCGAAGTTGCCTGCCTTCGGTGGCGGTGGCAAATTCTCGCCCCAGGAATATTTGCGCTGCACGCCACTACCATCGGTGCGCGCTGCCCATTCCCACTCCGCCTCGGTGGGCAGTCGGTATCCGGTGGCCTCCGGATTGAAACCAACCACATCCTCACCATCCACTTCGTAGAAATGCGGCAGGGATTCCTGATCACTGAGCCAGTTGCAATAGCGCGCCGCCTGAGCCCAGGTGATCCTCACCACAGGCTGGGACTCATTATTCAGGGTCAGGCCCTGCACCGTACCCGAGCTGTGTTCAGAATCGAACTCTCGGAACTGGGCGTTGGTGACCTCGTGCAGGCCGAGATAAAAAGGCTTGTCCAGCCGGATGTCACGCAGCGCCTCATTCGGCCGTCGGCCGGCCTCCCGTCGCGAGGCGCCCATCGTATAGGCCCCGGGATAGAACAGCTTCAGATTCTGTCCTGCCGCCGTTGTAATCATCGGTTTGATTTGTTCCTGTCGCGCCTGTTCCAGGGATTTCAGCGTCACCCGAATCTCCTGATCGAGGCCGGGACGGGAGGTAAACTCGGTCGTGTAGGGGACGTAACCCGCCTTGCGAATTTCAATGACCTGACTCGCTGCCATCAGCTCGAGGGTCTGGTTGGCAGCTCCGCGCAATTCACCATTGATATACAGCTCCGCATCTGCCGGGATACTGCTGATGCGGACACTGGCCATTACCGGGTCCAGCGAGATATTCAGTTCGCGCTCCTGATCCGGCTGTGTGCGTACCGTGGACTTGCTGGACTGATAGCCGTTCTTGAAGAACGTGAGTTCATGGTTCTGATTCGGGGTAAGGGCGACTTCCAGAGGAGTCAGTCCGCGGAATTCGCCGTCAATTGTGACACTCGCTTCGGTCGGTGTGGACCGGATGAAGACCAGCCCATCGGCTGGCACGAACGTAACCTGGGGGACGGCGAAATCCTCGCCGGCAATGATATCAAACTCGTCCTGCCAGGCCTTGTGGCCAGACAGCTTGAGTACGATGTCGCGCTGCCCTTGCAGGATTTCGGTATTGAGCGGGGTCTTGCCGACGACAGTGCCATCGACCAGCACATCGGCACCGCTCGGTGCGGTAGTGATGCTGACGACGGCCCAGGCCGGCTGCAGACGCGCCTCGAATCGCTGGGGCTGGGATCGTCCCTCGATCGTAACCGCCTCGCCGAAGTCGAGATAGCGGTCGCGAGACAGCGTGAGTTGATGCGGGCCGGGTTCTATGGGTACATCCACCAGTGGTGTCACACCGATATCGACACCGTCAATCTGCACACGCGCACCTTCCATACCGGTACTCGTGATCGTCACGATGCCCGGTAGTTTGCGCATGATGAATTCGTGCGTCTGGGTTTGCTCGTTGTTGACGAGAAGTTGGGTCTCCGTGTCGTGGTAACCCACGTTGGTGAGCTTGAGACGATAGGAACCGGTGCGAATGAGATAACGCTGACCCAGCTTGAAGTTCCAGCCATCCTCGATCTCGATTTGTGCGGTAATGGGATGGACCTCAACAAACACCGATCGTGCCGTCAGTACGAACCAGGCCGCCGTTATCGACACCACCATGAATGCAACGACGACAACGTGAGTCCAGTGAAACCGGTATTTGACCAGACGTTCTTTATGTTCGAACGGAGTAAACTCGATCGGGACGATCAGATCATCATCGTGTGGCGTAGTAAGATCGTCCCTGCGTTCCATATCAGCGCCTGCTCGCAGAAACTACTGGCTCATCACAGCGTACGACGACGACACCGGGGGTGAGGCCGAATCCGACGGTAAATTCCTCGCGCACTTCGCGATAGCCACTGCGTTTGCCGACTGCGACGTAGTTGCCGGGTTTCAGCGACAAGGACTTGGATTCAAACAGGCCAAGCTCGCCTACGCGCAACAAGGTCACTTTGGTGACGTTGTCAGAGGTAAATTGAATGGGAATTGGAACCTGTGAGGCTTCCAGCAGTTCCTGCAGGCGATCGAGTTGCTGTTGTAACCGGGCACCGGGTTCGTCGATGGCTCGGCCGGTAAAATAGACGTCCCGTGTCTGTTGAAACACCGCGTCTTCGGCGAAGCGCTCCGGATTGGCAATGGCGCTAACCAGCAGACGATCCAGTTGTGCCCGTTTCGCGGCGTAGTCCCGGCCGTCGATGGCGAACACCAGGTTGGCGTCGATGGCGAGTACATCCTCATAGGAGTCCACCGCATCCTGCCACCGTTCCTCGGCCTCTGCGGCACCGATCAACCCGCGCAAGCGATTGATCTCGGCGTTATCGATGGCATTCTCGGCTTGCACGATTGCCGCCAGGGCCTGCTCCTTGTTGACGCCGACATTGGCGGCGCGTTGAAAGGCGGCAATGGCTGCTTCCGGCTCACCGTCTTCGAGCAGCATATAGCCACTAGACATGATCCGCGAAAATTCCAGATCGGTGAGTCGGGCTGAGACTTCATCAATCTTTTCACGGGCGTAATCGTTGTAACTGTCGAGGTTGACTGCCGCACGGTAATTGCCGCGCGCCGCTTCCAGCTCATTGTTCGCCAATTGCTCGTCAGCCAGCTCGATGAGCCGACTGACTTCGTCAAGTGTCGATGCCCGCCTGGCGCCGATCTGCGCACTCGAATTCGTCGGATCGAGTAGCAGGGCCAGCTCAAATTTTTCTGATGCGAGGTCGGCGTTCTCGGCATCCATTGCGTTCTGTGCATCGATCAGAATGCGCGCCACCGCTGCAGGAACGCTTGCCAGAATTGCCGTCAATGCATCGCGTCCGTTGGCGTAATTGTCGCGCGCCAATTCGAAGTCCTGATTGCGGTAATACTCATCGCCGATGTTGGCCAATGACAGGGCGTCGGCATAATCATCGACTGCCCAGGACTTGACCTGCTTCTCATCGAGCAATCGCTGCTGCTCCAGCAATTCTGCCAGCACATCCTGGGCTGCTTTGCGCTGGAGGGCACGTTGGGCTTCTTCGAACGGGGAGATTGTCGGTCCGGTGTTGCTCACCGACTGCGGGCTTCGCTCGGCGATGTCGACGCGCCGCTCAAGTGGCAGCTCGTATTCGCTCACGACCGTTGGTAACACAAAGACGACAAACAGCGCTACAATCACGAGACCACCGAGTGCAATCCACACGAGGGCCGAAGGTTGTGTTTTGGGTGCCGGAGCGAGCTGCTGGGAAAATAGCGGACTGTCGTTCAGGTCAAAATCAACGGGTTCAATCTTGTCGATATCTTTGTCGTCCATATCGCACTCTATGGGTGGAGAATACCACTTCGGTTTACGGCGCCTACAAGGTACCGAGTTCAGCCGCGTACATGTCAGCCAGAATTTCCTTCCACTGGCTGTACTGTTCCTCGACGGTGCCACTCAAAGTGATGGTGCGATCTTCGAGATTGATCACTCGGGGAGCGACTTCGTTCTCCAGCGACTGACCCAACTCTTCCAATGCTTCCACGTGAATCTTGGCTTCAGCCTGCTTGTCGAAACCACTCTTGATCAGATATGCGCCTGCGCCAACACCTACAGCACCGCCGGTCTGGGTGGCGTAGTTGCCACCATTGGTCGCCGCAGCGAGACCACCGAGCACGGCCGCCGTGCCTGCAAGGAAACGGCGCTTGGCCGAAGCACGCAACTCGCGCAGTTCGACGGTTTCGTCGTAGCTCTGTTCGCGCCAGGAATCATAAGGCAGCCGCATCTGTCGCGTGTAGGTCGCGTAATAGTCTTGTACGGTATCGATAAACATGAAGTCGCGCTCGCGGATATCGCGGATGCGGTTCAACAATGGATCGTTGTCGGCTGGCAGGGCAGCGAGTGTGTAATAGCCGCGGCGATCCTGTGTCAGATACTCGGAGAAGGCATCCGGGGAGAAGCGCTGTGCAAACAGCATTTCAGAGACGGTGCGAATCTCGACGATGCGGTTCTCCTTGATGTTGGCCTTGCGAAATTCCAGCAGATCGTTGGCGATGTTGTTGTAAATAACCTGAAACGGATCGTTCTGTTGCCGTTGAGAGGGGTCATAGGCAAATTGACTGATGACCTCATCATATTCCTTGGTGTACCACTCGCGACCGGTTGAGTCACTCACGGTGATGCGCAGCGCCATCTCCTCTCCATTGGACTGCAAAATAGTGCCATGTATCACTATATCCATCGGGCTGGAATTATTGGGCAGCAATCGCACAATACCCCAGTTGCCGGATCGCTGCAGCGTCTCGGACAACAGGAAAGGTGCGTAGCGGGCTTCGGCAACCCGAATCTGGTCGTTGGTTGTATCTTCTTCGCTGCGTTTGATCTCATCGATACCGGGATCGAAAATAGCGATGCCTACATCCAGCAGCAATTCTTCAGGCAGGTTCTGCGAGTCCTGGATTACCGGGGTATAGGTCGTGGACTTGACCGTGTGAGTCGCACACGCGCTCACCGCGCACGCAATCAGCAACAAACCAAAAATTCTGTGCAATTGAAGTCTCATTTCGAATCACTTATGCCAGTGTATTTTCTGTATTCTTCCCAAAGCGCCTCGCGCAATTCGGGATCCGGTTCACTCATTGCCGCTTCACGCAGCTGCCTTGCGACGACATCGTCGTCACGACCACTTGGAATGTCTTCCGGCGGCGGGAAAGTCTCCGAGGGCGGTGCGGATGCCGATGGCAAGCTGGCCACGGCCACCTGCGAGGTTCCACCTGCCTGTGGCAACGTCTGGGGCTGGTTCGGGCTATCGCTGCCTCCGCCGGCTCCGCTGTCGCCACCTATGCTAACACTCCCGGCCGCATTACTCTCGGCCTGGGCACGTTCGCGCTCACCAAGAATAAACCCGTCGAAGGTCTCATAACCCCGGCGCAGTTCGGCATCCAGCACCGCTGTGCGCTCGGCAGACGTCATGGGGCCCGCCCCCTGACTCGAGTCTCTCCCACTTAACACGCCATCTGGCAGGGTATCGAGGCTATAATCCCCACTTGGAGCGCCTAAAACTCCGGAAGAGGTGCCTCCTGCCCCACTATTGAGATCGCCGCTGGAGCTGTCGCGACTACCGGCAGAGCCTTGTTGACTGCCTTGTTGGTTTCCGGCCTGACGAGTCTGGGAACCGGCTGTCTGGCCCGGTGAACGCGATTGATCGCCACTCTGGGCGCCAGCTGTGGCCTGGGCTGTGCTGCCGGCCGCTGACTGGCTGCCGGCCGGCGTAGAGCTGTCGCGGCTGCCGCTGGAGGAGCTACTTTGGCTGCTGCTAGAGGACGAAGAGCTGCTGGAGGACGAGGAACTGCTGGACGACGGCAACGAGGGTATCGGGCTACTGGCGCTGGACGGACTGCTGCTCGAGGGAATCGAGGGCACTGAACTGCTCCGGGAACTCGACGAGGGCATGCTCACTGACGGTGAGCTGGAACTGCTTGAACTGGACGAAGAGGGCATTGACGGCATGCTGGCGCTGGAGGACGAGGCGCTCTGGCTAGTGGATTCGCAGCCGAGCAATGCGGTACTGATGGCGGCAACCAGCACCAGTCGCGACCAACGGCTCGGTGTCACGTTGCGCGCCGGTCGTTGCTGGGTGGCCAGCATGATTTGAGTCTTGCGTGTCGGTTTCATAATCCTGTCCTGCCCAAGTTTGGGCGTCGTACGATCTGTTATCGCTTGCAGTTTTCGTGCCGTTCTCTGCAGCCTGCCCTAAACTGCAGTAACCTGCAGTAAAAAGTCTCTGCGCGTCGCCGGGTCTGCCAATGCGGCAATTACCCACTCTCAACCCTAATCTGGTGCCCCTGAACTGTGGCTTAACGCGTTAGTTCGCCGCGCCATGGCTCAATACCAGTAGCGATACCGGAAATAAATGCCTTCGGTACGCACCAGTTCGCCATTTTCGAGCCGGGGCCGGAAGTAGGAGCTGCGGATCTCCCGGCGCAGCCGACTGAACTGGGCCGCATTGGCCGCGGTCTCTTCGTTCAAGACCTCGACATTACGGGCCACTCCGGTTTCAATCACATCGAGTACCACGTCGACATAGTCATAATTCAGTGACTTGCCGTCGGTGAGCGTGATGGGTTGTTTCAGCAGGCTTTCTACCGAATCAGCGAAAGTCGGAATCGGGATAACTTGACCCAGTAACTTGCCCTGCAACTCTTCGGCATTTTCCAGAGTAGCGAGAATATTCCAGGCTTCGCGGTACAGGTCCTCCGCAGCGCTGCGACGTTCAAACATCAGGTACCAGTCGGCCAGATCCGCCAGCGCCGAGGCCAGCTCGTACTCCATGTGTTCCTGTTTGGCATAGAACTGACCGATTTCCTGCAACGCCAGTTCGCCGGCAGTAAAGCCGCGCGGTCCAATTGGTCCCGTGTCATCCAGCCGATCACGCAAGGCTGTCTGGGCATTGCGATAATCCAGTCGATCGGTTTCCGCCAGCAGATCGGGGTTACGGGCCACCAGATAGGCCGAGTTGGCGATATTGCGGCGGTAGCTGATATAGCGTTTGTCGTCGTCGCCAAAATGGGTCGACACCATGCGGGCCGCCGCATTGAAAAGCAACTGCGCAGAACTGAGCCGAATGCCCAACGACTCGCCATAGCCGATATTGAAGGCCTGGATGTTCCAGCTCGCGAGCCTGTCCAGCACCGGAATCATGCGCGGATCATGGGGACCATAAGCCCGTTGCTCGATATAGAAGAGATAGTCGTAATACAAGTCAGCCTGGGCCCAGTTGCCCACAGCAAGGTAGCTCTGGATCAACTTCTCGACGTCAGGCACCTGATCCAGGGTATAGAGGCCAGACTTGATGCGGCTGATGTGTATCGCCCGGTTAAAGGACTCGATTGCCGCCAGATGATCACCCTGCTGTTGCTGAAGGATGCCCATGGCAGACAGCTCCTCCGTCAGATTGGGATCCCAGGCACCGCCTTCTGTCTCGATGGCTTCAACGGCGGAGTTGTAATTGCTGATGCTGTCCATCCGCCGCGCAAATTCAGGGTCATCTTCCGGATTGAACGTCGCCGGTGACTCGAACAAGGTCAGGTCAAGATCGGGGCTCAGGGCTTTGGGCACTTCCACATACAACAGGGGCGGCTGCGCGGCTGGCGTCGCCGACTCGGCTGGCGCCTGCTCTTGCGCGTTGACGCACAGCGCAGTCAGCAGAGCAACGCTCGCTGACACGGTCGTCGAGAATGTGGAAGTGTAATTTCGCATAAGGTGATTGGTTTGGGTTGTGCTCCGGACTACGGTACTCCCATCTACAGGTATTTGGAATATGCCGGGCCGCAGGGATACGGCGTAAATGCCCGCCAATTCAGGGCTTCTGTTATATCACCGATAATTTTCCAGTGTAAACCATCGCTCGTGGTCGGTGCGTGTACCCCACCGCATCAGGCCGCCTCTCAGTCCCAAGAACGCTGCGTGACGCACGCCTTGGATGAATAACGTGCCAGCCACTCAGGCGTTTACCTGCTCCAGAAGCAGGTTGCCATAGGCATCCACAATGGCGTTCCAGCCCGCAGCGAGGTACGTCGTGGCCGCGTATTCGGTAATCACCGCGGGTCCCGCCACTGCTGCACCAACCTCGAGAGTGTGGCGCGGGATGACGGCAACGGGCTGTGTATGTCCATAGACCGTGTGATCCGGTGTCTTGTTGCAGTCGTTGGCTTCCGCCGCCGCGGGCAAAGCTGGTTCCGGGAGCACAAAAGCTGCCCGGTGCGCAGTGACTTGTACGCGCAGATTGACGATTTCAGTTGCGTTGTCCAGCGCATAACCGTAGCGCTGCTGATGGGCCGCATGGAAGCGCGCGACCGCCTCCGACAGGGAGTCCCAGCCTACATTCAGCGTATACGACTGGCCTTTGTAACGCATGTCCACGCTGCGGATGGCCTGCAAATGTTCGCTGCGCAGCCCTTCACCCAGCAACTCCGCCTCGCCCGCTGCCTGCAATTGTTCGAATTCGGCTTCGAGCTGCGCCAGATCGGCATTGGCGCTGAGAACACCTACCGTTCTGGAGAACTGCCGACCGCGATCGGCCACCGCCATGCCGAGTGCCGATAACACCCCGCCGTGCACCGGGACGATGGCGCGTCGCATCTGCATTGCCTCGGCGAGCGCGCACACATGCAGACCACCGGCTCCGCCGAAACTGGCCAGCACAAACTCATTCGGGTCATGACCACGATTGACGGAGATCAGGCGAATCGCCTTCGCCATGTGTTCGTTGGCAACGGCAACAATGCCCAGCGCGGTATCTTCGATGGTCAGCGCGATGGCATCCGCCAGCCTGGCGATCGCTCGCCTGGCAGCTTCCCTGTCGAGTTTCAGATCACCGGCCAGTGCCGATTCAGCGACCAGTCGACCCAACACCAGATTGGCGTCAGTGACGGTGGCTTCCGTTCCGCCGTGGCCGTAACACGCGGGTCCCGGTATGGCTCCGGAAGAGCGGGGACCCACTTGTAACATGCCCCCGCTATCGATGAAGGCAATCGAACCTCCGCCCGCACCAATTGTGTGCATGTCGACCATGGCGACCCCCACGGGGTAGTTCGCCACTACTCCTTCGTTCGTACGGGTGATGTCGCCAGCGATCAGCGCAACGTCAGTGGAGGTGCCGCCCATGTCAAAGCTGATAATTTTCTCCAGCCCCGCAAGCTGTCCGATGAATTGCACAGCCTTGAGGCCACCGGCCGGACCAGACAGTAACAAATTTACCGCGGACTCCGCTGCCGACTGTGCCGCAATCGTCTCCCCACTCGATTGCATGATCTGTAACGCACTGTTGCCAACGCGTTGTTGCAGCCGGGTGAGATAGCCGCTGACCACGGGACCGAGTGCCGCATTGAGCCAGGTGGCGATACCGCGTTCGTATTCTTTGTATTCCGGTAACACTCGCGACGAGCGACTCACGCTGATATGCGGCAGGCGTTCTCGCAGTGCGGTTTCGATGCGGATTTCATGACGCGCATCCAGAAAGGAGAACAGCAGATTGATGGCGACCGATTCAGGCGCCAGTGCCGCAACGCGCGCGACGAGATCGTCGAGTTGAGTGTCGGTTAGCGGTTCGATTTCACTGCCATCTGCCGCCGTGCGCCCTGCGGTTTCCAGGCAGAGTTCCGACGGGACGGGGGGCGGTTGCGGTGCAAACTCCAGGGCATACAGCTGCGGTCGGGTCTGCCGTGCGAGGTGTAGCAGATCCCCAAAGCCGGTGTTGGTGATGAAGACGGTACGAGCAAGCTGACCCTCGAGCACAGCATTGGTGGCGACGGTGCTGCCATGAATGATGTGCAGCCTTCCACATAGTGCGAGATCATTCAGCCCGAGTGCCTCTATGCCATTGAGGATAGCCTGTTCCGGAGCGGCGGGAGTTGAGGGCGTCTTGTGAATCGTCACGCCGACAGTCTTGCCAATACTGACAAGCACGAAATCGGTGAAGGTGCCTCCTGCGTCTACACCCAATAACAATTGCTCAGACGACATGTGCGCTACTTTAATTCCACTGGGGGAAAGATTATAAAGCAATTGCACGCAGTGACGCGTTGCAATCTGACTAATTATCACCCCCCGACCGGAGCCGTGCTTGCCTGAATTACCCGAAGTCGAAACAACACGACGTGGCATCGCTCCCCATGTTCGCAACAAGCGCGTCACTGCCATCGTATTGCGTCAGCGACAGTTGCGCTGGCCGATCAGTGACGGTCTGGAAGCCGGACTGACTAACCAGATCATTCACCGTGTCGATCGTCGCGGCAAGTATCTGTTGCTCAGCGCTGATACGGGCACGCTCATCATTCATCTCGGAATGTCTGGCAGTCTGCGAATCGTCAACACCGATCAGCTTGCCGGCAAACACGACCATGTCGACATCGAGTTCGATGGCAGCAAGCTGCTGAGATTCACTGATCCTCGCCGCTTCGGGTGTTTGTTATGGCAAACAGAATCGCCGCTCTCCCATCCGCTTTTACGCGAGCTGGGACCCGAACCGCTGTCAGCGGCGTTTGACGGACTCTACCTGCACCGCCGCAGTCTGGGTCGCTCTGCGCCGATCAAGGCCTTTATCATGGACAGTCATGTGGTGGTGGGAGTCGGCAATATCTATGCGAACGAGGCGCTGTTCATGGCGGGCATTGCACCGCATCGCGCAGCCGGGAGAATTGCGCTGGCGCGCTACGTGCGATTAGCAGAGTGCATCAAGGAGGTATTGGCCCGCGCGATTGAGGTTGGCGGCACCACGCTCCGGGATTTCACCAATAGCCAGGGCGAACCGGGGTATTTCAAACAATCCCTTCGCGTGTATGGACGTGCCGGAGAACCCTGCAAACAGTGTGGCGAGTCATTGCGGGAAACTCGGCTGGGTCAACGCAGCACTGTCTATTGCCGGTATTGCCAGAGATGAAGAAGCTTTTTACGCGGAATCAGGTTACGCGGAATCAGGCGCTCTGCGACTTCTGTGCCTCTTGCATCGCGGCAGCGACGAGCGGGTGCACGAACTTGGTGATGTCACCACCGTACGAGGCAATTTCTCGCACGAGGGTCGATGAGATGTAGGACAGATGTTCAGCCGGCGCGAGAAATACAGTTTCAATGCCCGGATCCAGAATGCGGTTCATGCCGACCAGCTGGAACTCATACTCGAAGTCCGCCACTGTGCGCAGTCCCCGCAGAATGATATGGGCACCTGACTTCCTCACGAAATCAGTCAACAGCGTATCGAACGCGCAGACTTCGATATTTTCCAAGTGTCCCAACACCGTACGGGCGAGTTCGACACGTTTCTCGGTCGGAAGCGTCACGCCTTTCTGTCGATTCGTTCCGACAGCAACGATGATCTTGTCGAAGAGTCGAGCAGCCCGCTCCACCAGATCGGTATGACCATTGGTAATCGGGTTAAACGTACCAGGGTATATGGCGATTTTCATAGGACACTCGACAGGTGGATTCGCCCGCATTCTAGCGAATCGGACTGCCCAGCTCAATCAAGCAGGATGAATCGCAGAATGCGCTGTTCCAGCCAGTTCTCCCGTTGGCCAGAGATGAAGCCGACATGGCCACCCTGGCCCAACAACTCCAACCGAACCTGCGCGGAAAGTCGCGCCGGATTCGGCAGCGCCGCTGCGGGAATCAGCGGATCGTTGCGGCTCTGAATCAGGAGGGTGTCCGTGGCAATTCCGGGCAAAAAATGCAGGCTGCTGCAATGCCCGTAATAATCCTCAGCATCGCGAAAACCATGGAGCGGGGCGGTAACCCGATCATCGAATTCCCAGATAGTTCTGATGTCGTCCAGCGACCCGAGCGCCTGCAGTTGTTCCAGTTGCAAGGCATTGTGGGTAGCAGTGAAGTGCTGGCGCTTCGCGTCGAGGTCCTGTAGCAGACGCCGCACGAAATAGGACCCGTAGGCACGGCTGACACCTCGTAACATCGCCCGCGAGCACAGATCCAGCGCGAACGGTGTCGACACAGCGACGGCTTTCATGACTTGCGGATGGCGCCGAATTTCGCCGAGCCATTTCAGCAAGACATTGGCGCCCAGCGAGTATCCCACAAAAGCGAACCGATGGTCGGGAAACCGCGAGAAGAGATCGCTGAACACCACATTGGCGTCTGCCGAGACTCCTGAATGATAGGCTCTGGCCAGACGATTGTACTCGCCGCTGCAGCCGCGAAAATTCATGGCCACACTGGCAATACTGTTTGCTGTCAGCAAGGTTTGCAGCGCAGCGACATAGGGCGAGGATGAACAGCCGCAAAGTCCATGCAGAATTACGACTATGATGCGATCACGGGATTCGCTGCCTGAAATCGCTGCCGCCCAGTCGAGATCGATGAAGTCGCCATCATCGAGTTCGACTCGCTCCCGTTTTTGAATGATACGTTCAGGTGGCGCAAATTTACGCCAAAGGGTTTGGGTGTGACCCTCGGGTAACCACCAGGCTGGCTTGAACTCTTGTTGCGAAGGAGGTGTCATCGACTGCAATTACTCTTTCGGCACAGGGCTCAACAAATAGAAAAACACGGCGCCGGCCTTGCCTGATTTGAGTTTAACCCAGGACTTTGGCAGGTCAGCATCGCTCAAGTCGGTCGCTGACTCGAGATATATCTTGCTCCCCGGAGACAATAGTGAAGAATCCACTAACAAATGACATACGGAGGGCAAAAGATTGGCAGCGAAGGGCGGATCGAGAAAAACAATGTCGTAAGGGGCGACTGTATTCGGTTGCGCTTTGATCCAGGCTTGTGCGTCCGCGTGGTAGACGCTGGATCCATCGATGCGAAGTGTTGTCAGCGCCGTCCTGATCGCGGCAATTGCTGCGCTGCTGGCATCGATGAAGCTGACCGCGCTGGCGCCACGGGAAAGCGCCTCGAGCCCCAAAGCACCGCTGCCGGCGAAGAGATCCAGACACCGAGCACCGGCTACGTCCTCCCGCAACCAGTTGAACAATGTCTCGCGAATACGGTCCGCTGTCGGGCGCAATCCGGGCACATCGGGAAATTGAATCTTGCGGGACCGATGTTCTCCGCTGATGATGCGTACGGAGTTGCGGGATCCATTGGGCGATTTCGGCATGAGTGGGTCGACATTCAGAACTACCAGCGGCAAGCCTATCAAGTTGCCGCGTATTTCCAAAGCCCCTGCCCTGTGTCCCCAAGCAAAGAGCTTCTTGCCAAAGCCCCTGCTCGAAGCCCTTTGCCAAACCCCTTGTCGATGCCCCTACTTGAAGCTCCTACTTAGAGCCCCTGTGCGAAGCCTGCACCAGAGCCCCGCCAATTCCTCCTGCCTCAGGTTATGTATCACGAGTCTGGTAGTGGTAGCATAGCCCGCTCCAGCGATGTGCCGATGTCCTCGCCGCTATCCCGATCCCGGACTGGCGCGCTCGCGGTGCATTTTTTTTATTTACACGTTGAGTAGTCCCCGATGTTTGGCCTCGGCAAGAAATCCAAACCTGATCGTCCTGAAGTTGTGACTGACGCCCAAACTACCGGTACAGACCCCGGCTTTTTTGCGCGACTCCGGCAAGGACTGAGCCGCACGCGCGGCAAATTTGGTACCGCTGTCGCTAATCTGGTTCTCGGCGAGAAGCAGATCGATGCCGCCTTGCTGGACGACGTAGAGACCCAGTTGCTGTCTGCCGATGTTGGCATCGAGGCAACCGACCAGATCATCAGTAACCTGAAACAACAACTGGATCGGAAACAGCTCGCCGATTCGACGGCGTTCATGCAGGGT
Source organism: Pseudomonadales bacterium (assembly GCA_023257655.1). Classification (GTDB taxonomy): domain Bacteria; phylum Pseudomonadota; class Gammaproteobacteria; order Pseudomonadales; family Pseudohongiellaceae; genus UBA9145. The sequence goes on from JALRBQ010000092.1 coordinate 88,221, forward strand.
CTGCGCAACGAACTGCGCTCGATTCTTGAACCCTGCGACATTCCGCTTGGCATCGACAGCAACCATAAGCCCTTTGTAATCCTGATGGTCGGAGTCAACGGTGTTGGCAAGACCACGACCATCGGCAAGCTGGCGAAACGTTTGCAGGGCGAGGGTCGCAAAGTAATGCTCGCCGCCGGCGACACCTTTCGTGCCGCTGCCGTCGAGCAACTCCAGGTATGGGGCGATCGCAATAACGCGCCTGTTGTCGCTCAGGCCACGGGAGCCGACAGTGCGTCGGTGATCTTCGATGCCTATCAATCAGCCCGGGCCCGGCAGATGGATGTCCTGATTGCCGATACCGCGGGGCGTCTGCATACGAAAGACAATCTCATGAATGAGTTGGAGAAAATCGTACGGGTACTGCGCAAACTGGATGCGCGACTTCCCGATGAAATTCTGCTGGTTCTGGACGCGACAACCGGCCAGAACGCGCTCAGCCAGGCGCAGAGTTTCCATCTCACCACACCGCTCACCGGCATTGCACTCACCAAGCTCGACGGCACTGCCAAAGGCGGGGTTGTGTTCGCCCTCGCGAAACGGCTTGGATTACCGATCCGGTTTATTGGAGTCGGCGAACAGGTGGATGACCTGCGCCCGTTTAATGCCGCTGAATTTGTCGACGCCCTGTTCAGCGAATGATCAAATTCGATAATGTCAGCAAACGCTACATCGACGGTGAGGAAGCGCTTGCGAACATCAACTTCGAACTCAGCAAGGGCGAACTCGCCTTCATTACCGGTCATTCCGGAGCCGGCAAGAGCACGTTACTGAAGTTGATTCTTGCAATGGAGCGGGCCAGCAGCGGTCAATTGATCGTCAATGGCATGAATCTCAACCGGCTCGGACGCCGACGTATCCCCTTCCATCGTCGCCAGATTGGCGCCGTGTTTCAGGATCATCAACTGCTGTTTGACCGGAGCGTATTTGACAATGTCGCCCTGCCTCTTCAAATCGCCGGCTATCACGCGCATGAGGCAGGGCGCCGGGTCCGTGCGGCGCTGGACAAAGTTGGGCTATTGTGCAAGGAACGGCTGAATCCGGCACATCTGTCTGGCGGGGAGCAGCAACGGGTTGGCATCGCCCGAGCCGTAGTGAATCGGCCGTCAATCATTCTTGCCGATGAACCCACCGGCAATCTCGACCCGGAACTCTCGGCGGAGGTCATGGGTGTGTTCGAACAGTTCAAGAGTGTGGGAGTGAGTCTGCTAGTGGCCAGCCATGATGCCTCCCTCATCGCCAGCCTCAATTACCGCACATTGACACTGGACCATGGGCGCCTGGTGGAAGACCGGGCCGCCGGGTATGCCGGGAGTGAAAATGCCGGCCGCTAGCGCCCGCAAGCCACCCAGGAGGCAGGGTAGCGCCGCGGCCGCACTGCGAAAGTGGTTGGACGGCCACCGGATGACGGCTCTGACCAGTGTCCGGCGCCTGCTCGCCACGCCGGTCTCTTCTCTGCTCACGGTCTTCGTTATTGCGGTATCCCTGCTACTTCCCTCTCTGCTGTTGGCGCTGAGCGCCTCATTGGACTCCTTGCTCGATGGTGTACAACAAGAGACACAGATATCCCTCTATCTGGACGATTCAGTCACTGATTTCGAGGCACAAGAGGTTAGTAATGACTTGCTTACAGAACCGGACATCACGACGGTGCGCCTGATTTCCAAGGCCCAGGCCCTGGAAGAATTCGCCGCCAGTTCCGGGCTGGGTGAGGTGCTGGCGGCTCTCGACACGAATCCGCTGCCAGCGACCATTCTCGTTACACCGGTCTCGACGGAGCCCGGACGCATGACGGCACTGGCTGCCAGGCTGGCGGATCTGCCTGCAGTGACAAGCGCCCAGGTGGACAGTCAGTGGCTACGGCGTCTGGAGGCTTTCTCCCGCCTGGTTTCCGTGGCGGGTGGCGTGCTGTCGCTCGTCGTGCTGCTGGGCCTGTTCGTTATCGTAGGCAACACCATCAAACTCGCCATCGAGAACCGCCGGCAGGAGATTCAGGTGATCAAGCTGGTAGGCGGGACTGATGCCTATATAGCCCGGCCTTTTCTGTACAGCGGGGTGTATTTTGGCGGCGCCGGTGGCGCACTGGCCGCCCTGATGCAAGCTATTGTTTTTACTATATTTAATTCACCACTACGCGAGCTGTTCAGCCTCTACGAGGGAGAATTAACCCTGCTGCAGTTTGGTGGCATCGACATGGCGGCGCTGGTAGTGGCCGGCATCGTAATCGGCTGGTTCGCGGCGCTGTTCGCGAGCCTGCGTAGCATTCTCGCCATGCAGCCCTGATCCAGTGCGAATTGGTTACCGTATCAGCCCTTGAAATGGTCGAAATCATCCCAATGTTTATGCTGCGTCAATGCGCCTGTTGCACGCGTTTGCTACAGTGAGTAATGTCAGTGAACACGGTCAGACCCCCAGTAATTCAAAGAGTTGCGTCAGGGACCTCGATTGGCAGGGTGAACGAGAGAGTGCTAGAATGCGGTCTCTTTAGCGACGGGAATCCGGTCACACCACGTATAACGTAGTAATGGATACCGCGCCCAAACGCCAATGGCAAAGTTGACTCGCTGAGCGAGTGACGTACTGAACTTACTGAAAAGATGTAAAGTTGTATTGGAAGTATTGGGCGAATGGGAAGTATTGAGAGAGTACTGAGAGTTAACTGAGAGTACAGACATGAAACCAGGAAAGAGCTTACAAGTGTTTGACCCCACCACCCCGGGTCGTGACCTGTCTGCGTATATCGCATCGGTCAACAGCATTGCCGTGCTCACTCCGGAGCAAGAGCTCGAACTTGCCAAACAGTATTATTACGAAGATAACGTCGATGCGGCGCGCCAGCTCGTGCTTGCCCATCTGCGTTTCGTCGTGCACATGGCCAAGACCTATTCCGGTTATGGCCTGTCCCAGGCTGACCTGATCCAGGAAGGCAACGTGGGTCTGATGAAGGCCGTCAAGCGCTTCAATCCGGAAGTGGGTGTACGCCTTGTGTCGTTCGCCGTGCACTGGATCAAGGCCGAGATGCATGAGTA
>JALRBQ010000037.1 GCA_023257655.1 Pseudomonadales bacterium
GCAAGGCAGCCAGGTTCAGATTGAGGGGTCGACCGGTATAGGTCAGCGCATTCTGAAACAGGCTCTCGAGCAGGCGGGTCTGGGCGTCGTAGTCATCATTGTCCACCGTTTCCAGCGCGCCAGTTTCCGAATTACGCCGACGAGTCTTGAAGGCAGGCCAGTGCATATGCATGCCATCGTCGACCTTGAGCACGGCGTCTTCCCAGTTCCAGCCATCGAGTTTCATTACCGTCGAGGAGCCGGAAATAAATCCACCCTCGGGCGTAACCTGTGCGGTGAGAATACCATTGAAGCGATGGGTTGGTATCAGTTCCGAGTCGGTGTTGTAAGCGATCGCCGAGCGCACGCTGGCATTGATGTCGCCCTCTTCTTCTACATCCTGAGTTGCACGGATATTTCCTACCTCCATCAAGCCCAGGGTAGTATTCGGTAGCACGAAGCCGGGATAAACATGTTGGCCTTCCAGAGGGATGACCAAATGACCGCTGAGGTCTATCCCATCGCTGGCGCTACCGACCGCAGTGATGACACCCTCATCAAAAGTGATGACGCCGTCGCCGATGACACGGCCATTGCCGACATGAATGACGGCACCCGTGATGGCAATCGGCTGACTCTGGTCCGCCGCGGGGGTTGGTACAATGGCAAGCAGAGCTGGCGCACCAGTCAGACTCATCAAGGCGGTCAGAAACAATATGCTCAATTTCATCGGGCGGCTCCTGCAGAGTTGGATCCGGAAGGGCCGGCCGGCTGTGTATTACTGATATGGGCCATAATGCGAGCCCGTTCGGCAGCGACCTCGGCACGTAACTGCGCATCTTCCTCACGATCATAATAGGGAATGCCATCGACCCAGGTTGTCTCGGGAATCGCATAAATTGACAAAGGATGATCAGACCAGAGCACGAGATCCGCATCTTTGCCAACGCGGATGCTGCCCATGCGATCATCCAGATGCAACAGTTTCGCCGGATTCAGTGTGACCATCTTCAGGGCATCTATTTCACTTACGCCACCGTACTTGATCGTCTTCGCCGCCTCCTGGTTGAGTCGTCGCGACATCTCGGCGTCGTCCGAATTGATAGCGACAACGACTCCGGCTTGCAGCATGAGCGCCGCGTTGTAGGGTATAGCGTATCGTACTTCCCACTTGTAGCCGAACCAGTCCGCAAAGGTAGAACCGCCAGCACCGTGTTGCGCCATCTTGTCGGCTACCTTGTAGCCTTCGAGGATATGCGTGAACGTGTTGATGTTGAAGTCGAAGCTGTCGGCGACGTGCATCAACATATTGATTTCAGACTGGACATAGGAGTGGCTCGTGACAAACCGCTCGCCGTTCAGTATTTCAAGCATTGCCTCATTCACCAGATCGCGCCGTGGAGCCACAGTATTGCGTTGCTGCGAGCGGGAGAGCGACTCGTAACGGTCCCATTCCTGTCCATACTCTCGTGCCTGGGAGAAAGCATTGACGAATACCTGTTCAACACCCATACGCGTCTGCGGATAACGAATCGATGCCGGGTTCGTCGAGCGTTTGACATTCTCGCCGAGTGCAAACTTGATAAAGGGATCGGCACCGGCAATGAGCAACTGCTCGGGCGGCTGACCCCATCGCATCTTGATCAGTGCCGACTGGCCACCGATCGGATTCGCAGAGCCATGTAGCAGCTGTGCCGCAGTTACACCGCCGGCGAGATTGCGGTAAATATTGATGTTCTCCGAGTCCACTACGTCGCGCATGCGTACCATGCTGGAATTGGTCTGGCCTTCGTTGATTGCAAAGAGCGCGATGTGGGAATGTTCATCGATAATGCCTGGGGTCAGATGCAGGCCGGTGCCATCGATTACGCGGGTATTGCCTGCCGCGAGCTCATTACCGACTGCGGCGATACGCCCGTCTCGCACCAACACGTCGGTTACCAGCGTGCCAGCGTCCTCGTTTGTCCAAACGGTGGCGCCGCGAATCAGCATATCCTGTCGCTCGGGCAGTGCTGCACGGCCGAAGGCGTTAAACGGATAGACTACCGTTCCAGGCAGGTCCGGCGGGTTACTGGCAACGTCTGCAGCAAGTGTTGTGGCAACAGCCGCATTATCTTTGCGACTCAGGCTCCAGGAAATCATCTCCCCGTCCGGCATGCGGCCGTTGCCCTGCCAACCCCCGTCGACCGACCAACCATTCAAGCGAACCTGATTGCCTTCTTCATCAAATGCGAAACTCAGGTTGATCAGATCTTCATCGAGTGACAACTGCACCTTGGTCTTGTTGTCGGTCTCCCCTGCCGGAGTCAGACTGGCATTCGGTTTGCCACCGCTGAACTGCAATTCGAAATGAAACCGGCGATCTGCCACTGCCAGCGCATACTGTCCACTGCGTTCATCGAAGTCGGAATTCAATTTGTAGGGCTGGCCCTGAATCCAGTTCTCGAGCAACAGCGAATCTTCCGCGAACAGGGGGCCAGAACTGATCAGGAAATTGGCCAGGGCTCCCGGGGTCAGTGTACCGACACGGGCTTCCACGCCTAACAATTGTGCCGGGACACGGGTCAGGGCTTCGATCGCGACAGCTTCCGGCAAGCCATTGTTGACCGCCAGGCGCATATGCTTCCAGAAATCGCCATCGGCATTTGAACTCGTAATAGCGAAGGGGATGCCACGCTCTGCAACCAGCCTCAGATTAAAAGGGGCCATTTCCCAGTGTTTCAGTTCTTCGTAGCTGACTTCATCGGCGTCGAACAAATCGAGAATTTCTGGCGCCTCGGGGAAATCTAGCGGAATGATGAGTGCCGCACCGGTTTCCGCCATGAGATCGAGATGGCGATAGCTGTCACCAGCGGTCTTGAGAATGTATTGGGTAGAGAATTCATCGCCAACGCGATCTGCTGTCAGGGCTTGTTGCCAGTTTGACACGTCCATAATCTGGGGCAGACTCTGGGTTCGGTTCCAGGCCTCCAGAGTCGCGTCAGTAAAGGGCCGCGGTTGCTGACTCCCGAACCAGTCTGCATCGAGATGCGTCTGCCGCAGCAAGGCGAAGGCACCCATCAATGAACTGGGCATGGACTGGGTGGAGGTTCCCTTGGAGAGCGAGTAGTGGGCGGCTGCATCAGGCACGATTATCGCTTCATTCGCTCGCTCGTCCCCCAATGTAATGAGGGCAGAGGTTCCACGCGCGATCCCGTCAGGACGCAGGCTCAATACCGTCGAAAATCCGAGCTTGCGAAACTTTTCACGTCTCTCCGCATCAGGGACAAAGGCTTCACTGGCTCTGAAATTGGCGCGAATCGCATCATTGACATTGAGCCCGCGATCCTCCGCGAAGAGATTTTCGACTCCAGGGCGACCCGATTCACGTTCCAGTTTCGGAATGCCATAGTCTGTGTTGATATCGATCAGACCCGGGTAGACATAGTGCCCGTTAAGGTCTATTTCAAAATATCCAGTCGTGTCGATTCCGGCCGCACCGAGCGCCACGATCTTGCCGTCGCGCACCAGTAAGGTGCCTTTATTAAGCACGCCCTCGGGCGCGCCGCGATAGATAGTCGCGTTGGTAAGCGCATAGGCGTTGAGACGGCTGTCGGCGATTCCGTTCGGTGTAAGATTGTCCTGCCCGCGGAGGACAACTGAGTTCGTTAGTAGTAACACTGCAAATGCAGCATGTACAAATCTTCGGAATACATTCCCCATAAATCTTCCTTCGAACGCTTCAATCTGCAGTTTGTCGCCGCAGTGTACAACCAACCCTCTGCAAATATAAGAGCAGGACTTTTTCTGGAGCCTGTCGCTTGCATGACGTCAGACAATATCCGCTATACTGCCTCGGAATATTCAATTCTTGTCCCAATCCGGAGGAT
>JALRBQ010000050.1 GCA_023257655.1 Pseudomonadales bacterium
GCCGAACGGCACTGGTAAGAGCGTTCGTGTAGCTGTGTTCACTCAGGGCCCGGGTGCCGAAGCCGCTCTGGCTGCAGGTGCTGATCGCGTTGGTATGGACGAACTGGCTGCCGAAATGAAAGGCGGCGATCTGAACTATGACGTCGTAATCGCTTCTCCGGACGCCATGCGTGTGGTCGGTCAGCTGGGTCAGGTTCTGGGCCCGCGCGGCCTGATGCCGAACCCGAAGGTCGGTACCGTAACTCCGGACGTCGCGACTGCGGTGAAGAATGCCAAGGCTGGTCAGGTACGTTTCCGTACTGACAAGAATGGCATCGTTCACGGTGGCATCGGCAAGATTGGCCTGGAAGGCACCGCTGTCAAGGCGAACCTTGAAGCCCTGTTGTCAGACCTGAAGAAAGCCAAGCCTAGCTCCTCCAAGGGAGTCTATATCAAGAAAGTGATGCTCTCTTCAACCATGGGTCCGGGATTGCTGATCGATCAGTCATCGCTCACGATCTAAAATCGAATTCAGAAATAGTAAACCGCTTGATGCACAACGCTGGATCAAGCAGTTTCCATGACTTTGGGGTTTTGTCGGGTTCGCCCGGCAAGGCTGTCAAAGACCGTAGGTGAGGCAGGAAACTGCCTTCTTAATTTCCTACGCAGATGGTGAAGCCCGATTCGACACGTGTGTCGAATTAATCTCACCGAACAGAACGGGCGTCCCGGATTCATCCGACGACGTCTCAGTCTCGACTGGTAACAGTCGAAGTCGGCCGGAAACCGGAGTCGACAGATACCGAGGCACAGTCAGCATTGCGCTGTTGCGTCCCGGCATCTTCGGCAAACGAATCCGGCTACTAAGGAGTTGAATAGTGGCTATACGATTGGAAGACAAGAAACAAATCGTTTCCGAAGTCAATCAGGCTGCTAGTAGTGCTTTGTCTGCGGTGCTCGCCGATTATCGCGGCGTTACCGTTAGTCAGATGACCGCACTTCGCAAGTCTGCACGAGATAACAAGGTATATCTGCGCGTTGTTCGCAACACACTGCTGAAGAAGGCAGTGGCAGCTACCGAGTTCGAGTGCATCAGCGAAGTTCTGGTCGGACCTACGATCCTCGCCTTCTCTCAGGAAGATCCAGGTGCTGCGGCACGTGTATTAAAGGATTTTGCGAAAGAGAACGCCAAGTTCGAGATCAAGGCACTCTCTGTTGGTGGCAAGCTGTTGAATGCAAGCCAGATCGACGTGTTGGCAACTCTGCCTACGCACGATCAGGCTCTGTCTATGTTGATGAGCGTCATGTTGGCGCCTGTCACGAAGCTTGCACGCACCTTGAAAGAAGTCCCGACCAAAGCAACACGCGCTGTTGCAGCCGTCAGAGACCAAAAACAGAACGCAGCTTAGTTCCTTTTAGAAAAGGTTATTTAAATTAATTTATAGAAAGCAGGAGATCGAGCATGGCTCTTTCTAGAGAAGATGTATTAAACGCAATTGCAGAAATGTCAGTTATGGATGTTGTTGAACTGGTATCTGCAATGGAAGAGAAATTTGGCGTGTCAGCAGCAGCCGCTGTTGCGGTCGCCCCAGTAGCAGCCGCGGCCGGTGCCGCTGCAGAAGAAGAGAAGACCGAGTTTGATATCGTTCTCTCCGCCGCTGGCGACAAGAAAGTTAACGTCATCAAGGCAGTACGTGCAATCACTGGTCTGGGTCTGAAAGAAGCCAAAGACATGGTTGACGGCGCACCTGCCACTGTTAAAGAAGGTGCTTCTAAAGCAGAAGCGGAAGACGCCAAGAAGCAGTTGGAAGAAGCTGGCGCAACCGTTGAGCTTAAGTAAGACAATCGCTTGCTGATTCAAACCGGGTGTGGCTTTGCTGCACCCGGTTTTAGTCGTTAAAGAAATTGGTAATGGTCGTCGCTTACGCTGACGGCTGTTCGCAGCAAGACCCCTGAGCCGTTACCGGTGGCATCAGACAAGCTTGCAAATTCGCAGAATTGTTCTGCCAGTAGTAATTAGTAATAGTTTATAACGCTAGGAATACACTAATGGCCTATTCGTATACAGAGAAAAAACGTATCCGCAAGAACTTCGGTAAGTTACCGAGTGCGATGGATATCCCGTACTTACTGTCTATACAAATCGATTCGTACCGACAGTTTACGCAAACCGGGGTTCCCGTGGCGGAGCGTGTTGATCAGGGCTTGCATGCCGCGTTCAAATCTGTATTCCCAATTGTCAGCTATTCCGGAAAAGCCGTTCTGGAATATGTGAGCTATGACCTCGGGAAGCCCGCATTTGACGTCAAGGAATGTCAATTACGCGGTTCCACCTATTCTGTTTCCTTGCGTGTGAAAGTCCGGTTGATCCTCTACGATAAGGAGTCAACAGTACAGACAATCAAGGACATCAAAGAACAGGAAGTGTACATGGGAGAAATCCCCTTGATGACGGATTCCGGTACTTTCGTCATCAATGGTACCGAGCGTGTGGTTGTGTCTCAGCTGCATCGCTCACCCGGTGTGTTCTTCGATCATGATCGCGGCAAGACTCACAGCTCCGGTAAATTGCTGTATTCAGCCCGCATCATTCCTTACCGTGGTTCCTGGCTCGATTTCGAATTCGATCCGAAAGACATGGTCTATGTGCGTATCGACCGTCGTCGCAAACTGCCTGCGACGGTACTGTTGCGCGCCCTCGGGTTCAGCTCTCAGGAAATCCTGGAGATGTTCTACGAGAACAACACATACAAGATTTCCAAAGGAAAAGAGCCGACTATCTCAATTAAGCTCGTGCCTTCCCGTCTGCGTGGTGAAGTACTGAACTTCCCGATCAAGGACAAGAAAGGCAAGGTTATCGTTGAGGAAGGTCGTCGTATTACCAGCCGTCACATCCGTCTGATGGAAACGGCCAAGTTGACCGATCTCGTCGTCACCAATGATTTCCTTATTGAAGCCTCTTTGGCGACTGACGTCATCAACGAAGAAACAGGCGAGATTATGTATGCCTGTAACTCACAGATTACCCAGGAGATGCTGAATTCCTTCATCGAAAATGGCGTGAAGGAATTCCAGACTATTTACACGAACGACCTCGACTGCGGTCCGTTCATCTCCGACACATTGCGCATCGATGGCACCACATCCAAGCTGGAAGCGATGGTGGAAATCTATCGCATGATGCGCCCTGGCGAACCGCCGACCAAGGAATCAGCCGAGAACCTGTTCTCGAACCTGTTCTTCTCGCCGGAACGTTACGACCTGTCTGCCGTCGGTCGCATGAAGTTCAACCGCCGTATCGGCCGTCCTGAGACCGAGGGCAAGCCGGTACTCGATACCGATGACATCGTCGAAGTGTTGAAGACACTGGTCGGCATCCGCAACGGCTTCGGCTCGGTGGATGACATCGATCACCTGGGCAATCGTCGCATCCGTTCTGTCGGTGAAATGGCCGAGAACCAATTCCGCGTTGGTCTGGTGCGTGTCGAACGCGCCGTGAAAGAGCGCCTGAGCATGGCCGACTCTGAAGGCTTGATGCCGCAGGATATGATCAATGCCAAGCCAGTCGCGGCCGCGATCAAGGAATTCTTCGGTTCCAGCCAGTTGTCCCAGTTCATGGACCAGAACAACCCGCTGTCAGAAGTCACGCACAAGCGTCGTGTATCGGCGTTGGGACCGGGCGGTCTGACCCGCGAGCGCGCCGGCTTCGAAGTGCGCGACGTGCATCCGACGCATTACGGTCGCGTGTGCCCGATTGAGACACCGGAAGGACCGAATATTGGTCTGATCAACTCGTTGGCGACCTATGCCCGCACCAATAACTACGGCTTCCTCGAGAGTCCGTACCGCAAGGTTGTGAACAACAAGGTCACGGACGAGATTCATTATCTGTCGGCGATCGACGAGAGCGATTTCGTTATCGCGCAGGCCAGCGCGGCGCTCGACAAGAAGCGCGGCTTCATCGATAACCTCGTGACCGTCCGCTACAAGAGCGAGACCACGCTGAAATCCCGTGAAGAAGTGGACTACATGGACGTGGCTCCGCAGCAGATGGTGTCAGTGGCTGCGGCTCTGATTCCGTTCCTGGAACACGACGACGCGAACCGGGCCCTCATGGGTTCCAACATGCAACGTCAGGCGGTGCCGACGTTGAAGACCGAGAAGCCGCTTGTCGGCACTGGCATGGAGCGCAACGTCGCGAGCGACTCCGGTGTGTGTGTCGTCGCCTTCCGCGGTGGTGTCATCGAGAGCGTGGACGCCGCCCGTATCATCGTGCGCGTTAACGACGAAGAGACTGACGCCGGTGAGGCGGGTGTGGACATCTACAACCTGACCAAATACACCCGCTCCAACCAGAATACCTGCATCAGCCAGCGTCCGCTGGTGAAAGAAGGCGATGCAATCAGCCGTGGCGACATTCTTGCCGATGGTCCGTCCATCGACATGGGTGAGTTGGCACTGGGTCAGAACATGCGCATCGCGTTCATGCCCTGGAACGGTTACAACTTCGAGGACTCCATCCTCATCTCCGAGCGCGTCGTGAAGGAAGATCGCTTCACCACGATTCACATCCAGGAACTGACCTGTGTGGCTCGTGACACGAAACTGGGTTCCGAAGAAATTACCGCCGACATCCCGAACGTGGGTGAGGGCGCACTGAGCAAGCTTGACGAGTCCGGTATTGTCTACATCGGTGCCGAAGTTGGCGCAGGCGACATTCTGGTCGGCAAGGTTACGCCGAAGGGCGAGACCCAGCTGACTCCGGAAGAAAAGCTGCTGCGCGCGATCTTCGGTGAGAAGGCCTCCGACGTGAAAGACACGTCACTGCGCGTGCCTACCAGCGTGAAGGGTACGGTTATCGACGTCCAGGTCTTCACCCGCGACGGTCTGGAAAAAGACCAGCGTGCGATCGAGATCGAAGAGTATCAACTGGCCCAGGTCCGCAAGGATATCGAGGATGAATACCGTATCGTCGAAGGCGCCACCTTCGAGCGTCTGCAGAAGGCGCTGGTGGGCAAGGTTGCAGCCGGTGGTCCGAAGATCAAGAAAGGCCAGAAGGTGACAGTTGATTACCTGAGCAATCTGCCTCGGGACGACTGGTTCAAGTTGCGCATGTCCAATGAGGCCATGAACAAGCAGCTCGAACGTGCCGAAGAACAATTGAAAGAACGTCGCAAGGATCTGGACGAGCGCTTCGAAGACAAGAAGAAGAAACTGACTCAGGGCGATGACCTCGCTCCTGGCGTGTTGAAGATCGTCAAGGTCTATCTTGCCATCAAGCGTCGCATCCAGCCGGGTGACAAGATGGCGGGTCGACATGGTAACAAGGGTGTTATCTCGGTCATCATGCCGGTCGAAGACATGCCTTATGACGCCGATGGCGAGCCGGTAGATATCGTCCTTAACCCCTTGGGCGTACCGTCGCGTATGAACGTCGGTCAGATTCTGGAGACCCACCTCGGTGCGGCATCCAGAGGCCTTGGCGCGCGTATCGGCAAAATGCTCGACGCCCAGACCAAGGCGGCAGGCATTCGCAAGTTGCTCAACGACATCTACAACAAGATTGGCGATCGTCAGGAAGATCTCAAGAGTCTGACAGATGACGAGATCATGGAGTTGGCTGACAACCTGCGCGAAGGCGTGCCGATGGCGACGCCGGTATTCGACGGTGCAGTCGAGTCCGAAATCAAGGAGATGTTGAAACTCGCCGAGATGGATGAAAGCGGACAGGTCACCCTGTATGACGGCCGCACCGGTGAAGCATTCGATCGTCAGGTCACAGTCGGCATCATGTACATGCTGAAACTGAACCATCTCGTCGATGACAAGATGCACGCGCGTTCGACTGGTTCGTACAGTCTGGTTACGCAGCAGCCGCTGGGTGGTAAGGCCCAGTTCGGTGGTCAGCGCTTCGGTGAGATGGAAGTGTGGGCACTGGAAGCATACGGTGCTGCATACACCCTGCAGGAAATGTTGACGGTTAAGTCCGATGATGTGAACGGCCGGACCCGTATGTACAAAAACATTGTTGATGGTGATCATCGCATGGAAGCCGGGATGCCGGAATCCTTTAATGTACTGGTTAAAGAGATCCGTTCCCTTGGTATAGACATGGAACTTGAAAGCGACAATTAAGATATTTGGTGCCGGAGTCAGAAATGACTCCGACACGCTTACCACACTCGTGGAGGAATAGAATGAAAGACCTGTTAGGTTTACTCAAGTCACAATCTCAGGCAAAGGATTTTGATTCGATTCGAATTGGTCTGGCATCACCCCAGTTAATTCGTTCATGGTCCTTTGGGGAAGTTAAGAAGCCTGAAACCATCAACTACC
>JALRBQ010000099.1 GCA_023257655.1 Pseudomonadales bacterium
AGAGATTGTCGGTAAGCGCCTGCGTCGATATATGACGGCGATGAAAAAGGCAATCTGAGCCGACGACACTCACGCAATAAAAAAAGGCCCGAAAGGGCCTTTTTTATTTTCTGATCGGCGAGTAAACCTAAAACAGGACTAGAGGCTTAATACCTTCTCGCCGCGAGAAATGCCGGAAACTCCGGTACGCGCCACTTCCATGACAACGTTGTCGCCCAGTGCCGTGATGAAGGCATCGAGCTTGTCACTGGTGCCTGTAAGCTGGATGCTGAACACGCTGCTTGTCATATCCACTATCTGACCTCTGAAAATGTCGACAGTGCGCTTTACTTCTGCGCGCTGAGCTCCAGCCGCCTTGACCTTGATCAGCATCAGTTCGCGCTCAATGTGGGCTCCTTCAGTCAAATCTACCAGCTTCACGACGTCGACGATCTTGTTGAGATGCTTGGTAATCTGCTCGATTCGCCGATCGTCCCCACTCGTTGTCAGCGTCAACCTCGACAGCGATCTGTCCTCGGTCGGTGCAACGGTGAGTGAATCGATGTTGTAGTTGCGCTGCGAAAACAAACCAACGACTCGCGACAATGCACCGGGCTCATTTTCCATCAATACAGAAATTATATGGCGCATTTCAAGTACGCTCCGTTTTGCTCAAAATCATGTCTTTCATGGCTCCGCCCTTGATCGCCATTGGATACACATGCTCCTCCGGGTCGACCATGACGTCTACAAATACCAACTTGTCCTTGAGCGAGAACGCTTTCTTCAACCCGGATTCCAGATCAGCCAGCTTCTCAATCTTCAGACCCACATGACCGTAGGATTCCACCAGTTTCACAAAATCAGGCAGAGATTCGGCGTAGGTGCTATGTGAATGACGTCCGCCGTACTGCATGTCCTGCCACTGCTTGACCATGCCGAGCGCCTGGTTGTTAAGGCAGATGATCTTGATCGGCAATTGGTACTGCATGCAGGTTGCGAGCTCCTGCAGACACATCTGGAAGCTGCCTTCACCGGTGATACAAACAGACACCGCCTTTGGGTGCGCAAACTGCACACCCATCGCCGCGGGAAAACCAAACCCCATGGTGCCGAGACCGCCGGAATTGATCCAGCGACGCGGCTTGTCAAATCCATAATACTGCGCGGCAAACATCTGGTGCTGCCCCACGTCAGATGACACAAAGGCATCACCTTTTGTAATCTTGTGTATAGCCTGAACGACTTGCTGCGGTTTGATGGAACCATCATCGGCAGGTGTCACAGCCAGACTCTGTTTCTCACGCCATTGTTCAATCTGTTTCCACCAGATAGCCAGAGACTTCTTGTCAACCTTGGCTTTTGCCTTCTCGACCAGATCGAGCATTTCTTCGAGCACAAGCACCACAGAACCGACGATGGGAACATCGGCGGCGACCGTCTTAGAGATTGAAGCCGGATCGATGTCGACGTGCAGGATGGTGGCGTCCGGACAGAATTTGCTCACGTCTGAATTCGTGACACGGTCATCGAAACGCACTCCGATACCCAGGAGCACATCGCAATAATGCATCGCCATGTTTGCCTCATAGGTTCCGTGCATCCCCAACATGCCGAGAAACTGCTTGTCACTGGCAGGATAAGCACCGAGCCCCATGAGCGTGTTCGTAATCGGGAAACCAAGCAGGCGCGTCAATTTCGTCAACAGCTCGGCACCTTCACCTTGAATGACACCACCGCCCGCATAGATCATTGGACGTTTCGCAGACAGCAGGGCATCGACAGCCTTCTTGATTTGACCGGAATGTCCCTTGCCGGGCGCCGAGTACGACCGCATCTTGATATCTTTGGGATAGCTGTAAGGCAACTTGATCTTGGGATCCGTCACATCCTTAGGCACATCGATCACGACCGGACCGGGTCGGCCGGTCGTGGCAATGTGAAAAGCCTTCTTGACTATCAGGGGAATCTCGGACGCGGCCTGCACCATGAAACTGTGTTTCACAACGGGTCGCGAGATGCCGACCATGTCGGTTTCCTGGAAGCCGTCGGAACCGATCAGACGGCTCTCGACCTGACCGGAAATAACAACCATTGGAATAGAATCCATGTAAGCGGTTGCGATGCCGGTGATTGCATTGGTGGCACCAGGACCGGAAGTGACGAGCACAACGCCAGGCTTGCCTGTTGAGCGCGCGTAACCGTCCGCTGCGTGAGTGGCTGCCTGCTCGTGCCTTACCAGAATGTGGGCGACCTTGTCCTGGTTGAAGATCGCATCGTAAATATGCAGAACCGCGCCGCCAGGGTAGCCGAATATTATATCTACGCCTTCATCGTGCAGAGCACGAACCAGCATTTCACCACCAGATAAATGTTCCACTTGTATCGCCTCTAACCCGCTTCAGAGCTGTTGTCTGAACCAAATACAAAATGCACAGCAGGCGTGTCAGCCGACTGTAATCGCTCAGTTTGATGAATAATTGTTAACAATCAGCAGCACAACCTACACCAGGTCGATTCTTGCTTCTTGTCGGCCCCGTACGCGATAACGTGATAGAGACCTTAGGTGGAACTTGTCGGACACCTAGATGGCAGACGGCAGGGTTGCCTGGTTACGGCAGTCACAGTCTGCGGCAGATTGAATGGGGTGTGGCCGACTCGCTCTGCTCAAGCACTGCGATTCTGCCATTTACTCAAGGAAAGTCAAGCTCTTATAAGTTCACTCGGGCCGTGTGCACTATCAGTCTACCGCGCTTTCCGGGGCCAGTTTGGTGGCACCAAACTCGAACTCCCCGGCTCCATTGGCGGTCACTTCGATCGTATCTCCGGCCACGAAATTGCCTTGCAGCACTTGTTGCGCCAGCGGGTTCTCGATCAGGTTCTGAATCGCCCGTTTCAGGGGGCGCGCACCATAAACCGGGTCGTAGCCGATTGCCGCCAGACGATCGAGCACCTCCACACTCGCCTGCAAGCGCAGATCCATGTGGGACAAACGCTTGTTAAGCAATGCAATCTGGATCTCCGCAATACCGCGGATTTGCGCCTGTTGCAGTGGATGGAATACCACGGTTTCATCGATACGATTGACGAATTCGGGTGAGAAATGCTTCACAACCACACCCATCAGCGTCTTTTTCACCGCTTCATAGGCCTCGTTCGTGACCGAACCCTCCTGCATGAGTTCCTGAATACGATCCGAACCAAGATTTGAGGTCATCACAATTACTGTGTTCCGGAAATCAACGGTACGGCCATGCCCATCAGTCAGTCGACCGTCATCCATGACCTGCAACAGGATGTTGAACACATCCGGGTGCGCCTTCTCCACCTCATCCAGCAACAAGACTGAATAAGGACGGCGGCGAACCGCCTCAGTCAGGTAGCCGCCCGCTTCATAACCGACGTAGCCGGGAGGGGCACCGATCAGACGAGCGACAGAGTGTTGCTCCATGAATTCGGACATATCGATGCGTACCATCGCGTCTTCTGTGTCGAACAGGAACTCGGCCAGCGCTTTACAGAGCTCCGTCTTGCCGACTCCAGTTGGGCCGAGGAACAGGAATGAGCCATTGGGCCGATTCGGATCGGACAGTCCCGAGCGCGATCGGCGCACTGCATTGGCGACCGCAAAGATCGCCTCATTCTGGCCAATAACCCGCTTGTGCAGCGCATCTTCCATGAACAACAGTCTTGCCTTGTCACTCTGCAGCATTTTACTGACGGGTATGCCGGTGGAGCGGGAGACCACATCGGCGATTTCTTCTTCGGTGACACGATTGCGCAGGAGTTGCTTCTCGACAGCCTCGGCCGCAGCGGCCTCCTCGAGCTTCTTCTCAAGACCCGGAATCACACCATATTGCAACTCTGACATGCGTGCGAGGTCACCCGCACGCCGCGCCGCTTCCATATCGTTACGCGCCTTTTCCAGTGAACTCTTGATTGACTGGGCGCCCTGCAAGGAGGCTTTCTCTGCCTTCCATATCTCGTCAAGGTCGGAAAATTCCTTCTCCAACTCAGCGATGTCGGCCTGCAGTTTTTCCTTGTGTTTCTTGGAGGCAGGATCCTCATCCTTCTTCAAGGCTTCTCGTTCGATCTTCAGTTGGATGAGTTTGCGCTCGAGCTTGTCCATTTCCTCCGGCTTGGAATCTATCTCCATGCGAATCATGCTCGCGGCTTCATCGATGAGATCGATTGCCTTGTCAGGCAATTGTCGATCCGGAATGTAGCGTGTCGACAAACGGGCGGCGGCAATTATCGCAGAATCGGAAATATCGACACCGTGATGCACCTCGTATCGCTCTTTCAATCCCCGCAGAATTGCGATTGTGTCCTGCTCGGTAGGTTCGTCAACGAGCACCTTTTGAAACCGACGTTCCAGCGCTGCGTCTTTTTCAATGTACTGACGATACTCATCAAGCGTGGTCGCGCCAACACAATGCAGATCACCGCGTGCGAGAGCCGGTTTCAGCATGTTACCGGCATCCATGGCACCCTCAGCCTTGCCAGCGCCAACCATGGTGTGTAGTTCATCGACGAACAGAATGACTGAACCTTCCTGCTTCGCCAATTCATTCAGAACAGCCTTTAATCGCTCTTCAAACTCCCCGCGAAATTTCGCGCCTGCAATCAGCGCCCCCATATCGAGCGCTAGGATTTTCTTGCCTTTCAGTCCTTCCGGAACTTCACCATTCACGATGCGCTGCGCGAGGCCTTCCACAATAGCAGTCTTACCCACCCCAGGCTCTCCGATGAGCACTGGGTTGTTTTTCGTGCGACGTTGCAACACTTGAATGGTGCGACGAATCTCCGAGTCACGACCGATCACCGGATCGAGCTCATTGTTTTGTGCGCGCTCCGTCAGATCGACGCAGTATTTCCCTAGCGCCTGCCAGGAGTCTTCGGCTCCGGCATCGTTTACTGTGTCACCACCGCGTAAATTGGCGATGGCATTCTCGAGCGCTTGCTGCGATACACCATGCGATTGAAGAATTTTGCCGACCGTGCCCTTGTCATTCATCGCAACCAGTAAAATGGTCTCACTGGAAATGAAACTGTCGCCTTTCTGTTGCGCCTGTTTGTCCGCCAGATTCAGCATGCGGGCGAGATCGCCCGACACGGCTATCTCACCTTGGTGGTCCTTGATTTGCGGCAGGTTGTCGACGGCTTCCTGTAGTTGCCGGTGCAATTCCACGACGTTGAAACCAGTCTGCGAAAGCAGCGGTCGCACTGATCCACCCTTCTGATCGATCAGCGTTAATAGCAGGTGGGCTGGCTCGATAAAATTACTGTTTCGACCCAGCGCCAGTGATTGTGCATCCGCGAGCGCGGTCTGCAGCTTGCTCGTTAATTTGTCAATTCGCATAAACTCCAATTCCTGTTCTATGCAGAGGGCAAGCTCAATCTGACACTCACCACCTTCTGTCTAACCTGACACAGTTATTGGGACTTGCATGCAAATTTTCAATGTGGAAAGGGTGGTATTTGATTTGGATCAATCAGTTCGCCACCAGGGTGCGTCGGGCGAAAACCAACTCCACCCGCCTCCGCTGACGCTGCTAGGGTGCAAGGTAGATCAAGCTGAGGTGGCGACCCGTTGTCTGGTCTCGCCGATAGGAATAATAGCTCTGCGCTTCACACACAGTGCAGGTATCGCCCCCGCCGATGGCGGCGACACCCATTGCACTCAGTTTCACTCGCGCCAACGCAAACAGATCAGCGTTGAATTTGCCGCTCGCTGTTCCTGGCTTGAAGCAGGCGGCGAGGCGCGATTCGGTCAGCGAGTCGGCCGATTCCAGAAAGGCGCTACGCACCTCTTCACCCACTTCGAAATGGCAGGGTCCGATTGCCGGCCCTATCCAGGCGAGCACCCGCTCTGGCGGTGCCGACAGTGATCGCACGGTACTTTCGAGTATGCCTGCGGCAAGTCCGCGCCAACCGGCATGAGCGACGGCCACTTCCCTGCCCTCGGCATCGGTGAAAAAAACCGACAGGCAATCCGCCGTGAGCACGCAGCACACCAGCCCGGGCACAGAGGTCACCAGTGCGTCCGCAACCCGCGGCGCTGACGCTGCCTCGATTCTTTCAACACTGGCACCATGAACCTGATCCAGCCACTGCCATCGCAGTTCGCCACCCAGAGCGTTGGCCACCGCGCGACGATTAGCCTGCACATCCAATCCTCTATCACCCACATGCAACGCCAGATTGAGCGAGTCAAAGGGCGGCTTGCTGTAGCCAGCGGCGCGGGTTGTGACACGGGCAATCACATGCTTCGGCGCGTTCCAGTCAGGCACTAAAAAGGCAGGTTCGTGAGTCATGGTGCTCGGGACACCGAAGCATCATGATTATCAGCTGCCAGTAATTGCAGCAATTCCTCAAAATCGCGGGGGTGTTCAACTTCCCATTCCAGCGCCTGCCCGGAAAGCGGGTGAACGAATCCGAGTCGCCGAGCATGCAGAGCCTGGCGTTTGAACTGACGCAGGAATTCGGCCAGCACTGGTGAACAACCCGCTGGCAATTGCAATCGTCCCGCGTACAGGGGATCGCCGACCAGCGGATGGGAAATCGATGCCATGTGCACGCGAATTTGATGCGTGCGTCCGGTTTCCAGATTGACTTGCACGTGGGTATGAGAGCGGTGTTTTTCCAGCACACGGTAATGGGTGACGGCATGCTGGCCGGCGTCAACGATCGCGCGCTTCTTGCGGTTGACAGGATGCCTGCCGAGAGGCTTGTTAATAGTGCCTCCTCCCGTCAACACACCTTTGATCACGGCCTCATATTCGCGTGTTACCGCCCGAGCCTGCAACAGCTTGACGAGATTCGTGTGTGCTTTCAGGGTCTTCGCCACGACCATCAATCCGGTCGTATCCTTGTCCAGCCGATGCACAATACCCGCTCTGGGCAAGGCCTCCAGGGCCGGACAATAATGCAGCAATCCGTTAAGAAGCGTCCCTTCGCGATTGCCAGCCGCCGGGTGCACCACCATATTGACTGCCTTATTGAGCACCAGCAGAGCCTCGTCCTCAAAGACAATGTCCAGAGGCAGTGCTTCTGCTGTCCAGCCCTCGCTCACGGCGAGCTCTGTTTCCACTTCAATCAGGTCGCCAGCCGCCAGCTTGTCCTTTGGCTTCAACTGCGCCTGATTCACGCGGAGGCTGCCATCCTTGATCCAGCTTTGCAGGCGAGAACGGGAGTATTCCGGAAACAATTTCGCGGCAATCTGGTCTAATCGACTGCCGGACAATTGTTCGGGCACGGCGGCTTGAAGTGAGATTCGGGTCGTCATGAGCACATGATACTTGATTCGATCGCTACACCCTACGCAATCTCACGCGTTACCATTGGGTATCCGCAGCGGGCTGTGGTTAAATAGCGCTTTTTTGAACCGGACCGGCCAAGCCATGACTATGGTACGTATTACGCCCCCTTCCCTGAGCAACCTGCTGAATTTCGGCGCTATGCTGTTGTTATGCCTGACTCTCGGCGCGTGTGGTTGGTTTGGCGACAAGGACCGGGATGAATTTTCTGATCTCACCACCGAAGAGCAGTTCTATCGCCGCGCCCTGGACCAACTCAATGGCCAAAACTTTCGTGGGGCAATCAGCACCTATCAGGCGCTCGAATCCCGCTTTCCCTTCGGCCGCTTCGCCGCTCAGGCTCAGATCGAGATCGTGTATGCCTACTACCGCAATAGCGACATGGAGGCGGCACGCGCTGCCGCCGATCGCTTTATTCGGCTGCACCCTGAAAATGAGAATGTCGACTATGCCTATTACCTGAAGGGACTGTCTTCATTTACCGACGACAAGGGCATCATCAACCGCTTTCTGCCGGTCGATCCCACCAAGCGCGATCCGGGGCGAGCCCAGGAGTCCTTTAATGACTTCGCCCAATTACTGGCGCTCTACCCGGACAGTATCTACGCGGCTGATGCCAGAGCGCGGATGATCTTCCTGCGCAACAACCTGGCAGCCTATGAGATCCACGTCGCCAACTACTATCTGGAGCGCAGGGCCTATATTGCGGCGCTCAGGCGTGGTCAGTACGTGGTCGAGAATTTTCAGGGCACGCCCGCCGTTGCTGACGGCGTCGCCATCATGGTCGAGTGTTATATGCGACTTGGCCTGAATGACATGGCCGACACCTCGTTAGCCTTGCTTCGGGAAAATTATCCAGACCACAATTCCCTGGCAGAGGATGGCAGTTTCATTATCCGGTCAGAAATTACCAACCCGTCCCTGCTCTATACCGTCTCATTCGGCTTGCTGGGCGACAATGTGGTGGATCCTCCTCTGGCCCCGACCACCCGGCCTGGCGTCTCTGGCAGCGACCAGATCATCAACTCCCAGACCGAGCCTGAGCGCCAGCGCCGTTCACTGTTCAGCATCATCACGTTCGGCATCTTCGACTAGCGCACCCGGCGACGGCAGGCCTCCAGTGAGGTGTGCCTGTGTCAACCACTCTCCCTGTTCTGCGTTATTGCGGGTGTAGAACGGTAATTTCGGGGTTCCGAAAGCCGATAAACTGCCTTATAACGCTCTGATCAGGCATAAAAAACGACAGCAGACTCGGGAGACGCGGCTCTGGACAATTCAGCGTTGCTGGACCAATTCCTGCAGGGAGTGCAATCGCGCGCATTCCGCATCGCTCGTATTGCCACTGGCAATACGGACGACGCGCTCGATCTCCTGCAGGATGCGATGTTCAAGCTGGTGGAGAAGTACGGTAATCATGCCCAAGAGGAATGGCCCCCGCTGTTCTATCGGATCCTGCAGAGCCGCATTAATGATTGGCATCGGCGCAATACCGTGCGAAATCGCTTCCGAAGCTGGTTTGGCACACCCGAGCCTGACAGTGAAGACCCGATCCAGACGGCACCCGACCCTCAGGTTAAATCTCCGGAACTGGAGGCACTGACAGATCGGAGTATGGAGAAGCTGCAATCCGTTTTGGAGGCTCTGCCTTTGAGACAACAACAGGCGTTTCTGCTTCGCGCCTGGGAAGGGCTGGATGTCAGGCAAACAGCGCTGGCGATGTCCTGCGCAGAAGGTAGTGTGAAGACGCATTACTCCCGCGCAATCCACAGTCTGCGGGAGCAACTAGGCGAGCATTGGCCATGAATCGACTCAGCGACAACGACCTGATTCGGGAAATTTGCACGCGGCTGGACGCCAGCTGTGCCAATCTGCCTGTCGAGCTGGAACAGCGATTGGATGCAATGCGGCAACGGGCCTTGATTCAGCAAGGCACTGCGGAGCTGCAACCTGATCCGTCATTCCGGCTCGAATCCGGACACGAATTGTCTCCCGCGATCGAGTCACGATTGAATGCTGCCCGCCGCCGCGCGATTGCCCACTATCAGACACAGCAATCGGAGTCCCATTCTGGAGAGTTCGCACAGTGGTTGGACGCACTGATCAATCCATTACGCTTCGCGCGATCCGCAAGCATACTGGCAACCGCTTGTGTACTTGTAACTGTCGTGTCGCTGTTTTATGTTGCTTCGAGGCCGGAATCGCTTTTGCCCATCGATGAAGAAATGGGCCTGATCGCCTCAGCCGACGACTTTGAATTATATGAAAATCTCGAATTCTATCTGTGGCTGGCTGAAACTGGGTTGCCCAATTAGGCATGAGCACGGTCTCACACTCAGCGCTTGGCTCTGGGCAGGAATGGTGCCAACCCTGATTACCCTGCTCGCAGGCAGCTGGTCACCGGTGGTATTGGCGGCGGAGAACACCGACACCACACCAGATACGGAAATGCAGGCCCCCGACCTGGAATTTCTGGAATTTTTAGGCCAGTTTGAGACCGATGACGGGGAATGGATCGGTCCGACAATTTTGCAGGCAGAAGAATTTGATGAACTGCTCACAGTCGCCGAGAGCATCGAAGCACAGGATAAGAACAGCACCAGTGCCGGAACTGATAACCAGTAGATCCAGTTGATTCAGTAGACAATGTCATGAAACATCACGTAACCAAGCTACTTGTCACAATCGCCCTGCTCGGCTTCGGCGCAGCCCTGCTCGCGCAGGAGAAAAGTCAGTGGGCCGAATTGTCTTATGAAGAGCGGCAGGTGCTACAACAACTGGAACCGCAGTGGGAGAGCTTGTCGGCAGAACGCCAACAACGCCTGCGTCGCGGCGCCAGTCGCTGGCAGCAGATGCAACCTGAAGAGCGCAGCGAGGCACAAGCACAACTCAATCGCTTCCGGCAGTTACCGCCGCAGGAGCGACAGGAGATCAATCAACGTTTCCAGCGTTTTAACAGCCTCAATCGCGCCGAACAAATACGGCTGCGAAATATCCAGCGGCGTTATCAGAATCTCCCCGAAGAGCAAAAAGTCCGTTTACGTGAACAATTCGAACAGCAGGCACAACGAGCTGCCAGGAACGAGAATCGTGACCAAGCACAGCGCCCCCCGGAGAGGCCTGATCGCAATGCGATAAGAGAGCCAGAGCGACAACAACGGGTACAGGATGTCATACGCCAGAACAGCAATGTGGTTCGACCCAATGCAACCCGGCAAGTTCAACCGCAACGACCGGCGCAGATCGAGAGACAGCGCCCTCCACCCCCACCCCCGCGCTAGTGGGGGCCATGAAGTCCGAAGCAGGTAGTTCGAGCCGGGAATTTTGCGACAGCTAGTCGCCCAGAGGCCAGGCGTTGGTAATTGGGTAGCGCCGGTCACGACCAAAACCGCGGCGCGTTAGCCGCACCCCAACCGGACTCTGTCGGCGCTTGTATTCGTTGATATCCACGAGTCTCAATACCCGCTTCACCACCTCGGCATCGAAGCCCATCGCAATAATCGCAGCCGCACTAAAATCTTTCTCGACATAATATTCCAGAATCTGGTCGAGTTCATCGTAGGGCGGCAGGCTGTCCTGATCGACCTGACCCGGAGCCAGCTCGGCCGAGGGCGGACGATCGATGACCTGTTGCGGAATGATGCTTCCGTGATTCGGATCGAACAGAGTATTACGATAGACCGACAACCGGTAAACCATGGTCTTCGAGACATCTTTAAGCACATCAAATCCACCCGCCATATCGCCATACAACGTCGAATATCCCACCGCAATCTCACTCTTGTTGCCAGTGGTCAGAACGAGATAGCCGTGCTTGTTGGATATCGCCATCAACAACACACCACGGC
Organism: Pseudomonadales bacterium; assembly: GCA_023257655.1. Lineage (GTDB taxonomy): Bacteria > Pseudomonadota > Gammaproteobacteria > Pseudomonadales > Pseudohongiellaceae > UBA9145. Next base: position 11,144 of record JALRBQ010000099.1, read on the forward strand.
AGCGTGCCTGCAGATTTTGCTCGCTAACATCCACAGCGGTACCGGCAAACTCTGTCGCGAGCGCCTTCAGGAATTCCTCGTAAATACCCGAAATGGGGATGACCCGATATTGCACTCCCTGTTGAGCTGCCTGTTCGGCCGCCGCATCAAGACTCAATTGCGATGTGTAGGAAAACGGCATCATCACGGCGTGAACGCGGTCTGCTCCCAGTGCATCGACTGCAATCGCCAGTGTCAATGCGGAGTCGATACCTCCTGACAGGCCCAATACCACACCCTTGAATTTGTTCTTGTCGACATAATCCTTCACGCCGAGCACCAGCGCATGATAAATCTCGGCCTCAACCGATAACTCCGGCGCAAGGGCTTGCGGCTCAATGGTACAGGGCGAAATCTCGTCGCTACATTGCACTGTGAGCGGATACAAACCAGTGGTGAAGGCTGGCGCGAGCACCTGGCACTTTCCGTCCGCGTTAACCACCAGAGAACTCCCGTCGAAGACGAGCTCATCCTGTCCACCGACAAGATTCACGTAGATGATTGGAAAATGACCTTGGCGAGTGCGCGTGAACAATAAATCCTTGCGCTCCTGCAGCTTGCGCTGGTGGTATGGTGACGCGTTGATGTTAATCATTAATTGTGCAGAGGCATCCCGCGCCTGGGCAACAGGCTCACTCTCCCACATGTCTTCGCAGATCGTAAACGCGACGCGAATGCCGTTTAGCTCAAGCAGACAGGGCTGCGTGCCGGCATTGAAATAACGCCGCTCATCAAACACCTGATAATTGGGGAGATGCTGTTTGCGATAATTGGCGAGGCAGCGATCGCCACGAATGACGACCAGCGAGTTGTACAGAAGGCTGTCGACGCGCTCCGGGTAGCCAATAACGAGCACGATATCGAGATTTGCCGCCAGAATTCTGTCAATCGCCTTCCTGATTCGAATCTGCAGGCTCGGCCTGAGCAGCAAGTCCTCTGGCGGATAGCTGGTAAGAGTCAATTCTGGAAAAGCAATAAGCTGCGCGGAGTGTTCGGTAATGGCACGTCTGGCAGAGTCGATTACGGCATCAGTGTTCGCTTCGATATCGCCCACCAACAGATTGAGCTGAGCCATTATTATCTTGAGTTCGCGGGCCATATGTGTGCCTTAGCTGTTATCCTTGTCCCAGATTTGATGGCGACATCTTCACAAAGGTGCTTATTGTCCGATAATGTAACGACCCAAAGCAATTCCTAAACCTACCCGCAAAAGTCATTTATGGCAGAGAGAACCGCCCAATATTCGGACCAGCTCAACAACGTCTCTGTTGTCTACAATATCTATCGAATTGTGCTGCCGCTAGTACTGCTCGTTACTTACCTCAGCAGCCCCGGCATCACCCAACTCGGCGCCGTCGCACCGACACTGTTCGTTCTGGTCAGTACCGCGTAGGCAATCTTCGCTATCATCACTACTTTTTTTACACCCGGTGGTCGGCGTTATGTAAGCAATCCGAAGCTGGTGGCAAGTACTTTGATCGTCGATATTCTGGCCACATCACTCATAATTTATACCTGTGGTGGAACCAGTAGCGGGCTGGGCTTATTGCTGATCGTCACCATCGCATCCGGCAGCATCCTCATTCGCGGCAGAATCAGTACTTTTCTCGCAGCGATTGCGACTCTCGCACTCATCTATACCGAGTTGTATTTGTCGTTGTAATTGGAAGATCCACCCAATCGTTTCCTGCAAACCGGAATCCTTGGGATGATTCTGTTTGCCACCTCGCTGTATGTGCAGACGGTAACAGATCGTATCTACAAGGCTGCCCTGCTGGCCGACAAACAGGCTGGCGCGATTTTCGACCTCGAAAAACTGAATAACGAGATTATTCAGCGCATGCGCACCTGGATCGTTGTAGTCAATCCTCAATTGGAAATTGTCAGCATGAACAGTGCTGCCCGCACGGCGCTTGGGCCCATCCTGAAACCGGCAGGTCCTGCATCCGAATTCGAGTTCCTGTTGCCATCGCGCCTGAAGGAACAATTGCAGCACTGGAAGCTCAATCCGAAACGCCAACCAGAACCCATAACAATCCCTGAAACCAAGAAACAACTCCAACTGAATTTCGCGTTTCTCAAGCCCGGTCTGGAATCTGAAATTCTTATCTTTCTCGAAGACAATCGGCAGATCGTACAGCGGGTTCGACAGATGAAACTCGCATCTTTGGGACGTCTGACGGCCAGCATCGCACATGAGGTGCGCAACCCGCTCGGGGCGATTAGCCACGCCAGCCAGTTGTTGCGCGAATCGAAGTCTGTCTCCAACGATGACAGGCGCATGATCGAGATAATCCTCAATCATTGCAATCGCGTGAACATGATAATCGAGGATGTGCTCGATGCCTCCCGCCATGACGAGACATCTTCCCAGAAATTGATTCTCGGGGAATGGCTGGCGGCTTTCATTGAAAGCTACCGTGCCACTCACCAATCCTGCGACGAGATCGAGCTGAACCTGAAAGGGTCGGTAATAGAGGTAAACGTCATTCCCGGACAACTCGAACAAATTCTGAATAACCTGTTCGATAATGGCTTACGGTATAGCAAGACGAAGACCGGCCGCGCGACCCTGTCGATCGAGGCTGGTGTCGAGCAAAAAGAGGACGACACGCAGGCCTATTTGCATGTGATCGATGAAGGTCCAGGCATCGACGAAGAGGCCGAGGCTCGTTTATTCGAACCGTTTCACACCACCGAAGCAACCGGTACAGGACTCGGACTTTATATCTCCAAGGAACTGTGCGAAGCTAATCAGTCTCAACTTGTCTATGGACGAACCGCCTCTGGCAAGAGCTGTTTCAGTATTTATTTCAGTCACCCTGAACGCAGCGTAGCCTAAGCTCATTCCTTGTTATGAACCCGAATCGATCCGCAGTGTTGCGATAACATGACTCACAAAGTGCTCATTGTTGACGATGAACCCGATATTCGGGAATTGCTCGAGATCACGCTTGGGCGCATGTCTCTGGCAACCGAAAGTGCACCTAATCTTGCGACGGCTCGAGAGCTCCTGAATTCGCACAGCTTCGCGCTCTGCCTCACCGAAATGCGCTTGCCCGATGGCGATGGCATCGAACTTGTCGAATATATACAAACCAACTTCAATCAAGTACCGGTGGCCGTGATTACGGCACACGGCAGTACTGAGACGGCGATCAAGGCGCTGAAGTCCGGCGCATTCGATTTCGTCTCGAAGCCAGTGGATCTGCAAAAGTTGCGTGATCTCGTCAACTCTGCGCTGCGACTACCGCCTAAGAAGTCGACGCAGGAACCCGCTATGAAACCCGATGGCACTCGCTCGGGTGTACCCATTACCGGCAATTCTCGTCGTGTCCAGTTACTCAGAGAGCAAATCGCCAAATTGGCACGCAGCCAGGCGCCGATATTCATCAGTGGTGAATCCGGTAGCGGCAAGGAACTCGCCGCTCGCGCCATTCACAAACAGAGTTCCGGAGCAACTCTCCCTTTGTCGCCGTAAACTGTGGTGCGATTCCGGAAGAGCTGATCGAGAGCGAGTTTTTCGGGCATCTCAAGGGCAGTTTTACCGGTGCTGACAAGGACAAACAGGGCCTGTTTCAGGCAGCCCACGGTGGCACGCTGTTTCTCGATGAAGTCGCCGATTTGCCGCTGCATATGCAAGTGAAATTGCTGCGTGTCATTCAGGAGAAGTCGGTACGCCCGGTCGGTTCACAGACCGAACAGCCAGTAGACGTGCGCTTTCTGAGTGCAACTCACAAGAATCTGGCTAAGGAAGTCGAACAGGGTCGCCTGCGGCAAGACCTCTTCTTTCGTATCAATGTGATTGAGCTCAGCGTCCCGAGTCTGCGCGAACGCGCAGAAGACATTCCGGAACTGGCTCTGAACCTGTTACAGAAGATCGCTCAGGAAAATGCCGCTCCGATGTGCCAATTGAGCGAGGAAGCCAGTGTCGAAATGCAACAATACCACTTCCCCGGCAACGTTCGGGAGCTAGAAAACATATTGCAGCGTGCGGCGACTCTCTGTGAAGACAATATAATCAGGGCATCCAACCTCGAATTTATCCGGTTGCCGTCGATGCAAGGTTCAGCCAATCGTGTAATGCCCGAGCCGAACGATGCTAACGACCGAAAACAGAGCGGTGCGTCCTCCGAATTTTCCCTCGAGAAACACCTCGAGGCGATTGAAATTGAAGCTATCGAGAAAGCGCTGGAAGAGACGCGCTGGAACAAGACCGCCGCCGCCAAGAAGCTGGGGATGTCATTCCGCTCTCTGCGCTATCGTCTGAAGAAGCTTGGCCTGGAATAACGCCCTCCTCTCATGCCGGCAAAGCATAGGGTCGTGGGTCGACGATCGGCGTTCGCTCCAGCAGGATATCCACCAGCAATCGGGCAGAAGCCGGGGCAAGCACGAGCCCGTTGCGGTATTGTCCTGTGTTCACGTACAAGTTCTCCCATAGTCGGCTGCGCCCGATATAAGGGATTCCGTGTTGGGTCCCGGGACGCAGGCCGGACCACTGCGCAATCGGTTCGTTCTCTTTCAGAGCCGGCAACAATTCCCTGGCACTTTTCAGTAATACTTCACGCGCCTGCGCTGTCGCCTGCTTGTCAAATCCGCAGTGTTCAAGCGTGCTTCCCACCAGCAAGTGGCCATCCTGTCGAGGAATCACATAACGCCCAGCCGTCAACAGAATCGACCGGTTCAGCGGCTGCTGCAACCGGAACAACAACATCTGACCTTTCACCGGCGCCACCTCGACACCAGGATCTGACTCCCGCAGCAAGGCGCGGCTCCAGGCGCCAGCACAGACGATGAATCGGTCTGCACCAAATTCCCGAGTCTCACCGTTGACTATGGCTCGTACTGACTCGATGTGCGCATTCGCTACTCGGAAACCCTGGACTTCGCAGTGGGAATTCAAACTGACCCTGCTTTGTTCCAATAGCCCGATAACGAGCGCTTTCAGCAGTCTGGGGTTGCGAATGTTCGCAACGCGAGGCATCCATAGACCGTGCTTGAAATCCGGACCCAGATGGGGTTCCCTGATCCGCAGCTCCGCCGCCAGCAAGTCTTCCATGGGAGTCTCGTTGGCAATCGCCCAACGCTTCGCCGTTTCGGCATCGTCTGCATCCAGCATCAACAATCCGGACGCGACGAGCTCCACATCGATGCCGGTTTCCGCCAGTAAATTTGCCTGCAAAGAGGGATAGAAGCTTTGCGCCCACCGCGCCAGCACCGTGACGGCATCGGCATAGCGCCACGGATAGAGTGGCGAGATGATCCCGCCTCCTGCCCAGGAGGCTTCCTGACCAAACTTGCTGCGATCCAGCAACGTAACTGAACATCCAGACGCGACCAGCTCACGCGCGACGAGCAAGCCGTTAATACCTCCTCCAATTATGAGGCAGTCAGTGCGTGTAACTTTCACGTGATTTGTTGCTCGTTTGGAACCTTGCTCATGGACTGACTAAACTGGAAACAGGGTTCCGGTACACAAGGAGGTGAAGGGAACGATGAAACGGGCGATGGCGCTTCTGAAAACCTTGCAACATTGGACTGACCAACGGAAAACCACCAATTCTGGCCTGCTCAAAGAGTCTGTGAAAACAACCAATACCGACACTGTCAGAACGGCCAAACATAGCACGGGAACCAGCCTGGTCGAAATCCTGATTTGTGTGTTTGTGCTTGCCCTATTACTCCGAACTGGTATTCCCGATCTGCTCGCATTGGTAACTGCGACGCGCAGTCAATCAGCCCTGACGACAATACACGATGCGATTCTGCTGGCTCGCTCGCAAGCGATACTCGATCGCACGACCGTAACCGTGTGCGGCAGCGATGATCAACTCCGGTGCGGCCGTAATTGGAATACGGGACTACTCTTGTTCAAAGACACGGATTCCGATGGCTCGCTCGGTGAGCATGATCCCCACGACCGCCAGGGTGACCATGAGTTCGACCATCGTGAATCCGGAATTGCTACGCGACATCAGAGGCGCTCTCTAGTTATTTGATTTATCGACCAAAATTTTTCGATGTTCACTTATATAGCAAGTGGCAATATACATAAAGGCATGAAATTTAAATGTGATGCACGTAATAGATTGAATGAAATTCACCGGGCTCTGAAATCTGTATTTTTCTTATAGTAATCAAACTATTAGCTTTTTTATACCCGCTGCGCACAGGATCGGTCAGTGATTCGGCGCAGATTTGCTACACTGCGCCGCTAACAGCTCTGTCCCGTGCCGAAATGACAGGGACAGTGTTACCCACAAGCTGCCGTACACTCCCGAGGTCCTCGTGCAACTGGAACTGTCATCGATCGCTCTGCTAGCCGTCGCGGGTTTTCTTGCCGGCGGCATCAATACCGTCGCAGGTGGCGGCTCCAATCTCACGTTGCCAGCACTGATGATGTTGGGAATTCCTGCTGATCTGGCCAATGGCACTAATCGCATCTCCGTAGTTCTGCAGTGCATCGTCGGCCTGCGCGGCTATGACAAGCACGAGTCGCTCGACCGCGGAGCGCTCATTCCGATTCTTATTCCGACCATACTCGGCGGCGTGGTCGGGGCAGTAGCAGCCACCCTGATTCCGAATCTCTATCTGAAACCGGTCTTGCTGGGCACCATCCTGACAATGACGTTGATTATTCTTATCAAACCTCAGGTCATTGCTCCGCCACCCGGAACACCGACACTCTCACCGAGGGAGAATCGGCGGGCCTGGTGGGGACTGTTCGCCACAGGTATTTACGGTGGCTTCGTGCAAGCCGGTGTGGGTTTCATTCTGCTGGGGGCGCTGGCCGGCGGGCTGCGCTATGACCTGTTACGTGCGAATGCACTGAAGACTGCCTGCGCGCTGGCATTTACGGCAGTGGCATTGGCCGTGTTCGTTGTCGTGGGAGAAGTGTTGTGGATTCCGGGACTGGTGCTGGCAATGGGCTCCATGGCGGGCGCACATCTGGCAGTAAAAGTCGCCGTCAAGGCGTCTCAAAACAGCATTAAATGGTTTTTGTTTGTGATGACGCTGTTCGCGGTTATCGGCGGACTCGTGTTTTAGTGGTGGGTTCCAGTGGGGTGTTTTAGTGGGGTGCTCTTGCCGAGCTAATTGCCGCCGCTGAGTGTGGGCGTGTTGAACAGCATTTCAATCAAGACTCCCCCCAGTTCGCTGCGACCCACCCGCACTGTGCCCTTGTAACTGCTCACAATATCAGTAACCACAGCCAGACCAATGCCCTGCCCCTGTAACAGCGTGTCGGCCCGCGCGCCGCGCTGCAAGACATATTCGACCTTGTCTTCCGGAATCCCCGGTCCGTCGTCTTCGATCGCGAGGCGCAGACCCGCTCGGTCGCCTGCGCCACCGGACTGGCTGGAGGCGGTCACCCGGACTCGACTCCTGCCGTACTTGAAGGCGTTATCCAGCACATTGCCGACCAGCTCCATCAAATCCCGCTCATCACCGTAAAAAATTGCCGCAGGATCGAGCCGTGTTTCAGAATGCATCGCTTTGTCGGCATACACCTTGCGTAAGGCATCGAGAATGCGCTGGGTAGCAGCAGCTACATTGACCTGTCGACCGAGGGTGGTCAGTTGATGTGTCTGCACGGCGCGCTGCAGCTGGTAAGTAACTATCTGATTCATGCGCTCGAGTTGCTCTTCGACGCCACCAAGCTGAGCACCCACCTCGACACCTTCATTCCCGGCAGGCGATCGTGCGAGATTCTGGATAATGCCGGAGATAACCGCGAGCGGCGTTTTCAGGCTGTGCGCCAGATCTCCCAGTGTTGTGCGATAACGAGCCTGCTGTTTGCGCTCCTTCTCGATCAACAGATTGAGGTTGTCTGTTACACCCCGCAATTCCTTCGGGTAATGTCCGGCAAGATGGTCCTTATTGCCGGCTTCGATCTCTTTAAGATCACTGGCCATGCGATGCAGGGGCAGCAGCCCCCAGCGCAGTAACAGAAACTGCATAAGCAGCAACAGGGCCGCTACGCCGCCGAGCCAATACCAGAGACTGGTGCGAAAGTTGGAGATCTCTGAATAATACGGTGCGGCACTCTCGACCACGCTGAAGCTGTATTCATTGATGCCATCCTGCCACAGAATGCCGTAGCTCAGGACGAAGTAGATGTCTCCCTGTTCGCCTGACGCAGTTGTGAAGCGCGCCTCTCCCACACCAAGGTGTTCATTGAGGATGTCAGGATCGGCCAGGTTGAAAGTACGCGCCGATTTACTGCGCCACAACTCGCCCAGGCTCGGCTTGTTGATGAAGCCGTAGAGACCTGAATTCAATTGACTGAATCGGGGTTCCTGCAAGTCCTGCAGAAAATAGAATTCGCCAGCCTCTTCCTCAGCTGCTGCCAGAATCAGATAGATCTGCACTTGCAGGCGTTCGGCGGCGCCGGCCTCGATGCTATTCCGGAACGCCGAATCCAGAACCAGACCGGTGAGCCCCAGGAATACGAACAACAGACCACTGAAAGCGAACAACAGTCGCGTTTGCAGGGAGTAATCGGCAGTTCGGGCAGCTACAGTCATGGGTTGGCGCGATCCGTTACCGTATTCGGCATCGCGGCTCAGGTTTCTTCTGTGAGGTCGAAGCGATAGCCCTGGCCGCGAACGGTCTCGATCGGTTTGAGCGTTTGCTCTGGATCGAGTTTTTGTCGCAGTCGCCGCACAAATACCTCAAGCACATTGCTGTCGCGGTCATAGTCCTGAGCATAGAGGTGTTCGGTGAGTTCAGTCTTGGAGATGACCTGTCCGGGATGCAGCATCAGATACTCCAGCATCTTGTACTCATAGGCTGTGAGATCGACATTTTCGCCACTGACAGTGAGTCGCTTCGCACTGAGGTCAAGACAAAGCGGCCCAAACTCGAGCCGAGGCTTGGCAAAGCCGGCAGCGCGCCGCAGCAACGCATTAAGTCGGGCCTTGATTTCTTCGAGTTGGAACGGTTTGACCACATAGTCGTCGGCCCCGGCGTCCAGACCAGCGACCTTGTCTTGCCAGTCGCCCCG
>JALRBQ010000075.1 GCA_023257655.1 Pseudomonadales bacterium
AAGAAAGCAGGCGGTAGTACCAGTAACGGTCGCGATTCCCAGTCCAAACGTCTGGGCGTGAAATTGTTCGGTGGCCAGGACGTGATTGCCGGCAACATTATCGTGCGCCAGCGTGGCACGCGTTTCCACCCCGGCACCAATGTCGGCATCGGCAAGGATCATACCCTGTTCGCCAAGGTAGACGGGATTGTCCGTTTCGTGGTCAAGGGCCCGCAGAATCGCAAATTTGTGACTGTCGAAACGGCCTGAAAGAACTAGCATCCTTTCGCAAAAGCCTCGTCATTCGACGGGGCTTTTTTATTTGTGGCTCAGGTCCGGGACCGGTTGCATCCCGTACCGATTCGGGCAAGGCTTGAAAGCAGATGAAATTCGTAGACGAAGCAGAAATCAAAGTGGAGGCAGGCAACGGCGGCAACGGTTGTCTGGCATTTCGTCGTGAGAAATACATCGAGCGCGGTGGACCCAATGGCGGCGATGGTGGCGACGGCGGTAGCGTGTATATGCAGGCGGATACCGACCTGAATACGCTCGTGGATTTCCGTTTTCAGCCCAAATACCGTGCCGAACACGGCCAGAAAGGTGGTAGTAACAACTGCACTGGCAAGAGCGGCGAGGATCTGTTGATCAAGGTGCCGCTCGGTACTACTGTGATCGATGCCAATACCGAAGAGTTGCTGGCGGACTTCAAGGATCCCGAGCAAGTCGTCATGGTCGCCCAGGGAGGCTTTCACGGCCTCGGCAACACCCGCTTCAAATCCAGCGTCAACCGCGCACCGCGCAAGACCACTCCGGGCAAGCCCGGCGAAGTGCGAACCTTGCAACTGCAACTGCGTCTTGTCGCCGATGTCGGTCTGCTGGGCATGCCCAATGCCGGTAAGTCGACCCTGATTCGCTCGGTCTCTGCGGCGACGCCAAAAGTTGCCGATTATCCATTTACCACGCTCGTGCCTAACCTCGGGGTTGTCAGCTGTGGTATGGAACGCAGCTTCGTGATGGCGGATATTCCCGGACTGATCGAAGGTGCCTCCGATGGTGCCGGGCTCGGCATCCGCTTCCTGAAACACCTGTCGCGCACACGCCTGCTACTGCACATGGTGGACGTGTTGCCCGCTGACGAGTCCGATCCTGTCGAGAATGCCATCAAGATCGTCGAGGAGTTGGAGAAGTTCAGTGTCACCTTGGCCGCCAAGGAACGTTGGCTCGTGCTTAACAAGGTCGATCTGATTGATGCGAAGGCGCTGCAGGCACTCAAGAAGAAGCTGGTGAAGGCGCTAAAGTGGAAGCAGCCAATCGTCGAGATCTCGGCGATCAACAAGACCGGTTGTCCGGAGCTGTCCGAGGCTCTCATGCAGTCGATCGAGCAGCACCGGGAACGGTTGGCGACTGACGAGGAGTACCGCGCGGCGCGAGATCAACAGGAGGAGGCGATGGCTTACGAGATTCGCCAGAGTGTGGAGGCGAGCAAGGAAAGGCGTCGCGCAGCCAGACAGCAAGACGAAGACGATTTCGACGAGTACGACCAGGATTGGGACGATTAAGCAGGACAGACATGCGCGATTCAGTAAAAGCCGCAAAACGCTGGGTGATCAAGGTAGGCAGTTCGCTCGTGACGAATAATGGTCTGGGGCTCGATCTGACTGCGATCGAGCAGTGGGCCGGTCAGCTGGTTGACATGCAGAAAGCCGGGATCCAGGTTGTGCTGGTCTCATCCGGCGCCGTCGCTGAAGGCGTGGCCCGTCTGAATCTGAAGTCACGACCGAAGCAGGTACACCTGCAACAGGCCGCCGCCGCAGTTGGCCAGATGGGCCTCGTTCAGGCCTACGAGAGTTGCTTCATGCGGCACGGCGTTCATGCCGCCCAGATCTTGCTGACACACGCCGATCTGTCTGACCGCACCCGCTATCTGAATGCGCGCAGTACGCTCACGTCTCTGCTACAGATGGCGACCGTTCCCGTGATCAATGAAAACGATACCGTGGCCACCGCCGAACTTTGTTTCGGGGACAACGACACGCTGGCGGCGCTCGTGGCGAACCTGATCAGCGCGGATGTCATGGTGATACTGACCGATCAGTCCGGACTCTACAGCGCGGACCCTCGTAAACAGGCGGATGCCAGACTCATCGAGTCTGCTTCTGCCACAGACAGCAGTTTGATGGCGATGGCGGGTACGGGCACCAGCCTCGGTCGCGGCGGCATGCTGACCAAGATTACCGCCGCCAAGCTCGCCGCCCGCTCGGGCACAAGTACCATCATTGCCGATGGCAAACTTCCCGATGTTCTGCAGCGCCTCGTTGCGGGGGAAGCGATTGGCACGTTGCTGGAGGCCGACAAAGAACCGGTCACGGCGCGCAAGCAATGGCTGGCCGGCACGCTGACTGTCAAGGGCAGCCTGACGCTGGATGCTGGCGCCGCCGACGTCGTTCGCAATTCCGGCAAGAGCCTGCTCGCCGTCGGTATCAAGTCTGTCACTGGCCGCTTCAAGCGGGGTGATGTCGTTACCTGTATCGACGCAACTGGTGTCGAGATCGCCCGCGGTCTCGTCAACTATGATGCCGAAGAGGTGGACAAGCTCAAGGGCCAGAGCAGTAGCCGCATAGAGGCTTTATTGGGTTATGCCGGTGAGGCCGAAATCATCCATCGGGACAACCTGATCCTCTCGGTCTGACAGTTTTCGTCAGGCCAAAACGAAAAAACCCCACGCAGAGGTGGGGTTTTTCAGTCTCTTGCCGACTCGAAGAGCGGCGTCGAGGCGCGTCAGGAACTACTTGGCGAGTGCCTTGACGGCGGCGTTCAGGCGGCTCTTGTGACGGGCAGCCTTGTTCTTGTGGATGATGCCCTTGTCAGCCATGCGGTCAATAACGGGTACCGCTGCATTATAGGCGGTTGTCGCTGCGGTGTGATCGCCACCGAGAATTGCCGCGTCGACTTTCTTGATCGAGGTGCGAACCATGGATCGGAAAGACGCATTGTGACGACGCCGTGTTTCGCTTTGCTTGGCGCGTTTGCGGGCTTGTGCAGTATTAGCCAATTGGAACTCCTTATCATCTGATCCCAGCGATCAGATTGCTTCGAAAAAACGTGGTATGAGTGAAGGCAGACCGGCACGGTCTGGACACCGAATTTTAAGACGCCGTACTATGCCGTTTTCACCTGCCGATGTCAAGAGTGCGCTACACGAGTCGAATAGCTCTAAGCCCTTAAGAAACCTCAATTTATTGCGCATTTATCCCGATAGAACCGCACTGGGAGTGCCCATTTTGCGCCATTCAAGGGATAATCGCCCGGCGATAGACACGGACCGACAGACACCGACATGACGGATTTACTACCAGACGCCGAGCAACCTGCTAACACCGGAGGGACCCCGGCGAAGCGATCGCCACGGGAAGGCGGATTGCTGCGTGCCAGCGGGGTCACCGGATCGATGACGCTGGTGTCGCGCATTCTGGGGCTGGTAAGGGATGTAGTCATCGCACGAATTTTCGGCACCAGCGAAGGGGCCGATGCCTTCTTTCTCGCGAATCGAATTCCGAATTTCATGCGACGGTTGTTCGCCGAAGGCGCCTTCAACCAGGCGTTCGTGCCTGTACTGTCGGAATACCGCACGACGAAATCACTGCCTGATGTGCAGCGATTGATCAACGCGGTGGCCGGTAGCCTGGGGGGCTTTCTGCTGCTGCTCACCGTGGTGATGGTCGTCGCGGCACCGCTTGTCGCCGTTCCACTCGCGATCGGTTTCACGGACGAACCTCAGAAATTCGCGCTGTTCGTCGAGATGCTGCGCATCACATTTCCGTATTTGTTGTTGATTTCAATGACTGCGTTGTGCGGGTCCATACTTAACAGCTATGGGAAGTTTGCGGTGCCGGCGTTGACACCGGCACTACTCAACATCTCCCTGATTGCCTGTTCTTTTTTGCTGGCGCCCTATCTGCGGGTGCCCGAGGTGGCATTGGCCTGGGGTGTGCTCATCGCGGGGTTTGCCCAGCTGCTGTTTCAGCTGCCGTTTCTGGCGCGCATGCAATTACTGCCAAAACCCCGCCTCGAACGCGAACACGAAGGGGTCGGACGTATTATTCGACTCATGATCCCGGCGCTGTTCGGCGTCTCGGTGAGCCAGATCAATCTGTTGTTTGACAGCATCATCGCCTCCTTGCTCGTTACCGGCAGCGTGTCCTGGCTGTATTTTTCCGATCGCCTGATGGAATTGCCTCTGGGCACATTCGGCATTGCCATTGGTGTCGTGGTCTTGCCGAGTCTCTCGCGGCGGCATGCAGAGGCTTCGGCGGAGGAATTTGCCGAGACACTGGACTGGGCTATCCGGCTCGTCTGTCTGATCGCGATTCCCGCCATGCTCGCTCTCGTGCTGATCGCCGAGCCGCTACTCGTCACCCTGTTCCAGAACGACAATTTCTCCAGCAATGATGTCGTGATGGCCTCGGGCAGTTTGCGCGCCTACGCTGTCGGACTGCTGGCGTTCATGGCAATCAAGGTATTCGCTCCGGGCTTTTACGCACGGCAGAATACGCGGACACCGGTTCGCATCGGCGTCATCGCGATGCTCGTCAATATGGGACTCAATGTCCTGTTTTACCTAATGGGTTTTGCTCACGTCGGACTGGCTTTGGCCACCAGCATTGCCGCCTTCCTCAACGCCGGTCTGTTATTGGCAGGTTTGCGCAAAGAAGGGGTGTTTCAGTTCCAGTCAGGCTGGCTCGTGTTTGCACTGCGTCTGCTGACTGCAAATATGGCACTGGCACTGTACCTGACCGTGTTGTCCGGAGCCTGGCAGGAATGGCTCGACTGGAGCATGTGGCACAAGATTGGTCAGTTGACGCTGCTGGTGGCTGGGGGTGTCTGTGTGTACGCGCTGTCGCTCTTTGTCGCGGGTCTGCGCTGGCACCATGTGCACCGCTGAAGAGGTGCTGTCACTGCGACGCACGGCTACGCTAAACTTGGCTCTTTTCGTTCACCTTGGCTGATTCCATCACCTCATGAAGCGAGTCTATAGCACCGAGAGCGTCGCGCTCGCCTGGCATATGCGCAACGTGCTTGAACAGCATCACATCGACGCTGTGGTAAAGAACGAGCAACTCTTCTCGATTGCTGGAGAGATGCCGATCACCGAATGTCTTGCAGAAGTGTGGGTCAAGCACAACCTGGATTTTCGGCATGCGGAGAACATCATCCGCGAGATTGAGGCGGGCGGTGAGATTGAGGGTGAGGACTGGAAGTGTGTTCGTTGCGGTGAACAGAATGTGGGTAACTTTGCCGTATGCTGGAATTGCCAACACAGCCATGATGAAGAACGGGAGGACTAAGATGGTCGCTCGTGCCCTGCTGGTGTGCCTCCTCTCGCTGGCTCCAGGACTGGCTGCCGCCTCTCAGGAATGCGTGATCCTGCTGCATGGCTTGCTACGCGTCTCGAATTCAATGAGTGAGCTGGAAGCGAAGCTGAATAAAGCCGGCTACGTCGCGGTGAATATCAATTACCCGTCGCGTAGCTCGGAAATTGCAGTACTTGCCGATGACGCTGTGGGCCGTGGACTCGCGCAATGCCGGGCGCAGCACACCCCAGCAATCCATCTCATTACGCATTCACTCGGCGGCATCCTGATGCGCTACTACGAGCAGCATCAAGGCATTCCCGAATTGGGCAGGGTGGTGATGCTGGGACCACCTAATCATGGCAGCGAGTTGGTCGACGGTCTGTCACCTGTGCCGGGGTTTCATTTTCTGACCGGGCCTACCGGCGCTGTATTGGGAACTGATGACAGCAGCATCCTGAAGTCGCTCGAACCGGTGCATTTCGATCTCGGAGTAATCGCCGGCACCACCAATATCAATCCCTTGGCCTTGTTGTTTCTGCCGTCACCGAATGACAGCATCGTCAGTGTCGAGAGTACTCGGGTGGCAGGCATGCATGCGCATCTGGTATTGCCAGTGACGCACACGCTGATGATGCGCAACAATGAAGTCATCGACAATGCGATTCACTACCTCAAGACCGGTGACTTCATTCCGCGCTGAGCGTGGCCGTGCGAGGTGGTGGGCGATCAGGCCCGCGACATGAATTTGCCGGTTACGGTGTTGATGCGAATCAGTTGGCCAGGTGAGAGATACTCCGGCACCTGCACCTCCAGTCCCGTCGGCAACTTCGCTGTCTTGGTCCGGTTCGTTGCCGAAGAGCCCGATACCGCTGGTGGCGTTTCAACGATAGGCATGACCACGGCCTGCGGCAATTCGATGGCCAGCAGATTGCCATCCATCACCAAGGCAATGATGTCTTCCTGTTGATCAACCAGGTAGGGGAGCTGCTCCTCGATCTGATCGACGTCGATGCCGTACTGGGAGAAGTCTTCCATATTCATGAAATAGTAGGTGTTGTCGTCGATGTAGGAGAATTGCACGGCCACGCGCAGACAATCGGCTTCCTTTAGCAAGTCTTCGCCCTTGTAGACCATGTCAACCTTATGGTGTGTCTTCAGGTTGATAAACCGGACCTTGTAAACCGTGACTGCACCCCGTGACGAGGGGCTCTTGCTTTCAAACTGCCGCACGATATGGGGGATTCCGTCCATATCCACAATTTGGCCACGCTTCAACTCACTCGCTTTATACACCTTGCACACTCCTCTACGCCGGGCTGGCGCAATCAGGTGCGGAATTTAGCGAAAGCGCGGCAAACTGTAAATCACTGTTTGCGAACGCCGGCTTCTAGTCCGGCTCCCGGTCAGTACGCTGCTGCCGGCCTTTGCAAGGGCAAAGCATTTCCACCATAATCCCCAGTCCCAAAATGGCAGGAACCCGCAAATGGCCGAGCGCATCAAGGAAATCGACAATCTCCATATCGTTGGCTACGAGGAATTGCCGTCGCCAGGCGTGATCAAGGAGGAGCTGGCTCTCACCGGCAAGGCGCTCGCGACCGTGCAGAATGGACACCGGGCCGTCAAGAATGTCCTCGACCGCAAGGACCCACGCCTGTTGGTCGTGGTAGGGCCCTGCTCGATCCACAATCCGGATGAAGCGTTGGAATATGCACGCAAGCTGAAGCCGTTGGCCGATGAATTGGCAGGGGAATTGCTGATCATTATGCGCGTGTACTTCGAAAAGCCGCGCACGTCTGTGGGCTGGGAGGGTCTGATTTACGATCCTCATCTGGACGGGACACATCGCATCGAGCATGGTATTCGCATCGGTCGCAAATTGATGCTCGATATTGCGGAGATCGGTCTGCCAATAGCCATCGAGGCGCTGGATCTGATATCCCCGCAATATTTGCAAGATCTGGTTACCTGGACGGCTATCGGCGCCCGCACGACTGAATCTCCGACACACAGGAAACTCGCCAGTGGTATCTCGTCAGCGATCGGATTCAAGAACAACGTCGATGGCAGTCTCATGGTTGCCGTTAATGCCATCCGTTCCGCGTCGGCGCCGAACAGCTTTATCAGTGTGACAGAGGCGGGAAAGGTGGCGGTATTCCGGACTGAGGGCAATCCCCATTGTCATGTCATCCTGCGCGGCGGCAAGTCACCGAATTACGACAAGGCCAGCGTGCTTGCCTGTGAGGCCGAACTGGAAAAAGCCGGATTGCCAGCCAACATCATGATCGACTGCAGCCACGGCAATTCCGAGAAGAATTTCAACAATCAGGCCGGAGTGCTAAACACCATCGGGGCACAGATTGCCGAAGGCAACCGTTCCATTATTGGTGTCATGCTCGAGAGCAATCTCGTCGAGGGCAATCAGCCGATTCCGGATGACCTCAGTGAAATCCGTTATGGCGTCTCCATCACCGATGCCTGCATTGGCTGGGAGACGACCGATGAGTTGTTGCGTGGCTTCGCCGCACAGGTTCGCTCGGCGCTCAGGGAACGCGGTAAAACCCAGTCTTGAGTTCCCAGGCCTGCATTCCCAGCTCTAAAAATCCGCTCCAAAAATTCAAACCCGAAGCCCAGGCCATAAAAAAGCCGGAGCGATGACTCGCCCCGGCTTTCTCAAATCGCACCTGCTGGCTTATTTTTTCAGCACGGCCGCCAGGCTTGTCGCCAAATAGTCGATATTGTCATCGTTGATACCGGCGACGTTAATACGACTGGAGTTCACGAGGTAGATGCTGTAGTCCTTCACCAGCGACTGCACCTGATCCACGTTCACGCCGAGAAAAGAGAACATGCCTTTCTCGCGCTCGATAAAGCTGAAATCCTGTTCGACTCCGATCGATTGCAACTTCTTTACGAATTGGGCACGCAGACTGTTGATGCGATTGCGCATCTCGGTCAATTCCTTGTTCCATTCATGTCGGAGACTGGCGTTGTTGAGGATCATCTGCACGAGCACTGCGCCGTGATCTGGCGGCATGGAGTACATGGCGCGAGCGGCGGCCGCGATCTGGGTAGTGGCGATGCTGGCCGCTTCCGGTGTCTCGCAGATCATGGTCAGGGCACCGGTACGTTCCCGATAGAGCCCGAAATTTTTTGAGCAGGAGGTGACAACGATAAGCTCCGGCAGTGCCTCGGCCATCAGGCGTAACCCATAGACGTCCTCGTCGAGCCCATCGCCCAATCCCTGATAGGCCAGGTCGATAAACACGGTAAAACCCTGCTTCAGTGCCACGTCGCGTATCTGTTGCCATTGTTCCTGGCTGAGATCGGCACCGCAGGGGTTATGACAGCAACCGTGCAGCAATACGACGTCGCCGACTGGAACCTGACTCAGGCACGCGAGCATTTCCTCGAAGCGAACGCTGTGCGTCGCATAGTCATAATAGGGGTATTCGGCGATCTTGAGTCCGGCCGAACCGAGCAGGGGAATGTGGTTCGCCCAGGTCGGGCTACTGACCCATACGGTGGCATCGCTGTTGGCCTTTTTGATCAATTCCGCGGCCAGTCGCAAACCGCCACAGCCACCCGGTGCCTGCACGGTCACGCGGCGCTTGCCGAGTGAGTTGTACAGAGATTGGCCCAGAATCAACAGGCCGACAGCGTCGTTGTATTCTGCCGCACCAGTCGGTCCCACGTACGTTTTCGTCGTCTGAGAATTCAGCAAAATGTCTTCCGCTTTCTTGATAGCGGTCATCACCGGCGTGTGGCCAGATTCATCCTTGTACACGCCGATGCCAAGATCGATTTTCTTGGGATTCGTGTCGGCGCGATAGGTGGCCATGAGTCCGAGGATGGGATCTGCGGGAAGAGCACTTAGTGATTGAAACATGATGGTTTCTCTATCTTCTCTGGTTGGCTTTGAGGGTGTTTTGCAGCAGGGAGGCACGTGTCATCGGGCCCACCCCGCCATTGGTGTAGCTAATAAAGGAGCACTTTTCCTTGACGTTATCGAAATCGACGTCACCGACGTTGCGAAATCCTGACTTCTTGCTGGCATCGGGGACACGGGTTTGGCCTACATCAACAACAACGGCCCCGTCTTTAACCATATCGGCTGTGACGAATTCGGTTTTACCAATGGCCACAATCAGGATGTCGGCGCTGCGACAGAGTTCGGCCAGATTTCGGGTTCGGCTATGGGCGAGGGTCACGGTGGCGTTTCCCGGATTCGCATTACGAGACATCAGCACGGATACCGGGGTGCCGACGATGTTGCTGCGACCCAGCACCACACAATGTTTGCCTTCGGTCTCGATCTGGTAGCGTCGAAACAACTCCATGATGCCGTTAGGTGTGGCTGACAGGAAGGTGGGCAGCCCCAGCAGCATATTGCCGACACTGACCGGCGAAAAACCGTCCACATCCTTGTTCGGATCAATTGCGAGGATGATCTTGTTCGTGTCAATGTGCTTTGGCAGCGGCAACTGCACGATGAAGCCATCAATGGCGGCATCGGCATTCAGCTCCGCAACCTTCTCGAGCAGTTCCTGCTCGCTGATATCGGCGCTCAATCGAATCGTCGTGGAATCGAAGCCGACTTCGGCGCAGTCCTTGGCCTTGAAGGCGACGTAGTTCTCGCTCGCCCCGTCATTACCAACGAGTACGGCGGCCAGATGGGGTACGCGCTCGCCGCGCGCCTTGATGGCGTCCACCTGTTGTTTGATTTCCTTGCGAATTTCTGCCGAGCAGAAGTTACCGTCGAGCAATTGCATAGCATAAGTTCCAGTATGAAGTGTTCATCCCGATGCGAAGAAAGCGACAGGCTGGTGGTGCGTGGAGCAAGGCATTCCGAAGGGGGCGTATGATAAACGAGCCCCCGCCCACGCTCAAGAGAGAGCTACCATTTACCCGTATTTGGCAGGCTTTTCCAGGGCTCTTGCGGTGGCAGTGAGTCGCCACGTTGAAGCAATTCGATGGAGATATTGTCTGGAGAGCGGACGAAGGCCATGCGCCCATCCCGCGGTGGGCGATTGATCGTCACTCCCGCATCCCGCAACCGCTGGCACATGGCGTAAATATCATCGACGGCGTAAGCCAGATGTCCGAAATTGCGGCCTTCGCCGTAGGGCTCCGGATCCCAGTTGTAAGTGAGCTCAATCTGGGCTTCCGAATCACCGGGGGCGGCGAGGAACACGAGTGTAAAACGACCCTGCTCGACGTCGACTCGTCGCAGTTCTTCCAGACCCAGTTGGTTCACGTAGAAATTGAGCGAGGCATCGAGATCGGTGACGCGAACCATGGTGTGCAGGTATTTCATAGTGCAAATCCTTAGTAACAGCTCGGTAATCGGATGGAGTTAATACAGCACGACGGAGCGGATGCTCTCACCGGCATGCATCAGGTCGAAAGCCTTGTTAATGTCAGTCAGTGGCATTGTATGAGTGATGAGTGGATCGATCTCGATCTTGCCATTCATGTACCAGTCGACAATTTTCGGTACGTCAGTGCGGCCACGTGCACCACCGAAGGCGGTGCCGCGCCAGGATCTTCCGGTCACGAGCTGGAACGGGCGCGTAGAAATCTCCTGTCCGGCTCCCGCGACGCCAATGATGTAGGACTCACCCCAGCCCTTGTGACAGCATTCCAGCGCTTGTCGCATAGTCTTGACGTTGCCGATGCATTCAAAACTGTAGTCGACCCCGCCGCCAGTCAATTCGATGATGGCCTGGGTCATGTCGGCAACGTCATTAGGGTTGATGAAGTCAGTCATGCCGAACGCGTAGGCGAGCGGCGTCTTGCTCGCATTGATATCGATGCCGATGATACGCTCGGCACCAACCATACGCGCGCCCTGAATCACGTTGAGACCAATGCCACCAAGTCCGAACACGGCCACGGTGCTACCCGGTTCAACCTTGGCCTGAAAGACGACGGCGCCGACTCCGGTGGTCACGCCGCAACCGATATAACAGACCTTGTCGAAGGGTGCGTCGGAACGAATCCTGGCGACCGCTATCTCAGGCAGCACGGTGAAGTTGGAGAAGGTGGAACAGCCCATGTAATGCAGGATCGGCTTGCCATCGAGCGAAAATCGACTGGTGCCATCCGGCATCAGTCCCTGGCCCTGCGTCGCGCGGATCGATTGGCACAGGTTGGTCTTTGGATGCAGGCAGAAATTACATTCGCGACATTCTGGGGTATACAGGGGTATCACGGTGTCGCCGGGTCGAAGGGACTTCACGCCAGCACCCACTTCGCGCACGATGCCAGCACCTTCATGCCCAAGGATGGCGGGAAAAGCGCCTTCCGGGTCATCGCCCGAGAGCGTGAAGGCATCTGTGTGGCAGATGCCGGTTGCCATGATCTCGATAAGAACCTCACCCGATTTGGGTCCTTCCAGGTCGACCTCGACAATCTCCAGTGGCTGTCCGGCAGCAAAGGCGACGGCGGCGCGTGATTTCATGTGCTTATCCCTTATAATCGGCTTTCGATCGGGGATCATTGTAAAAGACCAATGGACAGAACAGCAAATGCCAGGGATGCCGCAAACTGTATACACCGAAGTCGCACTGTGTAGCCATGACTACTGATACGCCAGTGCTGCTGCCACCACGATTCGTATTGACAGTCTCCTGCCCGGACACGCGGGGCATCGTCCGGGCAGTGAGTGATTTTCTTTATCGACTCGGGTCAACTATCTACGATGCCGCGCAACATCGTGATCCGCTTACTGACCATTTCTTCATGCGTGTGGAATTTGAGCAGGGCACCGAGCCGTTGCCGGCGATAGGTGAGCTCGATCGGGAATTCAGGAAGCTCGCAGACCTTTATCGCATGGAGTGGCAATTCTTCGATTTGCGTGAACCGGTGAGGGTATTGCTTGCCGTGTCCCGACACGGCCATTGCCTGAATGACTTGCTCCACCGCTGGGACAGTGGCGCACTGCCGGCAGAGATTGTGGGAGTCGTATCGAATCATGAAGAGTTGCGCTCGCTGGCTGAATGGTACGGTCTGCCGTATTACCACATACCAGTCAGTGCCGGTGACAAACCACAACGGGAGCAGGAGTTGCTCCGAATCCTGCAAGAGTAAAAGGTCGATCTGTTCGGATTGGCGCGCTACATGCAGATTCTCTCCAGTGAATTCTGTGCCCGGATGCCCGGCAGAATCATCAATATCCACCATTCGTTCCTGCCCGGCTTCAAGGGTGCCGATCCCTATCGGCAAGCCTATAACCGCGGCGTGAAGATTATCGGGGGCGACCGCGCACTATGTGACTGCCGATCTCGACGAGGGGCCGATAATAGAACAAGCAGTCGAAAAGATTGACCACAATCCCGGGCTGGAGGAATTGATCCAGATTGGGCGGGATGCCGAATGTACCGCCTTCGCGCGAGCCATCAAGTGGCATTGCCAGCATCGGGTCATCATCAACGGCAGCAAGACGATCGTCTTCAAGTAATTACTGGAGCTCGCGAGAGCGAGCAGGTATTATCGCCCCCTTGTTGTAACAGGTGAAACAGATGACACGCTCTACAATTGCTATCAGTCTGGCGCGCGGCGGCATGGCCCTCTGTCTCTGCCTGTCGAGTTTGCTCCCCACGCTTGCCCAGCAGGAAGAGGTGTGGATTGACGTACGCTCCGCCCGTGAGTACCGACAGGGACATGTGGAGGGGGCTATCAATATTCCGCATGGGGAAATCGGTCACAAGGTCTTGCAACTGGTTCCGGATACCTTCGTTGAAGTACATCTGTATGATGCCAGCCAGGGTACCTATGCGGGTCTCGCCCTGGAACTGATGATGGAGATGGGTTACCAGGCCGTCATCAATGAAGGCAGCTACGAACAGGTGTTGCAGCGCAAGGCGCAACAGGCTGAAGCCGAGCAATAACCGGCCAATTTTCCAAATTCGCTCACAGGTCGTTTTACTTTCAGCATCCGGGACGTGGCGCACGGCGCGGCAATACTATGGATCTCGCTTACGCTATAGCAATCATCATGGTGGGCTCATTCGTCCAGAGTTCGATCGGGTTCGGTCTCGCCGTCATAGCGGCACCTCTGCTGTTCTTTATCGATCCGCTTTATGTGCCAGCTCCAATCACGGTGTGTGCATTTACGCTGTCGCTGCTTAACGCCTACAAACACCGTCGTTCGATCTCGTTTCGCGGACTCAAGTTCGCTATCGTGGGCAGGGTACCGGGCACCATTATCGGGGGCATGCTCCTGCTCTGGATAGATCAGGAGCAACTGGCTCTGTGGCTTGGAATCTCGGTGTTGATCGCCGTTGGGTTGAGCCTGAAAAAATTTGCCATCAAACCCACCAGTCCGGCGATGTTCACCGCCGGATTTCTTTCCGGATTCATGGGAACCAGCTCTTCAATCGGCGGACCTCCGATGGCTCTGGTGATGCTGCATCAGGACAGCAGTTTCATTCGTGCGAATCTGGCCGCATTCTTTTGTGTCAGTTGCCTGATGTCTCTGGCGATGCTGACCTTTGTCGGCAGCTTTGGCAGGGACCAGATTGTCGCTTCCTTGCCGCTATTGCCGGCGACCCTGGTCGGCTATTGGATTGCCATGCAGTCCTTGCATCGCATCTCGCACCAGACCCTGCGTTATGGCTCCCTTGCGCTCTGCGCCGTTGCCGGCAGCGCTGCCGTGATTTCCTATTTCATTTAAAGCGCCGGCGAACGCTCGGAAGCAGGGCGATCTAGGTAATTTCGCATCGATGCGCTAAACTGCGGCGGCGAGTCACTGTGATTCGTGCAGCAGGGGAGGAGTCTATGAAAATGCATCAATTAACCAGTCTCCTGTTGTTCTGTTTGTGTCTCGGGTTCTCCCAGCCCCACCCGGCGTTCGCCGATAATGCCAGCGCCGCGCGTATCATCGTAGGCGTCCTCCAGACTCTCGACCATTTTCCGTCCGCAGCCGACAAGACGGCCCTGATGGCAGTTGCCAATGATGAAAGTAACAGTCGTGCGTTTCGCGTGCTCGCCACAGCGGTTCACAATCTGCAGCACACTGCAACGGCGGCAGACAAGGAAGCGCTGAATGCAGTGATTGCCAATGAGCGCACGACGTCACAGGCGCGCGAGATAGCGCGTATCGTGCTCGAGCTAAACCATTCGGCGAGCGCCGAGGCGAAGGCCCGATTGCAGTCGTTACTATAATTCTCACACCCGGTTTTACAGCGCTTTTAACGGCTCGATTGGCAGCAAGTCGGGCTTAACACCCCGTCGTTTCCGTAATACACTAAGCCGCCGTTGCGTCGACGAAGCACTAAAAGACAGAGCATATGATCATGGCTAGCTGGCCTTCACACATCACAATCGACAGTTTTCGTGAAACCTGGGCGCTTGAGGGCGAGCCTTTTTGGCACAGTGTTTTTGAGATGCACAAGGACAAGATGCAGATCAAGAATCCAAACGTTGCCGTCATCAACCTCGAAAAAATCTTCACAGCTACCTTTCATCTTGCCAATTCCAAGGGTTTTCAGGCTATGAGCTTGCGCGATCTCAGTCGCGAGACTGGTATCAGCATGGGTGGACTGTATGCCTATATAGGTAGCAAGAACGATCTGGCCTCAGTCATCGAAGGTGTATTACGCAAGTACATCGATCAGGTGATTGGAGGACTGGCAGGAGAGAATCTGGCGCCGATCGATTTCTTGCGCGCTATCGTGTTTGGTGAAATTTACATGATGCAGATTCTGAATCCCTGGTATTACTTCTGTTATATGGAATTAAAAGGGCTTCCTCGCGAACAGCAGCAGCAGGCAATGGACCTCGAATTGCGATTTGAATCCTATTTGATTGACGCTTTCGAAGCGGGTGTCAAGAGTGGTCAATTCGTGTGTGAGAAGCCGCAATTGCTTGCATCTCATGTCACAGCACAATTGCAACAGTGGCATCTAAAGCACTGGAAGTTTTCCCAGCGCCAGGTAAGCATGCAATGCTATGCAGAAAATGTGTTTGAGAATCTGCTCTTGTGCCTTCGCTGTGACAATGTCGCCAGCGGCGTACCTCTGCAAAATCAGCGAACCGCCTGATCAGGCGTTCTCCGGTCGCAAACCCTGTTTGCTGGCATAGAAACGTCTGATTTCTGCCATGTCAGCCTCGAGATCACCGGTAGGATAGAAGAAGTCAGCGAGCCCAGCCTCTTTGCGACTGGCATCGACGAAACCCATCAGAATTGGCACCTCGGCATTGTTGGCGATGTGGTAGAAGCCAGTTTTCCATTTTTCCACTTTTTTCCGCGTACCTTCCGGGGGCACGAGCACAACGAGTTGCGAATTTTCCCGGTAGAGTCGCACCGTGTCATTCACAACATTATGGGATTTACTGCGGTTAATCGGTATGCCGCCCAGCCATTTCATAAGGCTGGCGAAAGGAAACGGGAACAGCGTGTGTTTGCCCATCCAGAAAACCTGCAGCCGCAGTTTCAATACGATGAGGAGCATCAATGGGAAGTCCCAGTTGCTGGTGTGGGGTGCGCCTATCAGAACGAAACGGGCATTCGGCATTTCCTTGCCGACGGCTTTCCAGCCAATCAGTTTGAGCACAACGACGGCGATGCACCGTAGCAAGGGTGTGATAACAGGTGTGTTGAAGACGGTTGTTCGCATTAGTGAGAATTCGTTTTTACGGGAGTATAGCAGCAACGAGTGAAGCATTGTCGCAATTACAATGCGCCGCAACCATGCTCGCCCTCACGCGCCAGATTCTTTGTCGTCATCGCCAAACAGGCGACGCAATTCAGCGAGCGCCTTGTCGGCTTCGGATTGAGGGTTGGTCAAGGAGGCGGCATCAGCTTCCGGGACCGATTCGCCAAACAATTCGGCGAGCTTGCGCCGCGCCAGATGCTCAGCCTGTTGGTCCTTGGGAGCGAAGGGTCTGGGATTGAGCTTGAAGTAGTCGCAGAAATTGGCCTTGTCCTTGTCGAGCACGAATTCAGCGCGGTCCTCGCGGCAGGCGTCGTTGATGCGGGAATCATAATGCCGACAGGCCAGGCACACATGAAGATCGGCCTTGCACACTGTGCACTCTTCGTAGCGTGAAAAAGGCAACAGCAAATTTTTTAACTCACTGCCGCATTTCCAGCACTGCATGTCAACGCTGCGACTCATGCCTGCCAAGTCCTGAAATAGTCGTCTACGGGCGGATCATTGAGGTGCTTTACGGCACCGGTGACAGTGCCCAGATAGAGAAATGCCGTTATCTTCTCATGCGTGGCCAGTCCCAAGCCCTGTCGGACATGCTTTGCGTAGGCCATGGATCCAGTGCGCCAGATGGCTCCGACGTTTTGTGCGTAGGCGGCGAGCAACATGTTCTGGGTTGCGGCGGCGGCGGACAGTTCCTGCTCGATCTCAGGTACTTTCGGGTGCGGCTGCGGAGAGCAGATGGTGACAATGATCAGCGGGGCGCGCAGGGGCTTTAAACGAACACTCTGCAGCTTTTCCTCGCTCACTGCCGGATCGGCCATTAGGGCAGTCTCGGCGAACAAATCGCCCAGTCGCTCCCGTGCTTCGCCGCTGATCAGGAGAAAGCGCCAGGGCCGGAGGACGGCGTGGTCGGCGGCGCGAAACGCCGCTTTGTAGATGTTTTCCAGCGCCTGGGGGTCTGGCATCGGATCGCTTAGTTTGGGATTGGAGCTGCGGGTATGCAGCGCTTCGAGGGCATCCATGATTCGTTATAGCCTTGTGGGTGTTGTCATATTGGTGATTGGCAAACCAGAGCATAATGCAATCACCGGGCAGTGAAAACCGACGTCTCGGCCCCTGAGCGCACCAGAACCGGCCGGGAGCGGATATAGGCCTTTCAGCCTGCGGCATTGGGTCGCGCGCCGGGGTTGGGAATCCTGTCCGGGATTCGGGTATACTTTCGGGCCACGCAGTCGATACGCTGCTGATAATCTTCCATTTTTCAGTTGCGGACTGGGAAAAAATCGCAAACACAGGGAACTCATGAATTCCAAAGCCGACGTCATAGCCTTAAGCACTGAACGCCCCGCGTATCCTCAGGCGAAATCGCGTTGGTTCGGTACGGTCAAGAAGGAAAAGCTGCGTGTGCTGTTTTCCTTCTATTCACCCGATGGTAATGAGATTGCGATGCCTATTGCGAGCATGTCGGCTTATCTGAAACGCGATTTCCCCTGGGTCGAGGTGCTCCTGGAACCAGTATTGATCCTGCGCGATGCCGAAAAATACTCCCCGGAAAATTACGCGAAAACAGTTCAGAGTCTGCAGCCAGACCTGATCGCCTTTTCCATCATGAGCCCCCACTGGTATCCGATGGAGCCTTACTTTGCCGAAATCAAGGCCCTGATGCCAAACCTGCCCCTGTTGATCGGTGGCTATCAGGCCATGCTGTCCCAGGAACAGACCATCTCGAACCCGAACGTGGACTATATCTGTGTCGGTGATGGCGAATACGCAATTGGCAATATCGTTCAGCACCTGCGCGGCAGCAAGGATGGTCCGGCAGACGGTATGTGGGAGAAGTTGATCGATGGCAGTGTCTATGAGACCGAGCCACATCAAATCGGCGATCTCGCGGCATTGCCATTTCCGGACTACGATGTGTTCGCCAAGGCCGATGGTTTTCGCGACGTAAATTCTTCGATCTTTGGCCCGAAAGGGAAGCTTGTACTCCCCGTGATGACTGGCCGCGGCTGTCCCTACCGCTGCACCTATTGCTGCAATACTCCGATCCTGGAAGGCTGGAAGACCAAGAAGGAATTCCTGCGCAAATACGATCCGGTTGACATGGTAAATGAACTGATTCGACTGCGCGATAAATATGACGTCGGCTACTTCGAGTTCTGGGATGAATTATTCCTTTCCAATCTCAAGTTCGTTCGTGCCTTCTTCGAAATCTACAAGGAAAAAATTCGACTGCCATTCTCCATTAATTCCCGTGTTGAGGTCATGAACGAGGAATTTTGTCGGACCGCTGCCGAGGCCGGTTGCCACACAATCTGGTTCGGAATCGAGAGTGGAGACGAGGAATACCGTTCGAAGATGCTTGGTCGCAAGATGAAGAATGAACAGGTAATCCTGGCAGCAGAGAATTGCAAGAAGGCAGGCATCAATCGGCTGACCTTTAACATCGTAGGCGCGCCGTTGGAGACTGCAGAGAACATGCGACAAACCTTACGACTCAATCAACTGATTGCGCCGGAACATTTCTTCTTCTTCCCGTACATCCCCTTGCGCGGGACCCCGCTCTATAACATCGCCAAGGAAAACGGGTTGTTGCTGGACAACAAGAAGAACATGCACTACCTGTCCGCCGCCAACGATCGTCAGTTCACGCTTAATATGAAGGAGCGTCCCGATCTGCTGACGCAAGAGGAATATAACGAGATCTGTATGGAGATGCTGGCGTTCCAGGAGAAGAATAATCGACTGACATACAGCGATGATGTTGAACTTGGTACCGAGGTCTCAACCGCCACCGTTGCTGACAAGAGCTTCAGTCTCGTGACAGATGAAGAACAACAGGCGCTGGCGAATCAACCGGAATCCACCCCGGTCCCACCGGATGCTACGCCAGCCAAGACGAAGGGTGGCTTCATGGATGGGGTCAGAAACCTGTTCCGCAGTTAAAAGTTCAGGCTGGAGTCCCTGCCAGCCTTTCCTCAGCCGCCAAGGCACTATTAAACGTCCGCCAAGACACCGCGGCCATGAGCAGGTTGCCGCACACAGCGCCCGCAAAAAATCCCGTCAGCCCGAACAGCTCGCTCCCGACATACGCCAAGGGCACGTAAAACACGAAGAAGCGTCCCATACTCAGGTAGAGTGCCGACAAAGGTCGGTGCAGGGCATTGAGTGACGAGTTCGTCAGGATAATGATTCCTTGCATTCCATAGCCGAGCGGCATAATCCAGATAAACAGTTTGATGGTGGCGATGACGTCCGGATCGTCCGAGAAGACCGTGGCAATCACCGGCGACAGCAGGGCAAGCACGACATAGACAAACAATTGCCAGGCGATGACGAATCGGATCGACATGCGATACGCCTCATTGATGCGATCGAGTCGGTTCGCGCCATAGTTCTGGCTGACCAGCGGCGGCAGTGCCGAGGACATTGCAAGCACGATGAGTGTCGCAATGGATTCCATGCGCGCGCCGACTCCGAAGGCAGCAACGGCATTGTCGCCGAAACCGGCTGCGATGGCGGTCATGATGCCAGCCGCCAGAGGCGTCATCATGTTGGCACCGGCGGCAGGGATGCCAATGCGCAGCATTTCCCTGCCGCTGCTGAGTAACACAGCACGCCCCGGAAAGGCGCGGCTGATTAGTTCCAGCTTGAAGGCGAGTTGATAGACGAGGATTCCGAATCCGATTGTCCAGGCAATCACGGTGGCGATAGCGGCACCGCGAATGCCCAGCGCAGGCAGGGGACCGGGGCCGAAGATCAGAATCGGATCGAGCAAAGCGTTGATGAGGCCGGCTCCGGCCATCAGCATGCTGGGAGTCTTGGTATCGCCACAGGCGCGCAGGATGCTGTTCCCCGTCATGATGCAGACGACGAGCACGCTGCCAGGAAACCAGATCAGCATGTATTCACGGATCGGCCCCATCAGGTCCTCACTGGCGCCCATCATCCGGAACAAGGGCTCCATGAACAACCAGCAGATGAGCACGATAAGGGTGGCGAGGATGAATGAGATGTAGTTGATGACTGTCGCCGCTTCCTTTGCGCGTTCTATCTCCGACCGGCCCAGGTATTTTGCAACTACGGCAGAAGCACCGATCCCGAGTCCGATGGCGAGGCTCATGATTGTAAACGTAACCGGGAAGGTAAAGCTGATCGCGGTGAGCGATTCGGTGCCAAGGAAACTGATAAAGAGGGTGTCGACCAGACTGAATGTGAAGAGCATGATCATGCCAATTATCATTGGTTTCGTCATGCGTATGAGGGATTCCTTGATAGGTCCCTCTACCAGATTGTATCTGTTATTGGTCGGCTTCTGAGTCATGACGGTATCAGTTCATTGGCCAGGCACTGGTCTGCGGCATAGAGAACGTCTTTATAGCAAGTAATTATTGGTTCGAATGCGTCTAACTATACCGGCAACCGTCAGATTTATTTCAAAAGACAAAGAAAATCACAATCATCAGGCCGTAGTTTCGCGTCGGGTCTTGAGTAATTGCTTGATAAATTTCGGGTTGGCAAATACGACTTCCTTGCCGCTGGTAAAATCCGGGTTGCCTGAGTCGGTGGCCATCAGGCCGCCGGCCTCTTGCAGGATGAGATTGGCTGCCGCCAGCGCCGTGGCGTCTTCCGCGGCCGCCCACCCGCCCAGCAGCCGGTTGCTCGCACAAGAGAGGATATCCAGGGCGGTACAGCCGGTGATGCGAGGCAGCGCGCCGCGCTCAATCAGCAGTTTCTGGAATTCGATCATCGCCTGGGTGGGCAGACCTTCGGGGTTGAGCCCGATCAGGGCATTGCTGAAGTCATTTCTGTCGCTCACCCGTATCCGCCTGGAGTTGAGTTGGGCGCCATCGCCGCGGCTGGCAACAAATTCCTCGCCACTGAGCGGGCAGACCACGACGGCATGCTTCACGATGCCGTTCACCTGGCAGGCAATTGAAACGGCAAATTGGGTATAGCCAGCGGCGAAGTTACGATTGCCGAGCAGGGGATCAATCAACCAGACCACATCCTCGCTCGTGCCCTGCTTGAAGCCGGACACACGGGAATGGAAGCTGTGGCCGGGATAGGCTTTTTCCAGATGGTACATCACCGTCTTGTCAGAATTCTGATCCATGCTAGTGAGAAAACCGCTCGGCGACGGGTCGATGACCTGCACGCGATCGAGTCGGTCACTGCTGAGTGCGATTGCTTCGGCCGCATCGCGGGCAGCACGTAATGCAATGGTCACCATTGGATGCATGAGCTGGTTTCCTGACAAGATAAAGAACGGTTCAGACCTGGTCGTGAGTCACACAACGCCTACAGAGCAGCCCAGGCCGATCGAGGTGCGCATGATAGCAAACTCGGCAAACACAAAGAAACCGGAGAATGGCGCCGACGCATGGCTCCCGGCCCCAGGCCGCATTGCGGGTAACTGCCTGCCGGGGATGCTGCTATAATTCGCCACCTCGCACACTACGGTCTGACTTGTTATGTTCGATTTAAGCAATATCAGTGTCGTGCTGGTCAATACCTCGCACCCGGGCAATATCGGTGCCACGGCGCGCGCCATGAAAAATATGGGGCTCAGCAAGCTCGTTCTGGTGCAACCGGAAAATTTCCCCAGCGGTGTGGCGGTGGGCCGCGCTGTCTCTGCCACCGATATTCTGGATGCGGCGCGTGTGGTTGAAACACTGCAGGAGGCGGTCGCCGACTGCGGTCTCGTCATCGGTGCCAGTGCCCGTTCTCGCCGCATACCCTGGCCGATGCTTTCTCCCCAGGCCTGCGCCGAAAAGGTGATTCGGGAGAAAGACACGATTCGGGTCGCTCTGGTGTTCGGTCGGGAGGATTCCGGATTGAACAATGAAGAATTGCAGCTCTGCCATTTCCACGTGCAAATACCCGCCGATGAAAACTACCCTTCGTTAAATCTGGCCGCGGCAGTGATGGTGATCTGCTACGAAGTTCGCAAGGCCGCTCTCGACAGAATTGGAACTGCTGTCAGGGCAGAGGATGAGTTCTGGGACCAGGAGAAGGCAACGGGCGAACAGGTCGAGCACTTTTACACGCATCTGGAACGCGTGATGGTGAAGATCGATTTTCACGACCCGGAAAATCCCCGGCAGTTAATGCAGCGTATGAGGCGTTTGTTCAGTCGTATTCGCATAGATGTGATGGAGATGAATATTTTGCGTGGCATCCTGACGAATATCGAGTTTCATATCAAAGACCAAGACAAGTAGCGGTGACCAAACCCGGTTTCTATTACAGCGATGGTCCCTATCTGCGAGTAATGCAGGGCCTGGTGCGTGCCCTGTCGCAACCCGAAGCCCTGGTTAAATTGTTGGGGAAACCACAAACCGGCAAGAGTCTGCTGTGCGAGAAGTTGGCTTACTTCATGCGGCACAAGGATTTTCGGGTTGTGTATGTGCATTTCGCGGTTGAGTCGCCGGAAGCCCTGCGGACTTTATTGGCTCGCGAATTGGACCTGCCGGCAGCAAGCAACTTCTCGCGCATGATCGAGGAGATTCCAGCGGCTCCCAACGGCAACCAGATTATTCTGATCTTTGATAATGCCCACCTGCTGACAGAAGACACGTTGCAGGAAATCTACCGCATCGCCCAGGTACAGTGTGGAGCTAGCCGTGTACTGAATGTCGTGTTGTGTGGTGAACCACAACTGGAACAGCTGTTACTGGGTGCGACGGCATTGCGTTCCTTGCGCATGCAAGTATCCCGCACGCTGGTGCTTGAGCCGATGTCCCAAGAAGAGTTGTTGCACTTCACTTCCACCTATCTGGTCAAAGCAGGCTTGACCGGCTTGCAACTCGATTCGGCAGCCCAGCGTTTTCTGTTCAAGTGCTGCCAGGGCTATCCAAAGCAGGCGTTGGAGCTGAGCCAGCTGCTTGTCGCCTCGCGCCAGCAAAGCGTGGAGCTCGATGCCATCGGTAAATCTGAGCTCGAGGCCCTTGTTCGCAAGGCGCAGGCGCCCGGCGATGAATATCTGCTCCTGGCGACGCAATCCAACGTGAAAAGGCGCTGGTTGATCGTCGGCGCTCTGGTGGTGATCCTTGTTATCGCTGGTTCGGTGTGGCGCTACTAGCGACCGTGTCGGCGTTTACCCGGGCTGCCGGGACGTGGTTTCGGTTTGGCAGGAGTCGCAGGCGGAATCAGGTGACGTTCTGAAGTGCCGATGAGATCGGTGCGTCCGAGGCGGCGCAAAGATTCACGCAACATCGGCCAATTCTTCTCATCGTGATAGCGCAAAAACGCTTTCTGCAGTCGACGCTGGTCGATGTCCTTGACCACGTTCAATTTCTCACTCTTATAGCGTACCTTCTCCAGCGGGTTGCGCTCGGAGTAATACATTGCCGTTGCCAGCGCCATAGGAGAGGGATAGAACGTTTGAACCTGGTCCGGCTTGAAGTTGTGCGACTTGAGCCAGAGGCTCAGGTTCAACATGTCCTCCTCGTCACAACCGGGATGCGCGGCGATGAAATAGGGAATGAGATATTGTTCCTTGCCTGCTTTTTTGGAGAACTTGTCAAACAGTCGTTTGAATTCGTCATAGGAAGAAATCGACGGCTTCATCATCTTGGATAGCGTCTTCTCTTCGCTGTGCTCCGGCGCAATCTTCAAGTAGCCACCGACATGGTGAGTCACCAGCTCTTCGATATATTCAGGATCGCGCAAGGCGATGTCATACCGCAGTCCGGAAGCGATGGCCACACGCTTGACGCCGGGAACCGCGCGAGCACGGCGATACAGTTCGGTGGTCGGTTTGTGGTCTGTGTTCAGATGCTGACAGATATTCGGGTACACACAGGAAAGCCGCTTGCAGGTCTTCTGGATTTTCGGCGACTTGCAATTGAGTTTGTACATGTTGGCAGTCGGGCCGCCCAGGTCGGAGATCGTGCCGGTAAAACCGGGTACCTGATCACGAATCTTTTCGATCTCCCGGATGATTGAGTCTTCGGAGCGGCTCTGGATAATCCGGCCTTCGTGTTCGGTGATCGAGCAGAAAGTACAGCCGCCAAAACAGCCGCGCATGATATTGACTGATAATTTAATCATGTCGTAGGCAGGAATTCTTGCGTTGCCGTAGCTAGGATGGGGCAAACGCGCATACGGCAAATCAAAGATATAATCCATTTCTTCCATGGTAAGTGGAATAGGCGGCGGATTGAGCCATACATCAATGTCGCCATGTCGCTGCACAATTCTGATGGTTCAATCTGCAGCTGCCTCAGCTTGGCAAACACCAGCTTGTCAATCTGCGTGTCCTC
>JALRBQ010000076.1 GCA_023257655.1 Pseudomonadales bacterium
AGGGGTTCGAAGAGCTGTCGAAAGGTCATGCAGAGTTCCTCCTGGTGTCAGGTTACACCACGTTTTCGCTAATGCCAGCTATGCCAGATGGCGATTTATCATAACGACTTTTCTGCCTCGTTGTCACCGGATCGGTCGCAGTCCGGTTGACGTGATGTGCTTGTTATTCGCAATCACACGCGCTACTTTGTCGCGACGAATGCGGCAGTGTGTCAATTGTGACGCCCCAAAGGCGAGACTGACCACTCGAAATCACCTGACCATTGATTTCAATCACGATCGTCAGGCGCTCGCTGCCAAAAATCTCGAGTTCCCGTCAACCCAACTGGAGTGCATCATGCATAAAGTATTACTGCTTAGACCATTTCTGGCGCTTATTGGCGTAACCCTCGCTACCACGGTCCTGGCCGGACCTCCAGCGAAGATCTCGGATCTGGACTGGATGACAGGCAATTGGGCCGGTGCGCTTGGACCCAATCAACTGGAAGAAAACTGGATCGGCACTGAAGGGGGCTCCCTGGCATCCATGGTGCGGATGACAGGTAACGGTAGTACCAGTATGTTTGAAGTCATCACGATTGAAGAAGTCGCGGGTTCACTGGTTCTGCATATACAGCAGTTCAATCCCGGATTCGAGCCGCGCACACCCGCAGCGCAGGAAATGGAGCTCACGGCTATCGGAGAAAACAGTGTCCATTTTACCGCCGTGTCCGAAGGAGGCATGAAGTCGCTCGGGTACAGTAATCCCAATCCCAACACCTTCATCATCCATGTCGAACAGGCATCAGGCGCTAAACTGGATATCAATTTGTCAAAACGAAAGATCTGGTAAGTGCTTCGCGGAGCGAATCTGTGGATTCGCTCCTTCCGTTGTCCGGCACTCTTGTTGCCAAAGAACGCGTGCTAGTCGTCCCGGGTTGGACAACCTGAGTAACGAGATGGTTTGATTGGCGCGCAATGCCGGTGTCATCAGACTCGGGTGTTGCGAGTTTGGGGGTCTTTTCGGGAGAAAGCATTCAAGTTGGCAGGCATCCTTCCCGACGCAAGGTCCGTCCGGATTGTGGCGAGACGCTGAATAGCGTCCAGGTATGAACAATTTTCCAGGCAGAAAAAAGGGCGGCTATTGCCGCCCTGTCACAGAGACGTTTTCCTGTAACCAATTAGAGAGAGTTACAACCTAATGCTTGCAGTAAGAACTGCAACAGAGGTAATGCAAGTCCTGTGCCACAGTGGAAGCCAGTCGCTGAACCGCGGAAACTGGTTGTAAAAAGCCGCCTGCGAGCCATTCCGTGTTTTGCACTGAGCTATTTTGGGGAATCACCGCATTGGATTAGTGCAGTCGGTGGTCAGAATTGCCTCAGGGTAGCGGCATTTCTTCACTTTCTTCCGCGCGCGCGGGCAAGAAATTACGCTGGGGCTCCGCACTTCGTACCTGCTCGAGCCAGAATACCCCGTCAAACGGCGCGCTATTGCCGCGAGTGCCGACAAAATCCACATCACCATCGCCGTCCATGTCCCGGGCAATGAATTTGTCGAACATGCCGCGTTTGCGCCGGGAGATATCGTGGCGAATCCACGGTTGGGAAGCATCCGCAGGTTGTTCGAACCAGCCCAGTCTACCCAGTTCGTCCAGCGCATCGACCTCGCCATCACCAGTACGCGGACCGCCGCTGTAACTGCCTGCCATGATGTCCATGCGGCCGTCACCGTTGATGTCAGCGATTTCAAGACCGGTCATGGTGTCAGGTGCGAAGGTACCGATGGTATACGCGTTCCAGGCGTCATCGATTCGCGCGGGTTGCCTGATCCAACCGAGACCCTGCGGAATAGCGCCGATGATATCGAGGCGGCCATCGCCATCAAGATCGGTGTATTCCAGGTTGAAGCCCGCTGCGCGAGTTCCGTTGATGCCAATGGCATGCTCGCGGAACTGCAAGCTTCCTTGCGAGATATTCTCAAACCAGACCAGTCTCTGCTCGCCTCGAGTGCCAACGACGACATCGAAATCGCCGTCGCCGTCGAGATCCACAGGTTCGGCATTCTGCGGAATGCTGTAATTACCGAGTACGATCTCCTCCCAGTTTGCCCCAACCAGGGGGTCCCCGTGGCTGCGGAATACCGATACCGGGGTGGAGCGCGCGAAATCAGCAGGACCCGGGCGCTGGGCACCCTTGTTTGGAGAACTGGCTTCCGGTAATCCATCGCCATCGAGATCGGCAAGAAACACACGGATGTACGACCCCTTGCCCTTCGTCATAGGCAGGATCAGCCGCGGCCATTCCGTTGTGCGAATGTCGCGGCCTGGATTCTGCAAATAAATCAGGTGAGAGAGTTCTGCCGCCACCATCACATCGAGATAGCCATCACCATTCACATCACCGATAGCCGGGTCTTCTGGTGCCGGCGAATCCGAGCCTGAAGCCAGCGTCACATTGATCCAGCGATCGGGGTCGGCGGAGCCAAAGGCGATGCGCACATGCCCTTCCTGCACAGGCACGTAGTCAGGGTCAAATTCGCTGGAGTCGTATTCGGAATCTGATTCATGAACAGAGACGATGTCTTCATAACCATCCAGATCGATGTCGCCCATCACCAGGCCATCACTCCCGCTGAGTGCGAATCCCGCGATTTCCGGGTCGTCGATGATGTGTTCACGCCAAGTGATGAATTGGCCATCGTTGCTGCGGGCTGTGGAGAGATTGAGTCCCACCGGAGTTTGCGCCAGGGCAGAGAGGTTGATGGCGCCGAGCAATACTGCAAGTAGAGGTGTGGGTTTCATGGAATGAGTACCGCAATTCAGAAACGGTGATGGTAGCAGGCAATGCTCTGCAGCTGAAATGCTCTGTTATCAAAAGGCTTAGTTCTGTCGACCGTCTCGTGGTAATTTGACTCTACGCAAGCCACTGTGGAAAAGGGGGAAATCATGCGCGTCATACTCATTGGGTTACTGTTGGTGCTGGCCGGGGTCGGGCAGGCACAGACCAGTTTGCCGGCGGCATCAGAACTGGGGCCGGGTTGGAACACAGTAGCGACAGACGGGCTGTGTTCCGCCGGGACACCGTTTCAATTCTATGTAAAACCGGCGGCGAATCCCGCGCCCTTGCTTATCTTCTTCAATGGCGGTGGTGCCTGCTGGACTGGTCCGGCCTGCGATCTGAGCAGTCAACCTAATACCCATAGTCCCTTCGCCGACATGGACCAGAATAATCCGGCACTGGGGCGCGGCATCTTCGATTTTTCCAATACCGAGAATCCCTTCGCTGACTACGCCATGGTAGTAATACCGTACTGTACCGGCGATGTGCATATTGGCAGCGGAACCCGAAACTACACGTACAGTAATGCCGCCGGAACCGACGTTGATGTGACGGTACATCATGATGGCTACGTCAACAGCCAAAACGTTCTCGATTGGGTTTATCGTAATTTTCAGTCACCCACGCGAGTCACGGTCAGTGGCAGCAGTGCTGGTGCCATCGGTGCCTCTTTCTACGCAGGCATGATCGCCGAGCACTATGCGCCCGGGCGCGTCGTATTGCTGGCTGATGCAGCGGGCGCATATGGCACGCCCAATCTGCCTGTCGTTCATCGTGCCTGGAATACCGCAGCGATTCTGCCGGACTGGCCGGAATACGCACAGGCCACCAATGACTCGCTCACCTTCGAGGATTTCTATATCGCGAGTGCGAATCACAGCCCCAATCTGACGATTGCCCAATACAATGCGGCGCTGGATTCTGTACAGAACACCTTTACCCAATTGATCGGTGATCCGGCGGGAAGTTACAGTCTGCCCCTGCGCCTGCTGAATAATTACCAACGCATCGAAAGTGGTGTGGAGACGTTTTATTCCTACACGGCAGGTGGCACTGTGCATACGATCATGGCGTCACCCATTTTCTATACCTACTCAGTTGAAGGCGTGCGCTTTGTGGATTGGGTCTCCGCCCTGATTTCCGGTGAGGCCGTGCGTGATATCAGTTGCGTGCGTGAGCGCAAGGGCTGTGACGAAGCGCCCTGATATGCAGCATGGGCGGCGATCAGGCATTACTCCAGACAAGACATCAAGGAGAGCGAAAAACATGACAGTTAAATCCGGTAAGCACATGTTGTTGCTGCTGTTCGCCGCGGTGCTCTTGCCAACAAGGGTGTTGGCGGCAGATGCAGCCGGACTGGAATTGACTGCATTGGACCGGTATGTGAGGGCTCCAGATGCGAACTACCACTACGAAGTGCTACAGACGGTGGCGGGCAAGGGTTACAAGACCTTTATTGTCGAAATGACTTCCCAGCAATGGCTTACAACCGCAGAGGTGAATCAGCCGTTGTGGGAGCATTACATGACCATCACCGTCCCGGAGCGTGTCAGCAGCGAGATCGGTTTTCTGACTCTCGGTGGTGGCAGCAAAGGCAATGCGACACCGACTGCAGCCCAGGCCAGTGACATCAAACGGGCGCTGGAATCACAAACCGTCGTTAGCACTCTCTATGGGGTGCCGAATCAGCCCTTGGTATTTCGAGACGACGCCGAGCGACAACGCTCCGAAGATGGCATCATCGCCTACACCTGGGACAAGTTTCTGCGTACCGGAGATGACAAGTGGCCGCTGCGTTTACCCATGACCAAGGCAGCGGTCCGCGCCATGGACACAGTCACCGCGCTGGCTGCTACTGCCGAGGGTGGTGGTGCGACGGTCGACAAGTTTGTCGTTGCTGGCGGTTCCAAACGAGGCTGGACTACCTGGACGACCGCAATCGTGGACCAGCGCGTGGTGGCGATTATGCCGATCGTAATTGATCTGCTGAACGTCGAAGAGTCCTTCAAGCATCACTTCGACGTGTATGGTGCGTATTCTCCCGCCGTAATGGACTATGTTGTCAGCGGCAATATCGCCTGGATCGGAACTCCCGAGTTCGCCGCGCTGATGGATATCGTCGATCCGTATTCCTACCGCGATAGACTCGCACTGCCAAAATATCTGTTGAATTCAACCGGAGATGAGTTTTTTCTGCCGGACTCCTGGCAATTCTACTGGGATGAACTGGTAGGCGAGAAACATGTGCGTTATGTGCCGAACAGCAATCACAGCATGGCGGGTACCGATGTCATGGAGAGTGTAGATTCCTGGTATTACGCCATTGTGCATAACATCAAATTGCCGCGTTACTCATGGGATGTCGCTACTGACGGAACGATTACGGTGTTTGCTCTCGATGCACCTGATGAGGTGTTATTGTGGCAGGCACATAATCCGGATAGCAGGAACTTCATGCAGGCAGTAATCGGTAAAGCTTATACCAGTTCTGCCTTGCAAGAAGTCGAACCCGGCATTTACAAGGCTCATCTCCCGGCGCCGGAGCAGGGCTATACAGCCTATTATGTGGAGTTGGTCTATCCGGGTGGCGCCAGTACTCCGCTCAAATTCAGCACGGGCGTCAAGGTGGTGCCAGATGACACTCAATATGAGTGGAAACTATTGCCCGACTCAGCGAGATTGCCGGCTCGTTGACGTTTACTCGATGACTGTTAATGCGCTGGCACTTCTGATGTCTTTGCGCATCTATTGCCTTGTTATTTCAGCGGTGTGATTCGGAATAGACCGGGTTGTTCTCAATCAGTTCGAGAAGCTCATCCGGACTCAGGTAGGCTCCACCGCCCTCTGCTGAGCGTGTCGTCGGTTGCGCGCTCCCAAAGCGAGCCCGCACAAATCGGGCGTGATCATAACGCTGCCAGCCTAGTCCATAATCAATCAGTCGCCTGTCGGTTGCGCGTTCAAATTCGAGGTGACAGTCGCTCAGTTGGCACAGGGCATCGGCGAGGATGCCAAAGAATGAGCGCCTGAGATAGTAAACTGTGTGAGCCAGTTCATGACCTATGATTCCAATCTGGGCATTGAAGGGTTGGTTCTTCAGTAGCAACACATCGCGCGGTCCCTCCAGATTGTTGTCAATGACAACGAGGTAGGTCCTGTTTCTGGCTGAATGCAGCATGCTTGCCCAGTGCGGTCGGGATGAGAGGGGAATCGACACATCGTCCACAATGAATCGAATAGCGACGTGTTGCAGTTCAGGGTAATGACTGAGTGCCAGAAGGGCCTGCAATTCGAAGCCGGTTGGCAGGATCTTGTTCTCGCCATAGTCCCGTAGCAACTGCGCGAAGTTTTCTCGTTGTTCGATCTCAACATAGCTTCTGACGACAGCATCACCGGCGTTCACCTGCGCAGTGGCGATGCTGTTGGTGCAGCCGGTGATCAGGGCCAGTATCAGTGCCAATGTAGGAAATTCAACCGCAAAGCCGCGATGTCGGAAAATTGCCCGGTCAGGTGCCATGTCGCCTATTTCAGAACCGGGCGCGACTCCGATCGACCTGTGTGTGTCCCGCAGACAGGCAAAAAATGTGGTGTGGTTCATAAATTGCGCAATTTATTCTGGGTTTTTACGACTTATCAGTTAAGGTTGTCGCGTGTTCATCCAAAACAAGAACTCGTGCCATGCTTAATGAGCGACGCAAATATCCCCGGGTGGCCCTCAATGGTGAGGTAGCCATTCTGCTGGCTGGTGTAATCAGAAATGGTGCTCTGATGGAGGTCTCACCGTCCGGAGTACAGATTGAATGTTGTCATCAGTTCATCGAACAGCTGAGCAAATTCAAATCGGATGCGGGGCTGTATCCAAACTTTGAGCTGGAATTCACCCTGCCTGGTTCGGGCAATCTGAAAACACGAATCAAGTCTGTCTGCAATGTGGCCTATTGCCGCCGGCAGTGTCAAGACACCTACCATCTGGGCTTGAGATTCGTCGCGCTGGACGAGGAATATGAGCGCCAGGTTGAGGAATTTATCGACCACGCCTGCGCAGCCTGATCCGGTGTGAGGGCAAGCCGTCCCGGCGAAAACTGCGTAGTGTGGCATTCTGATCGGAATCTTCGAACTGCCACCTTTCGTGCATTCTCATTCATCGTCATATCCATTATCATGGCGCCATGAGAATCCTTAGCATATTTGCGCTGTGCCTGTTATTCAGCAGCATCCTGCAGGCGCAGGAGCAGAGTTTTCAGGAATGGTTGGCAGCCCTGCGTGTCGAGGCACAACAACTCGGTCTGAGTGAAACGACACTGAGTGCACTCGATGCCATCAAGGAGCCCGAACCCCGCGTACTCGAGCTCGATAACAGCCAACCTGAATTCGTTCAGACCTTCACCCGCTATCTCGCCTTGCGCGTTACTGCGAACCAGGTGAGTAGGGGCCAGTCCCTGTTGCAGACACATGCCGCGCTGCTGGCTGAGGCGCAGCAGCGCTATGGAGTTCAACCCCATTACCTGGTTGCGTTCTGGGCCATCGAGAGTAATTTTGGCAGCGCGACCGGAGGCTTCTCGGTGCTGCAGGCACTCGCGACTCTCGCTTATGATCCGCGGCGAGCCGAGATGTTTCGACGAGAATTATTGACAGCCTTGCAGATCATCGATGACGGCCATATTGCACCGGAGCGCATGACCGGGTCCTGGGCCGGCGCCATGGGGCAATTACAGTTTATGCCGTCTGTGTTTTATCGTTACGGTGTCGATGGTGACAACGATGGCAGGATCGATATCTGGAGCAGCCTGCCTGATATTTTCTTTTCGGCGGCAAACTTCCTGAGCCAGTCCGGTTGGCGGGGCGATGAGCGATGGGGCAGGGAGGTCCTGCTGCCAGAAAACTTTGACTTCAGCCTCAGCGGCGGCACGCGCAAGTCACTACGGGAATGGAGCGATCTTGGCGTTACCCTGGTTTCCGGCGCGCCGATTCCGGTTGCGGACATGGAGGCGATTGTCGTTCTGCCAGCCGGAGCCAGTGGTCCAGCCTTCCTGGCCTACAACAATTATCAGGCGACTATGGCCTATAATCCGTCCACATTCTACGCCTTGACTGTGGGCCACCTCGCCGACCGCTTCAGCGGGGGTGGCGCGATACAGCGTATGCCTGTCAACGAGCAGGCATTGAGTGTTGCTGATGTAAAAGAGTTGCAGGAGCGCCTGAATGCCTTGGGCTATGATTCCGGCACGCCCGATGGTCGGGTAGGCCGCCAGACGCGTAGTGCTATCAGGGAATATCAGCGGGCAAAGGGGCTGCCGATGGACGGTTATGCCTCGGGTCAGTTGTTAGAAACACTGCGTAACTAGTCCCTGACATTGAACTGATTGGTAGCGTGGTTTATTCTGCGCAGCCGTTAACTCCCGCATTGACCAATTCTCAGGAATCCATGAATCAAGTACCCAGCTCCGAGTCTCTCACACGCTATCGACGCATGGCCTGGATAACACTCGCTGCTCTTTACTTTCTTATCCTGGTGGGCGCGACAGTCAGGGCTTCCGGCGCTGGCATGGGCTGTCCTGACTGGCCAACCTGTTTTGGGCGCTGGATCCCGCCGACGAGTGAGGCACAGTTGCCTGCCAACTATCAGGAAATCTATGCTGAGCTGGGATATGCAGATACCCAATTCAATGTGGTGAAAACCTGGACTGAATACACCAATCGATTGATCGGCGTCACGATCGGCTTTCTCATCTTTCTCACCGCCTGGTTTTCCTGGTCCTGTCGACACCACGACCGACGCATTTTCTTCGCCTCGGTGGCAGCCTTCTTCATGGTCGGGTTCCAGGGATGGTTGGGAGCGCAGGTGGTTGGCTCTAATCTGCAGCCAGGGATGATTACCCTGCATATGCTGATGGCACTGGCCATCGTCGCCACTCTGCTGTTTGCAGTTGCGCAGGCCAGGCGAGGCATCATGGCAGCACAATCTATCGCACAGATCGACCCGCGCTTCCAGCGCTGGTTGTATATCGTGTTGGTGATGACCTTATTGCAGGTAGCGATGGGCACGCAGGTGCGCGAGATGACCGACTTCATCAGCAAGGAGCAGGGCGAGGCATTGCGTTCCACCTGGATCGAAGCCATGCCGTGGTTCTTCTATGTGCATCGTAGTTTCTCGGCACTGGTGCTGTTTGCCAATCTTTGGCTTGCCCGCCTGCTCGTGAGCTCGCTGGGTTGGCAGCACGCACTAACCCGGATGACCCTGAGCGTGATTATCGTCATCGGCATGGCAGTGATCTCCGGTGCGACGCTTGGGCATCTGGGCATGCCGGCACTGGTGCAGCCCACGCATCTGCTGGCCGCGACCTTGCTCTTCGGCTTGCAGTTCCTGATCTGGATGAGCTATCGCCATGCGCTGGCAGGCGGCGGGGCTGAGTCCTGGCAGGCCCCCGGGCGGGGTGTGTCTGGTCATGCGAGCAGATCAGTGTAGCCCCTTGGCTGTTCACTCATGAATCGTGTGCTCGACGCGCACAGGATAATCCGCTAATGGCCAACAAGGAATTCGATATCATCGTCTTCGGAGCGACCAGCTTCGTCGGCAAGTTAGTGTGCAACTACCTTGTCAATGAACACCGCGAGCCCAATCTGAGTTGGGCGATGGCGGGGCGTTCCGAGACCAAACTGCGCGCGTTGAAGCAGACATTGGGTGAAGCAGGTAGCCGGATACCGGTTATCGTCGCGGATTCCAGTGAGGAAACAGCGCTGCGAGCCCTGTGCGAACGCACGGCGGTTGTCATTTCCACCGTAGGGCCTTATGCCCTCTATGGCGAGTTGCTGGTGAAGACCTGCGCCAGCACCGGCACCGATTATTGCGATCTCACCGGAGAGCCGCAGTGGATTCGACGCATGATCGATCGTTACCACACCTATGCTGAGGCTCGAGGTGCGCGTATCGTCCACTGTTGTGGCTTCGATTCCATTCCCTCCGATCTTGGTGTGCGCTTCCTGCAGCAACAGGCGTTGTTACATTTCGGCAGCTATTGCAACACTATCAAGATGCGCGTGAAGTCCACCAGAGGGGGTATTTCAGGCGGCACCATTGCCAGTATGGTAAACCTCTACCGGGAAATGGCAGAAGACGCGCGTGTGAGAGCCGAGCTGCAAGATTTCTATTCACTATGCCCGACTGGCGATGCGAGCCGTGCGCCTCAGCGCGATATTGGTGTGGAATACGACAAGGACTTCAGCTCCTGGGTTGGGCCCTTCGTGATGGCGGGTATCAACATGCGGGTAGTCTTGCGCAGCAATGCATTGCGACTCGCCCCCTACGCTGAACCTTTTCATTATGACGAAGGCACACTGACCGGCACCGGGCGAGCGGGTGAGAAACGCGCGAAACGGCTCGCCCGTGGTGCTCGCCTGATGCAGGTTGCGATGTCTTCAACCTTGCTGCGCTGGGTGGCGAGTCGCTTCCTGCTGCCGAAACCTGGCACCGGGCCTTCACCCGAAGCGCAATTGCACGGACTCTATGACTTGCGCTTCTTCGGTCGAACGCCTGCAGGTCAGGAGATCATCGTCAAACTTACAGGAGATCGCGATCCTGGCTACGGATCGACGGCCAAGATGTTGGCGCAGGCAGCAATCAGCCTGCGCAGGGATGTCGACAAAGCCGAAGTCCGTGGTGGTTTCTGGACTCCTGCAACTGCCTTCAACAACAAGCTCATCGAGCGATTACAGAGTTATGCCGGCATGCAGTTCGAAGTGCAGGATGTTGTCAGCGCTCCCCAAGCACCAGCGACCTTGTTAGCGGCCGACTAGAACGTCAATTCCACCCCGGCATAGACAAATTCAGAATTGTTGTCGCTGAGATTTTTGGCGTTCAGAAGTATCAGACCACCTTCGATGCGCGCATTGCCCGGTACGATATCCCAGCGAATACGCGATTCCAGGTGCTGCCCCAAATAGCTGCCAGCGTCTCCGGAGAGACTGCTTAGTCCGGTGGAGCCCCAGCTGTCACGGGACTCCGCGAGCCAGAAGTGGCGATAGGAGAGCATCAGATTAATGCGGCTTGTCGGATTGCCCGTCAGGCGCAAGCCCGGGCTGATCAGGTTGCTGCGGCTGAATACACCATAGAGTCCACCCGGGCCGAACTCAAACGTTGTCACACCGAACAGGGAGTCGAACCGTTCGTTGTCACCATCGAAGGGATTGTTGTCCCCACTGGCATAATCCAGTTCCAGCTGCAGGCGCAAGCGGGATGGCATGTCGAAACTGTATCCAAGCATGGCGTATTGAAAAAAGGCGCGGTGATCGAGTTTGCTATTGCGCGTTGTGGCGTTGCTGCGCAGCTTGCCATCCTGGAAGATAGATTCGAGTTCGAAATCGAACGTACGTAGCGCCGGAGCAGAAAAGAAGCGGAAACCAAGCGTATCAAGGTTGCGGTCACGCGTATTGATCGAAGGGGTATCCTGCTCTCGCAGGGCGTAGAAATAAACTTCCGAGGTCAGTGCCTCAAACAGGTTGGGCAGTGTAGCGTGTATCCCGTACAGGCTCAGTGCGCGACTGGAATCGTCCGCTTCCCGGTCATTATCCAGCAGGCTCGCCCGGTCGTCCGGTAAACGCCGGACTGGCCGCGTCGCCATATACCGATAGGAATTGCCACTGGCAGTTTGCTGACAAACCTCGATACCGTCGAAGGCATTCAGCGTGTTGCGGAAGCGGTTGCGGGCAATCAAGCGCCGACTACCCCAGTCGGCTGTAAATCGCCCGAG
Organism: Pseudomonadales bacterium; assembly: GCA_023257655.1. GTDB lineage: Bacteria > Pseudomonadota > Gammaproteobacteria > Pseudomonadales > Pseudohongiellaceae > UBA9145. The sequence continues at coordinate 11,561 of JALRBQ010000076.1, forward strand.
CTTGATACGGGTGTTGTTGTTATCGTTCAGGGAATAGTTCAGCGTTGCCTGCAAGATATCCAGGGTATTGACGACGCCATTGCCGATAATGCTGTCGCGAGTTGCTCCGGACTGTCTTGAGTCCATTAACTCGAGCTGTGTGGAAAATTGCCCGGAACGGTACTCGGCATTCAGTATCGTACGAAACGCAAACACTTGATCGTTTTTACTGGTGCCTTGTCTCACATTTTCAGTAATGTTTTCGAAACGGGAGCGATGGGTGCCCGAGAGCGAGAATCCTTCCGGCAAATTCAACGCATCATTCAGTCTCCAGGGTGATTCCGCAGCCTGGATGCCTTGCGATACCAGCGCAGCTAAAACCAGTGCAGTTAAACCCGGTGAAGTTAATTCCAGCGCAGTGAAAACCGAGCTGAGCGACAGGGCTTGGCGTGTTTTTAAATTGTTATGGTGGATCTTGATCTGCTCTCGGCAATGGGAGAGGCCGTATAATAGCCCAGAAGCGCGGGTATTCAAGTATTCATTTCAGCGGGCGGCTGCTATGGTCCTACGCTGATTGCGACGTCAAAATGTCAGTGTTTAAATTCTGTAGTTACCGGAGATTCGTAACAAATTTCAACTTTGAGCCGCAAAACTTGACGAATGTTAATGACATCTGTAGAACGGCGTCTTCGGTAAAATATTGAAGCAAATCGAGGTGTCTTTTGTCCAAGCTTGTACAGGTTCTGGCTGTAATCGCAACTGTTAATCTTGTCTCGCTCGGACATGCGCAAACCGCCAATTCGACTGATCTAGGCAGTGTGGAATTGCAACTGGGCGGGGATACCTCGATCACGCTGCGTCGCTATCAACAGGATGCAATTCGCATCGATATTGATGGCGTTGTGGACGAGCCTGTCTGGTCTGAAATCACGCCGTTCAATGGCATGCGTATCATCGATCCGGACACGCTTGAGCCGGCTCCCTACCGCACCGACGCGCGCATCTTCTATACCTCGCGAGGGCTCTACCTGTCGTTTGACATGCAGCAGCCGGTCGAGTCACTGATTCAACGCATCAGCGCACGTGACAACATTGTCATCAATCGTGACACGATCACAGTAACGCTCGATACGTCCGGTCAGGGGCTTTTCGGATACTGGATGATGCTAGCGCTTGGCGATAATCAGGCCGATGGCACGGTGTTGCCGGAGCGTCAGTACAGCAGTGAATGGGATGGCGCATGGTATGGCGCCACCGCGAAAACGGATCGGGGTTGGTCCGCCGAATTTTTCGTGCCCTGGGGTCAGATGGCCATGCCGCGCAAGGAAGGTGCGCGGCAGATTGGCTTGAACGTGGTGCGCGAAGTCGCGTTTCTCGATCAAAGCTGGGGCTGGCCGGGAATTCCGGATTCCGATGCAATCTTCATGAGTAATCTGCCGCTACTGGAACTCGACGGTATTAGCCCGCGCCAGCAATGGAGTCTGTTTCCTTATATGTCGGCGACCAACGACCGGATTGACAGCGAGACAACCGCGAAGACTGGCTTCGATGTCTTCTGGCGTCCCTCCAGTAATTTCCAGCTCACCGGCACCGTCAATCCGGACTTCGGTTCAGCGGAGTCAGACAATGTGGAAGTGAATCTGACGGCCAACGAAACCTTCTTTCCTGAGAAACGCCTGTTCTTTCAGGAAGGCCAGGAAATTTTCAATACGACGCCACGCTCTACCGGCAGCAATGGCAAGCGTTTCTCCGTCGTCAATACGCGCAGAATCGGCGGTCGCCCGCGTGCACCGGAACTGCCATCCGGAGTTAGACTCCCTACACGTGAGCGTATACGGCCGGCGGATCTCGATGCTGCGTTGAAGATGACGGGGCAAGTCGGCGCCGTTCGCTATGGCCTGTTGGCGGCGGTGGAGGATGACAGCGAGTTTCGAGTAGGCACTGACAAATACGAGCAGGATGGTCGGGATTTCACTGCGTTTCGCGTGATCTATGAAGACAGTTCGGACCGGGCGGCGTATCGCGGGCTCGGTTACATCGGTTCGCTCGTGCAGCATCCGGAATCCGATGCGGAAGTCCACGCTGTGGATTTTCATTACCTGACCAGCGGTGGCCGCTGGAACGTCGATGGACAGTGGGCGCTGTCCGATTCCGATGACAAGGGACAAGGGCAGGGTGGATTCGCTGATATCGTCTACACCCCGCGACAGGGGCTACGGCACAACTTACAGCTCACCTACATGGACGATAAACTGGATGTGAATGATTTTGGCTTCCAGGAACGCAATAACATGTGGGAGGCCTGGTATCGCCTGGAATGGATCAAGTCCGATCTTAAACGCGTACGCAACTTTCGGCTAAGTCCGTTTTTGCGTTACGAGGAGAACCTCGACGGCGATCGTACCAACAATGCTATTCCAGTGATGAGCATGAGTGTCACCTTGAACAACCTGGATCGGGTAAATCTCGGGTTCCAGTACTTTCCCAAGCGCTACGATGACCAGAACAGTTTCGGTCATGGCACGTTCGTGACAACAGCACGGACCAATTACAATATAGGCTATACCACCAATACCGCCCGGCAAGTCAGCTATAACTTCGGCATAGGGACCTATGGTGAATTTGCCGGCGGCTCGGCCAATAATTACATAGCAGGCGTAACGTGGAGACCGCGCGACAACATCAATTTGTCTACCGAAATCAGATATGACGACCGTGATGGTTGGCTGTTACATCAGGAGCAGCAAAACTTCACGACGTTCAAGGCAGATCAGTGGCGCACCGATATCAATTTCGACTACTTCCTGACTGCGCGACAACAGTTCAGAATGGCGCTGCAATGGGCCGGCATCCAGGCCAGGGAAGACGAATTCTATTACCTGCCCTCCGACGCAGTTACCAAGAATCGCGATCTCAATCGCGTTCCAAAGCCAGCGGGTCCCACCGATGATTTCGGTCTCTCCCAATTAAACTTCCAATTGCGATACCGCTGGCAGATAGCACCCCTGTCTGACCTATTCGTCGTCTATACCAAAGGTGATAACCGGCGCTTCCTGCTGAGTGATTTCAATGAGCTGTTCGAAAGCTCGTGGAATGAACCTTTGGGTGACAGTCTCGTGATCAAGCTGCGCTACCGCCTCGGCACGTGAGCGTTGAGACCATGACGGCGGACCGGTGGTGAATCTGGCCAACTCCTGTCCTATCTGGCAATTCCGAGCCAGTTCGAATATCAATTATTCCTTCTAAATCAGTGAGCTACACTCTTGGCATGATAAGTGAATGCCAAGGGTGGCAGCTTTATGCGAGCTGCTCTGTGGTGCAGTTTGGTTGCCGGTTGCGACTGCGCCACGGCATGATCAAGGGGTATACTCAAACCGGAGTGTGCCCCGCAACCGGAAGTGCTCATCGCCATGAGGAGAAAACCATGCAGGAACCCGATTCAGAAATCGTCGCCACACGCCGGGATTGGTGGCCCCAGGTTCGCAAATTTCTGGTGCTACAGATCAAGCTCTATGTCGATGCGCTGCGTGATGTATTGATCAGTTTTCTTGCCTTCTTTGCGATTGTGATCGATTTGATTCAGCACAAAACCGGCAACGAGAGCTATTTCGAGCAACTCATGCGTTTCGGACGACGTACCGAGGTGAGTATCAACCTGTTTGGAAGTTATAGTCCAGAGCAGGAGGCTGGTCGTACTGTCGATAGCATTCTCAATGAAATCGAGCAGAAGCTGCGTCGTTAGATGAAGCTTTGCGGTCAGTCTTTGCGCTGGCGAGTGACGGCGCTTGGCTTTGGCTGAAGGTGATCGCTTTTTGCTGCAGACGCTTGTTTATCACGGCACTCTCAGCTTTACGGGTGAAAGCTCTTTTGAATTTTGACAGGTGATCGGTTATTGTCCTCTTCGCAAAATCCCGAAAGTCCAGGAACTGAGCGTGCCTAATCCACTGTTGTTATTTGCCGCACAGATTGTCGCTATTTTCTCAGTATTGTTGCTGGCAGCCGGCTATCTGAAGACGGATCCCAAGGCAGCGAGTGCCCGTGTCTTCACGATCATGGCGATCTTTATCGTTTTTTATCTCCTCAATGGCATGTCCGGCCCTCACATTGAGGACCATTTCAAGCTTGACCTGAGTAGCTGGAGACTCGTCATCCAGGTCGGAACCAGTGCCATCTGTGGACTGTTCATGATCTATTGCTTCCTGATCTTTCAGGAGCAGCAACGTTTTCCATTCACACTGGCAACAGCCTTCGGCCTGCAGATCGTGCTCGATATGCTGCTGTCCATTCTGAATCTGAATAATGGTCCACCCGACCCCGCATCCATCCCGGGCTTGTTGGCTACTGGAATGGATGTGTTGCAACTTGTTTTCGTCGGATTTGCAATCTATTGGACATTGAAAGGATGGCGCGCGGACCTCGTTGATGACAGACGAGTCCTGCGTTGGTTCATCATCGGAGTGCAGGGGGCGCTGATCTTCACGGTTGTCTTCATCGAGAATTTCCTGCTGGATGGGGGGTCGGCCGCTTACGCTACGGAACAGGCGGCGATCGTCTTTGCGATTGCCTTTCTGGCACTGGCGATGCTGCTGGTTGCCCTGCGTTTCGACTACGTCTCCCTGACCTATGTGTTCCGTAAGGTCACTGAGCTCAAGGAGGAGACCGAGGCGAACCACACAGCGGAATTTGATCGTGAGAGCTTCGAGCGGGCCTTCAGGGATGGTCAACTCTATCGGGAAGCGGGCCTGACAATTGCCATGCTTGCGAAGAAATTGAATCTTCCCGAATATCGGTTGCGGGCTTTTATCCACAACCAGCTCGGCTATCGTAACTTCAACGCGATGCTGCATGAATATCGAATAGAGGATGCGAGCAACGCACTGGCAGACAAGTCGAAGCACAATGTTCCCGTCTTGACGATCGCGCTGTCAGTGGGATATCAGTCAATAACTCCATTCAATAATGCCTTCAGACAGCTCAAGGGCGTGACTCCCTCCGAATACCGGAAACGGCATTCGCAGCCGTAAATTTACGGTCCTTAACTGTGGGCTATTGACCTGCGTCAAGCCTGCCAGTTGTCCTTCTAAGATAGCAGTAGACTCACGGGGCAAGGATGTTTATTCTTCCAATCTCTCGAACCAGAGATGCCTAAATTAGAATAATTAGAGGTTATCAGGCGTGATAAATGAGTTACTTTTGCAATTTGCCCGCTGGCTGGAAGTTCAGGAATACAGCCAGATGTTGCTGGCCGGCTATTACAGTTACAACTGGCTGGAAGCAACCCACGTTCTCACTCTGATGGTTTCCATCGGCTCCCTGTTCATCATCGACTTCCGCATGCTCGGGCTGATCCTGCCTAATGTCTCTGCTACAGCTATTGCTGACCGACTTCACAAGCCGATGATCATAGGTTTCGTCATTATGTTTATCACCGGCTTCCTGCTGGTCTACGCCAAGCCGGTTGAGACGATCCAGAGCCTGTGGTTCAGAATCAAGATGATTCTGCTCCTGATGGCCTTCATCAACGCCTGGATTTTCAATGCTCGTATGCGCGCAGCCGAAGGTAGCTGGGACAATGACAGGATCGCGCCCAAAAATCTCCGCATCGGCGCCATCATCTCACTGGTGCTCTGGTGCGGTGTCGTCACGATGGGGCGATATATCCCCTACGATTGGGTGGATTGCGCAAATACTACAAATACTGCAATTTTGTGGGCAGCTGGTTGTGTCGACCAGCTCAATGCCTTGTAAAACAGCTAATAATAACCAGTTGATCGCGGCAATGGCCTGGCCATCCCGCTGATAACGGAATTCGGGAGTTCGCATGTTCAGTACTTTATTGGGACAGTATTCACGATCATTCACGGTCTTGCTCGTCGCCATTGTCGTAGTCTTGCTGGAAGTCTTCGGTGTGCGGTCTGCGATTTACCCCGGCTTACTGCCCTATTTCGAGTGGATCAAGTACTCATCCTGGATCGGCATCATAGGTACCACCTACGGCTCAATCTATGCGACGGTGGAGGCCGCCCATCTACTCTCCATGGCGACTATCGGCGGGCTGGTGCTAGCCACTGACCTGAGGTTGCTGGGTGTCCTGTTGCGGGATGTGCCTTCCGAGACGGTTACCCGAGGTACGCACAAGGCATTTTCGATCGCGCTGACTGTAGCGATTCTCACCGGCATCTTCTGTGCCGCCGGGGTAGGCGACAAGGTCTATTACATGGAGGTGTTCTGGATAAAGATGCTGGTGCTGCTGACAGGCGCCTGTTTCATGTACTTCATCAAACAACCGTTGCTCAACAGCAAGCCCCATAGCGAGATCAATCCCTGGCTGATTCGGTTGCTGGCAGTGACCTCCATACTGATCTGGTTCACCGTTGCCGCCACCGGGCGCTGGATCGGATTCAGCTAATCTCTGGACAGACTGGGTTTACCAACTGGAGTCAAAAATGACGAATGAAAAAAAATGGGGTGACAAGGAAATTGCCGCCTTCGGTGTGGCAGCGGTCATGTTCGTTGCACTTGTGTCGTATTGGGTTTCCGAGGTCGATTCCACTGTCGAGTTGCTCACTCTGGCTTACGGCTCGTTCAAACTTTTCAATAACCCGCTGGTTTTCTAGGCGGCGTTGCTGCTGAGAGGCGGGTCGCAGCCTGCCTCTCTCAAGTGGACCTCAACTCCTTCCAGACGCTAATCGGATTTTCGCTGTCATGGCTTCCGATGCGATCTTTGAAAAAGCTCACACAACCCCATGCCATGTACCCTGACGGCGGATTTTTTCCTTGCCTCCCCTAAAGCTTTGTCGCGTTATGGCCGAAGCTATTGGTAGGCGCTTTATTCCATCAACCCATATCACAGGAGGCCAAAAACAACCCGAAACCACTCTAATCCTAAACGTAGCTTAAGGGGTTCCCCAGATTATGAGCGAAGTGAAACTTGTCAGTAGCTCGGTTGAATGCTCTACCTCTTCTAACGCGATTTTTTATGTACTGGATACCAATGTCCTGATCCACGATCCCACCTCGATTCTCAATTTTGACGAACATCACGTCGTTATCCCAATCACGGTTCTCGAAGAGCTCGATAACCTCAAAAGTGGTCGCCAGTCTATTGCGGCTGATTGTCGACAGGCTATCCGCGAACTGGACAAACTGCTAGGTCGTGCCAGCCCCAATGATGTAGAAGAAGGGGTGCCCATTGTACGCGGGGATGGGCTGGAAAAATCCGGTACGCTCTCTGTGCTGATGACTGAAATTCCTGACAATCTGGTCATGCTGCCCACTCACCTCAATGACAACAAAATTCTCAATGACGTCGGCTTTCTGAAGCACCAGTATCCTGACCGAAGAGTAGTTCTGGTTACGAAGGATATCAATGTCCGGCTGAAAGCACGCGGTCGTGGCATCGAGTCACAGGACTACCACAGCGACCAACTTCTGAGCGATATCGAAAAACTGAATAAGGGCTATCTGGAATTCTCCGGATCCTTCTGGAATCGTGTCGAAAATGTGGAAACCGGTCAGCAAGACGGACAGACCCTGCACCGGGTCGCGAAAGGAGTCTTTGGGCAAGAGGTCTATCCCAACCAATTTATCGCCGACGATACGGGCTTCCTGTCCCGCGTAGTCGCCATCGAGGGTGATACGGTTACGCTGAAGCACCTCAACCTGGCCAAGATGATGGATACTGAAACCTGGGGCCTGAAGCCTCGTGACATGTATCAGGCGATGGCGATGAACCTGCTGATGGATCCGGACGTCCATCTTGTGAATCTGTCTGGCTCCGCTGGCTCGGGCAAGACCATTCTCGCGCTGGCGGCGGCAATCGAGCAGACGGTGCCAAGCAAGGTGTACAGACGCATCATCGTGACCCGCAGTACACAGGGCCTGGATGAGGACATCGGTTTTTTACCGGGGACCGAAGAGGAAAAGATGGAGCCCTGGCTCGGAGCCATAACAGACAATCTGGAAGCGCTGCACTGGGATGACGAGAATTGCGGTAGCAGCGTCGAATATGTGCTGAACAAGGTCCCGCTCATGTTCAAGTCACTCAACTACATCCGCGGCCGATCCTTCCAAAGCAGCCTTATCATTATCGACGAGTGCCAGAACCTGACTCCGCACCAGATCAAGACCATTGTGACACGAGCCGGTAATGGTTCGAAGGTCATCTGCCTCGGTAACCTGGCGCAGATTGACACACCGTATCTGACGCCAATCAGCTCAGGACTGACCTATTTGACAGAGCGTTTCAAGTCCTTCAATCAGGGCGGCAATATCCTGCTGCAAGGCGTGCCGAGATCGGCGCTAGCCAAGTTTGCGGAAGAACACCTCTAGCGCGAGGTGAATGCGCCTAGCGCGCCTCATCGAGGGGGAGGTTTTGCTCCATGGTTTCGGCGGGGGTGCCAGTACAGGGTTTGCCAACAGCGCGAGCCGGTACGCCCACGACCGTGGTATAAGGCTGCACGTCATTCAGCACCACACTGCCTGCACCGATCTTGGCGCATTCTCCGATAACGATGTTGCCAAGCACCTTGGCGCCGGTGGAAATCAGTACGCCGGATCGGATCTTCGGATGGCGATCTCCTTGTTCGTTCCCGGTCCCACCCAGGGTCACCTGCTGCATGATCGACACATTGTCATCGATAACGGCAGTCTCGCCGACGACAATGCCCGTGGCATGATCGAACATGATGCCGCGACCCATAACACATGCTGGATGGATATCGACTGCAAACACCTCTGAATTACGACTCTGCATGAAAAGTGCGAGGTCCCGTCGATTATGCTTCCACAGGAAGTGCGCGAGTCGGTGTACCTGAATGGCATGGAAGCCCTTGAGAAACAGGATGATGGGTAAATAGGAGCTGATGGCAGCGTCACGGTCGAAGACTGCCTTCAGATCGCACGAGGCGTGTTCGATGATCTCGGGTGCCGCAGAAAACGCCTTGTCGAACAATTCACGCACTGTCACTACCGGCATTACATCGTCGGCGAGTTTTGTCGCGAGTATAAAACTGAGCGACGAAGCCAGACTGTCGTGATTCAGGATGCAGGCATAGACGTAAGAGGCCAATAGAGGTTCATCCTTGATTGCCTGCTGCGCCTCGGAACGCAGTTGTAGCCAGAGTGCTTCACTCATTGCGTAATCCTGTCGGAAGCCAGTGCCGGAACGGACTGGAAATTGTGGGAGGCCTGATTATAAAGGCTCGGGCAAGGGATACAAGTCGTAGTGAGCGCGCTGACTCAGGTAGCGAACAGTCTGCTTGCGAAGGAGACGGGCAGCTGTGCAGATTCAGTATCGGCGACGGCACGACTGACATGCACATCGGTGATGTCATGATCACCCTTGCCATAGGCTGCCATCATGGCTTTATGCGCGAGGATATTGATGATACGCGGATTGCCATTACTGCTCTGGTGTAACAGATTCAATGCCTGCTTGCTGAACATGTGAGGGCCATTGTAACCGGCCTTCATGAGTCGGTGGGCCACGTAGGCCTCGGTATTTTCCCGGTTCAGCGGTGGCAACAAGAATTCGAAAGAAAGGCTTTTATTGAGTCGGTGCAGCGAGGGCGAAGCCAGCAATTCATCCAGTTCGGGCTGGCCAAACAGCACGATCTGCAGGCGCTTTGTCGCCTCTGATTTAAGCGTGGAGAGCAGATACAAGGCTTCCAGCGTCTCCTCGGGCATGGCCTGGGCTTCATCGATTAGTAACACTACGCTTTTGCCTTCGCGCGAATACCGCAACAGGCGTTCCGTAATGCGCTTGAGCACATTGTAGTAATTCATCGAGGCGCATTCAGGCATGCCCAGTTCTTCGGCGATTGCCTGCATGATGCCTTCTTCGCTCAGAATGGGATGGGGCACATACGCGGTGGCGAAGCGTGAGGGTTGACTGTCCAGGGTATTGAGTACCTTGCGACACAACATGGTCTTGCCCGTGCCGACTTCGCCGGTGATCTTGGCAAAGGAATTGGTTCCATCCAGGGCTTCCAGCAGCAAGCTGAAGGCCTGCTGGTGGCTGGGCAGCTTCAGAAAATAACGGGTATTCGGCGTCAGCGAAAACGGGTACTGGATGAGGCCGAAATGATTGAGGTACATAGGCGGTTTGGTGGTCGGGCCCCGAAGCCCGAACAGTAACTCAGGTCAAAAATTAACCGGTTTGGAAATCGACCGACCCACAAACTTGACTGCAATCCAATTCCTACAGCACACGCGGAAAGATTATCTTATCGGCCGAATCACAAGAATCAGTTGATCGCTGCCTTCTTGAGGATAGCTTTCGTCTTTTCCAGCTCTTTCTGAAGGGTCGCCCGCGTTTCCGGTTCGATGGCCGGGTTTGACAGGACGAAATAAGCCGTGCGAACGACCTCTCTCCAGCGCGGAATCTTGGGCAGTTGTTCCAACCGCAAGTAGCGGTCAAATGTCCGTGTGCGCAGACGGCCGTCGTCGATGCTGACAGCCCAGATATTGCTCTCTTCCGCGAGTTCGATCTTGGACTTCTGCGTGGTGACTTCCCAGGTGTGCAGGGCAGAACGCATCAGCGTAACGAGTTGCTGCCGGTACTCTTCTTCGCTGCTCACTGACGGCAGTTCGTCATCGATAAACGAGGCTATCTCCTCGATACTATAGAGCTTGCTCAATAGCCCCGGGTGCAGGGAGATCTCGTGCGGTGTCATGACGCTGAGACGGGTGCCAATGCGACGGATATTTTGTTGGGCCTGACCGAGAAAGCTTACCAGCTCGACTGTATCGGAAGCCAACTCATTGCCCGGCAGCGTTTGCAGTGGTTCGGTGTCCTCGAGGAACAGGACGCCCGCGCCTTCGTCCCCGGCGAATAGACTCAGTTTGCAATTGAGCTGGAGTTTGCTGGTGGATTTGCTGTCGTCGGCGTTGCAAGGAAAAAAGGTTTCGACAGTGATATTGATGCTATGGTCACTTTCGACCCGATCTTCGTCGTCTTCCCAGTCGCCGAGCACCTTCCGTATGTCATCGTTGATTGTGGAAGGCGTGAAAATCGATTCGATATGCCTGTTGATCAATTCTTCCTTGTCGACACCGAGGAGTTCGCTCGCACGCTGATTGATCGTGAAGATGGTTCCGGGTAGTTCGAAAGCGATGAAACCAGCGTCAATCGATTCCAGTACCTGCTGCAATCGCACGCGGGAACTGCGCAGTTCCGAATCGGCTTGCGCATAATTCTCGATCTGGGAGCGCAGTCGCACGTTGTCTTCACTCACGCGATTCAGCAGTTTGAGTCGCAGCTGATTCTCAACCCGTGACCTTAGTTCTTCACTGTGGAAGGGTTTCGCCAGATAGTCATTGGCGCCGGTGTGAAACCCCATCGTCAGGTCTTCCAGATGGTTCTTCGCGGTAACGAGGATGATGGGCAGTTCGATCTGGCTGTATTTTTGCCGCAGTTTCTGACACACCTCGTAACCGTTTAGCCCCGGCATCATCAGATCCAGCAGGACCAGGTCTGGCTTGGTTTCCTCGATGACGTTCAATGCGTCAATACCGTTGGAACACTTGATGATGTTGTATTCATCCAGTTGTTGTTCCATAACCACTCGATTGATCTCGTCGTCGTCAACGATCAGGATGGTAGTCTCTTGCTCACTGCGTAGTTTGATTTCCTTCTCTGCAGTGTTGGCCTTTTCTAGATAATCGGCACGGCGAATCATCTTGCGCTGTATGTCTGTGGACTTGAGCGCGCGAGTCTGGTCGAGGGAGACCTGAAGCTTAAAGCTGAAGGTAGAACCGATATCGAGTTCACTCTCGACTACCAATTGGCTTCGATGCATCTCGACGATACGACGAGCGAGGGGAAGGCCCAGTCCGATGCCGCTGGCATTCAGGTTCTGTGAAGGCAGCTTCTCGAACGTCTTGAAGATGGTCTCGTGGTCAGTCGGATGAATTCCGATGCCGGTATCACTGACCTTGATCGTTACATTGTAGTCAGTAGTCAATTCCGCAGACATCACGACCTCACCGGAATAGGTGAACTTGATGGCATTGGTGACCAGATTTACCAGTACCTGTTGCAGGCGATCTTCGTCGCCCGTCACCAGTGGTAGTTCCTGATCGATCTGTGCCCGCAGCACCACACTCTTGTCGCCGATGAGCGGCTTGCAGATGGCGAGCACAATGGTGAACAGCGAGTTCAGGTCAACCGGTCGGAATTTGACATATGTCGCTCCTTCGCGGGCTGCAGAGAAATCCAGCAGATCGTTCACGAGTTTTGTCAGTCGATCACCGCTGGCCTGGATCAGCTCCAGATTCTGGGTGATGAGTCCGACATTCTGCTGGCCGCTGCGGAACTCGACGAGCGCCGTTTCGGCGAGTCCGTTAATGCCATACAGGGGCGTGCGTAATTCATGCGTGACGTTCGCCAGCAGGTCATCCTTGATCTGTTCTGAACGCACGAGATTGGTAATTGACTGGAGTTGGGCGTCTTCCTTCTCCTGTTTGATCTGGTTGTATCGATACGAGAGACTGAGAGACAGCAGCAGCGCTTGCAGAATCAGACCGACATTGTAGGCGCTTGCTGTGAAGGCATTGATCGGGAAAGTTGGCCACAACTGTTGCAGTAACAGCACCATGGCACCAGCCAGAAACACTCCCATCGCCGCCATATGCACCACAGCAGTGGCGTTGCCGCGACGGATAGCATCGATGTTGTTATAGAAAGCGATCGGTATTGCGACAATCAACAACAGGATGTACGGATACTGAAACAGTTTCTCATCAGGTAGCAGCGCGAGTACGCAGACTACGGTGAAGGCGCCAATGACAACCTTGAGCAGGTTATCCAGTTTGGGATTGTGTTCCCAAATTCGCAGCAAAGAGCGTTGAAAGAGCATAGCCGTGATGACCAGAAGTGGGTAGACGAGTCGCTCGGCCATGTTGACGAGCCAGTTCGCGTTATACATCTGATCGATCAGATAGCGCAGATGCTTGGAGTCGGTGAAGAGAAACACGGTCTGTACCAGCATGGTACCGACATAGTACAGATAACTTTTCTCGCGAATGGAGACATACAGGAACAGGTTATACACCAACAGCGCGATCAGGATGCCATACTGAAGATTCAGTAATCCATTGGTATCCAACTCGGCGGCGCGAAAACTTTCCTCTTCCCAGATCGTCAGCGGCAGGCGCAGTGGGCGAGCACTGGTTACGCGTAGATAGATTTGTTCGCCAAAATCGGGATCAATACGAATTGCGAACCCGCGGCTGAGTGTATTGACCTCTCGCTCGGTCTGATTGGCGCCCAGGATAAACCGGGAACTGACTTCGTGGTTGTCGTCTACCACGAAGACTTCAATTCCCCCACGAATCAGGTCAGCAACGATCTTGGGGGGGCGAATTCCAGAATGCGGTGCGTAGCGTCACTGACACCTGACCAGTCAAGATTGAAGCGCAGCCAATAGGCTGAGCTGGTGAGGCCGAAATGCACGATGTCTCGACGTTGCGGAATGAAGTTGACGTCGAAGCTGGGTGCGAGCACGTCGTCTATCGACAACAGCTCGGATCGGTCTTCGTAATATTCGATCTGGTTGGAAATGGGCAATTCGGAGACATTGGGTGTTATTGCGATCTCGGCGGCAAACACGGACATACCGCTGCATAGCCAGATGCAGAATGTCCCTAAGGCGCCTTGTTTCCAATGAGTAGTCAATCTGCTCAAAATACGAGTTTCGTTGCTATGGAACGCTCGCATCTGAGCGCAGGAAGATTCGACAATAGTCGCAGAGTTGTGATGATTCTAGCCCTTCACCGCCTATTGAACAATCGGCCTGGTGACAATTAATTGAAGGAAAATCGGCGCGAGATCAGGCACATACGTAGGTCCCTTTCAGTCAAGGGTGAATTGCTGCTAGTGCCGGGGAGCCGATGGGACTAATATTCCGGATTCTTGCTGTAAGGTTCAAAAAAGGAAGGCGCGTGTCGGTGAGAAAACTAGGCCTCAAACTAATCTCGCTTCTGGTGTTACTGCCAGGATCCCTGCTGCTGGCGCAGGAAGTCAGCCAATACCAATACTGGCTGGAACTGGAAGCCGCCGATCAGACCTTTGTCAGGCGCTCCGCCGAGATTGGCCGAACCCGGGCATTTCTGGAGTTTCTCGGCGAGGGTTCTATCATCTTCCGCAATGGCCCGATCGATGCGCAGGAACTGTACAGCTCTGAAGAATTTCCTGTCACTGCCAATGAGTTGAGCTGGAAATCACACTACATCGACGTCTCCAGAGCCGGAGATCTCGGTCTCTCCGCCGGCCCGCTGGCGGTGTTTGACCGCGATGGTAACTCCGTGCGTGATACCTTTGGACACCTGATCTCAATCTGGCGCAAGAATGGCTCGAGTTGGGAGCTGATGGCCGACCTTGCAGTGCCCATACCGGGTTTTCTGAGCCTCGATGTTGAACCCAACTTCGACGATACCCTGCCGGTGCTGGAGGAAACGGCGCATCCGGTGATGGCCATGGCCGAATCGAATACGCTGCAGAGCCTCATCGAGGCGGACAATCTGTTCGGTCGCGCCATCAACTTTCGTGGCGGTCAACGTGCCTTGTTGCGCTACGGACTCGAGAATACGCGGGTCTATCTGCCGGATATGGCACCGGCGGTTGGTGCCGAATCTGCCAGTCTCGTATACGGTGCCTACCTCGATGACAAACTGTCCACGACCAATCCCATCAGTCTGAGCTATGTCGGTGGATTCCTGTCTGAATCAAAAGAAATGGGATACACCTATGGCACGATGGCGACGAATAGCAGCGCCGGGGAAGCGGGATTCCGCACCAATTACCTGCGACTGTGGCGCTTTACTGCGAGCAATGAATGGAAAATCGCGGTGGAAGTATTGCGTCCGTTCTGATTTGCATCAGGGCAGTTCGGTCACAATTTCCCGAGTGCGATAGCGCGTCACAGTGCCTGCGCGATTCACCAGATCCACCGTCAATGTATGGCGCCCCGGTGTCAATGTGGTGGTATCCAGTTCATAGTGGAATCCAAGCGCCGGCGCGCCGGGGTCGCTCTGCACGCCCATTGCACTCACAACATCAGGACGCGCATTCCCGTAGGGCATCTGAGCCAAGCGTTCGTCATCGATGACGAGAAAGACCGCCTGTATGCCCACATCCTCATTAAAGGCCCAACCTGTAACCGGCACGCGACCCTGCAGCCGGGCCTGCTCTGGGGGTGTATCGATCCAGGCCTGGGCCGGGAATGGGCAGGGGAAGTACGCTGCGGTATCGGTTGACGGCTCGCCTGGCCGGCTCTGCGCCCGATAGAAGCTGTAATGCTTGTCCCCGCCGAACAGACTCAACGTGCCGGCGTGTTCCACCTGGGTAGCAAGGCGGCAGAACCGTTCCAGCATCGCGCTTTTATCATCGATATCCAGTGTCGTGTCTTCCGTAATGAAGAGCAGATTAGTGTTGCGGAGTTTGCGCAGACCGGCCTCATCCTGTTGCCAGATGGCGAGTTGGGTCCGGCGGCCATCATTCACGGCTTTTGCCTCATCAAACGTGTAGGCAGGCCGGGCGATTCCGGCAAATTCGATCTGTGCCGCCAGATAGTAATTGTCCGTAACGAGTGTCGGTGTCTGTTGCGGGAACAGCGCATGAACGCGCTCGGCGGTGTAAGTCGCGAACGGTTTCCATCCGGCCATCTTGGTGGATAACACATCAGGTCCGAGCACAGGCTGCAAGATCGACTGAAAGGCCTGGGAACCTACCCCGAGCAGTGCGATAAGGGTGCCGGCAAATCCCAGCGCAGGAACAGCCAGAATCATCCTGGAAGCCGTCACCCGGCGCCATCGGGCAGCGAATTTTGCGTGCAATTCGCGCAATGTCTGCGGCACGAAGACAAGCAGTGGCAGGTAACCCGAAAGAGGCCAGTGAATAGAGGTGCTGCGGCTGTCGGTCCAGGGGGCCAGCACCAGATACACGAGCAGATTGGTCAGCGCGAAACTGAGAAAGAGGGCAGCATTTCCGTCACCGCTGCGGGCACGGCGCAGCAACTGCACCAATGTCACTGCGAACACACCATATAACAACGGTGTAACCAGTCCTGCCTGTTTGAAAATATGCAACAGACCTGAGGCTTGAAATTGCCAGGGATGTCGCTCGATCAGATAGAAGCTCGCACTCGCCAGTTGATAGGACAGATTGAACCAGAGAATGGGCAGCAGCCCGAAACTGGCGAGGAGCATGGCGACCAAGAGACGCGGATTACGCCAGGCCGGACGCGCCTGGCGATTGAAGGCGAGAAACAGCACCGCTGCCAACGGATACAGCACAAACCGGTAATGTGTAGCGAGACCGAACGCAACGACGAGCCCCAATCCTGTCCATAACCCCCACCCGTTCGTGCGCAAGGCACGATCGAACAGACCGATTGATAGTAACCCGAGAAACAGCAGGGGGACGTCGGGCACTGCCAGCAGACCGAGAAAGCCAGTCAGCGGCAGGCACAGTGTCATCGCAGCGGATTCGGTGGCCTGTTGGCGGTTGGTATGAGGCAGGGCTAACCAGTATACGAGCAGGGGCAGGGCACTGCCGAGCAGGAGAAACAGACTGCGCACTGCCAGCGGGTTGCCCGGAGCAAAAGTGGCACCGAGGCCCGCAAGCAGAGACGTCACAAACGGCAGATCACTGTAGGCCAGGGCGGGTCGCGTGGATTCCTGCCAGTAAAACACTTCGTCGCTGTAAAGGTCGAGTTGCGCCGCGAGCAACAATTTGAGTCCGGTCAGCAGGCACAAGCCGATGACGAAGAGACGCCGAACAGGCGGCGCATCGACCTGCTGTTTCAATGCGTGCACGAAGTGACTCCGTCAGAGCTGGATCGCGGGTATCAAATTTTTCGGCACCATCCTGCTGGATAATCTTTTCAGGTTCAAGATAAAAATCAGCAGCAGGGACAGCATCGCCAGGATCCAGAGCGAAGAGAACAGTGGGTGAGCGGCAAACGTACCAATCTGGTAAATCACGGTGGCGGTGATATAGGCCAGTCCTGTGCACCAGCCGAAGACGAGCAGCATCCAGCGCCAACCGGCCTCCTTGTTCACTGCACCCAGTACAGCGACACAAGGTGCGTAGAGCAACACAAACACCAGATAACAGAAGGCAGCAAAGGGCCCGGAGAAGAGGGCGGCCATGTTGGTCAATGTCGATGCCTCAACCTGCTGTTCGGCTGCCACGACTTCCAGATCACTAACATCGCCGATGGAGATGCCAAGCGGATCGGTGAGGGCATTGCGCAGGGCCTTCAGTTCTGAACCGATGGAAGCGATAGCGGCAACGCCGGCCGCCGCGAGATCGGGCGCCTCGTCGCTGGCCGCTCCATCCTGTGCCGGGTTGTAGAGCGCGTCCAGCGTGCCGACGATGGCCTCTTTCGCGAACATGCCAGTGAAGAGTCCGACAGTTGCCGGCCAGTTATCGGCTTCGACGCCGAGCGGAGCGAAGGCGGGTGTGATCGTTTTGCCAATCACGCTGAGCAGGGAATCTTCGGAGTCTTCATGACCAACAGTGAAATCCGTGCTGATTGAATTAAGCAGGCTCAGGACTACAACGACTCCGACAATGGTCTTGCCCGCGCGAAAAATAAAGCCGCGCAGACGGAACCAGGTTGTTAACAGAATATTGCGTGGAATGGGTATGTGATACGCCGGCATATCCTGGAAGGAAGGCGTCACCTCAGTCGTGAAGAGTTGCTTGCGGAAAATCCAGCCAGTAAAAATAGCGAGAAAAATCCCCAACAGGTAGAGCAAGAACACGATGTTTTGGCCATTCTGCTGAAAGAAGGCGGCAGCGAAAAGCGCATAGACTGTCAGGCGAGCGCCACAACTCATGAATGGTGCCATCGCGATGGTCAGCAGACGATCGCTGTCGCGTCCGAGGCTGCGCGCCGCCATCACTGCTGGCACGTTACAGCCAAAGCCTACGATCAGCGGGACGAAGGCATTGCCTGGCAGGCCAATGCCACTCATCAGGCGATCAATCACGAATGCCGCCCGGGACATATAGCCGGAATCTTCCAGCATGGAGAGACAGAGATACAGGAATCCAATCACGGGAATGAAGGTCGCGACGAGCGTGATGCCTCCACCGAGTCCCTGTGCGATGAAAATAGTGATCAGCTCAGGCATGCCGATCAGATGCAAGAGCCAGGTGCTGCCATCCACCAGGATCGCTGAAAATAAGATGTCGAAGAAATCGATGAAGACAGCGCCAAGGTTCACGGCGATCGTGAACATCAGATAAATCATCAACAGGAAGAAGGGGACGCCCAGCCAGCGATTGAGCAAAACGGCGTCGATGCGTTCAGACAGGCTGTGGTGCGTCGGTGACACTTCGACGACACCATGGACGAGATTGCGTGACTGATGATAACGGCGCAGGATCTTTTCTTCATTGCTGGTGGTGTTGTCAGCGGCGGATTTGACTGACACGGCAGTGTGAGGCTTGCCGACAAAGTCCGCGAGGCGAGCGCGCAGTTGGTCGATCCCCTGCTTGCGGGAGGCAATAATGGGTAGCACTGGCACACCCAGTTTTGCGGCAAGTGCAGACACCGAGAGAGTGATGCCCTGTTGCTCGGCGACATCAAGCATATTGATGACGACCAGGGTCGGTATGTTCTTTTCCAGCAATTGCTGAGTAAGCACGAGGCTGCGCTCGAGATTGGTGCCGTCGACGATGTTGATGATGACATCGAGTTCGGTGTGCTCTAGAAACTCCTGCGCGATCTTTTCATCGATGCCCTGGAAATCCTGCTCGAGTGAATAGATGCCGGGCAGGTCGACCAGTTCCAACGTATGATCACCGAGTTTGAAATAGCCGAATTTCTTTTCAACGGTGACGCCAGGCCAGTTGCCAACTTTCTGATTTGCACCCGTCAGCACATTAAACAGCGTCGTCTTGCCGCAGTTGGGATTGCCAATGAGTGCAATCTTTTCCATGGACTACTGCCTGTCCACGAAGATGGATTTGGCTTCCTGTTTGCGAATGCTCACGAAACTGGATCCTACCTTGACCTGCATGGGGTCACCCAGGGGAGCAAACCGCAGGATCTGCAGCGCCGTGCCTGGAATAATGCCCAGCGCATAGAGTCGACTCTTGAGTTCGGCATGTTCAGAGGCGATTTCGAGTACGACGCAGCGATCACCGGTAGCTGCAGACGACAGGGCAATTTGGCTCATAGGATAAATAGTTCTGGAAACAACAAGTTAGGGCTATGCGATCCGATACGGATCGGGGTATAAAGTAGCAGATCTAAAACTTGTTGACAATCATTCTCATTATCATTTAAATTGCTTCTCACCCTGAGGAGTAAGCCATGTACGTCTGCATCTGCCGCCAAATCACCGATAACCAGATTCGCGATCTGTGCCGTGGTGGTGCCAGCAGCATGACGGATATTCGCGCCAAGCTCGGGGTTGCCAGTGAATGCGGTAAGTGCAGCAAACTGGCCCGCACCATCGTCAATGAATTCAACAAGACTGCAACGTTCGTCAACGCCGCCTGACCCCCTGATAGCCCCGGCGACCCCTCCGTAGCGTCGTCCTTTTGCCCGCTTCCCATCGCCCGCTCCAATTCGGAATGGGATTGCTTATCATTTAGTTTTGCCATCAATATCAATAGCTTAGCGGATCGCAACCTTGACATGCGCGGGTGATGACGCGATGCTTGCACGAACCTAAACACGAGGCAGATTTATGAAGTCCGACCCCAAAGTCCTGAAACACCTGAACAAGGCCCTGGCCAATGAACTGATCGCCATTAACCAGTATTTCCTGCATTCCCGAATGTATCAGGATTGGGGGCTGAACAAACTCGCCGAGAAGGAATACGAAGAATCCATCGACGAGATGAAACATGCCGACGAGCTGATCAAGCGGATTCTGTTCCTGGAAGGACTGCCAAATCTGCAAAACCTGGGCAAACTGCTGATCGGTGAGAATACAAAGGAGATGCTGGAATGCGACCTCAAGCTGGAGATGCTCGCCTGTCCAGATCTGAAGGCCGGCATTGTGCACTGTGAGTCAGTCGGAGACTTCGTCAGCCGCGATTTGTTGAGTGCAATACTCGAGAGCGAAGAAGAGCACATCGATTGGCTGGAGACCCAACTCACCCTGCTGGGCAAGGTCGGTCTGGAGAATTATCAGCAATCGATGATGTAGTGCACTTTGTCAGTCTGTATCCCTGGTACTCTAACCGGAATTCTCTCTGGCTCTGGCACCTTCTCCAAAATTTTCTCTGGCTCTGGCAGTTCCCGGCCGTCACTGGCTCTCGCCTGTGACGGCTGATCCCCTCTTCCTGCTTTGCGCGCCCAGATGCACAATTCTGACTGCACTTTGTCACGATTAAATGCTCAAATAGGGTTCTGACTTAGGCTCGCTTGTGGTTGTTTCGTGTTATGTATGCGTGTATCGATTTAGGTTCAAACAGTTTTCACTTGCTGATCGGTGAGTGGGTTGAAGGCCGCATAGAGGTCATCGAGCGCTGCAGTGAGAAGGTGCAACTGGGCGAGAACGTAGGAGCAACCGGCTCGATTTCTCCGGAGGCTTTCGCCCGTGGCCTCGAATGCCTGCGTCACTTCAAGGCACTGATGGATAAATACCCACTCGAACAGTATTGGGCGCTGGGCACTAATGCCTTGCGCGTGACCAATAACGCCGCTGATTTTATCGCTGCCGCCGCCGAACTCGGAATCGAAGTCTCGACGATCAGTGGTGTGCAGGAAGCAGTACTGGTTTATGCCGGCGTCATCACCGGCTTGCCTCGCACCGATATCAATCGGCTCGTTATCGATATTGGTGGTGGAAGCACTGAAGTAATTATCGGTAAGGGACATCAGCGACTGCTGACGTCGAGTCTGGCTATCGGCAGCGTGGCCTGGCGTGATCGCTTTTTCGATATCCAAATGACGAGTGATGCGGCCACTTTACTCGAACGGATGCGCGATGGTCTGCGTGCGGCCGAAGCGGTATTTGCAGAGACAGCGCCAGCGATCAAACGCGCCGGTTGGGAGGAAGTCTATGCGTCTTCCGGCACCAGTAAAATGCTCATGTTGATCTGTCTGGAGAACGGCCACGGTAGCGGAGTAATTCAGCGCAGTGCCCTGCAGGATTTGCGCGAGCAATTTGCGCGGTGCATCGCCGAGGGGCAGGAGCTGGCCGGAATGAAAGAAGGGCGACGTGACCTGTTATTAGCGGGTTGGAGTGTGATGTTGGCGCTGATGAACGCCTACAACATCGAGACGATCAATTTCAGTCCAACGGCCTTGCGTGAGGGCATGCTTGATTTTCTCGCGAAGGACAAACACACGATGCGCCTTGTGAAGAACAGTGATTTGCCCGAGGTCAGTCAAGCGTCAGACTAGCCAAGCTTGAGCGGATCCAATTGCTTGAGCAATCGCATCTGCACGGGTTCCTGATCACCGCCGGCAGTGGCGAGTTCGATAAATTCACCATTGCTTTGCAGCTCCCAGCTTTGGGCGGTGTCATCGAGATACATCTGCAGCTCTTCAACGATACGATTCGCCAGCTTTTTCTTCAAAATCGGAAAACACACCTCAATACGATTCGTGAGATTGCGTTCCATCCAGTCTGCACTGGAGCAAAACACCGGATAAGTGTTGTTCTCGAAATAGTACACACGGGAATGTTCAAGGAATCGACCTATAACAGAGGTGACGCGAATGTTTTCACTGACCTGTGGGATGCCGGGACGCAGACAACACACACCACGAATGATCAGATCGATCTGCACGCCGGCTGCGGATGCCCGATACAATTCCCTGATGACTTCAGGATCGGTGAGTGCATTCATCTTGCCGATGATGCGTGCGGACTTGCCGGCCAGCGCGGCCTGGGTTTCCTGGTCGATCATCTTGAGCAGGGACTTGCGCAAATTGAAAGGGGCATGAATCAGCAGGTTCGGGTGAATCTTCTTGCCCATGCCAGTGATCTGCTGGAAAACCTTATGAACGTCGTCGCACAGCGAGGGTTCGGCAGTAAGCAGGCTGTAATCGGTGTAGAGCAGCGAATTCTTGCGGTGGTAATTACCTGTGCCCAGATGCGCGTAACGCTTCAGTTTATTGCCGACGCGGCGAACGAACAGCAGCATCTTGGCGTGAGTCTTGTAGCCCATGACACCATAGACCACTACGGCTCCGGCTTCCTGCAGGAGGCTGGCGAAATTGATATTTTCTTCTTCATCGAAGCGCGCTCGCAGCTCGATTACCACTGTGACTTCCTTGCCATTGCGCGCGGCATCGGCCAGGGCTTCAACCAACTCAGAGGATTCGTTGGTGCGGTAAAGCGTCTGCTTGATTGACAGCACAGTGGGGTCTTTTGCCGCCTGTCTGACCCAGTCGATGATCGGGATGAAGGACTGGTAGGGATGCAGCAGCAACTGATCTTCCTTGTCCACAGCGGCAAAAATGTAATTGCCTAGCTCCAGAGCCTTGGGTGTTCCTGGAGAAAATTTCGGGAACAGCAGGTCCGGACGATCCAGCATGTTGGTGAGTGCCATCAGGCGTCGCAGATTCACCGGTCCTTCCAGAGGGTACAATTCATGCCGGGACAGGTTGAAGCGTTCCAGCAGGAAATTGGTCAGCTCGGAAGGGCATTCCTTGCCCACCTCCAATCGCGTCGCCGCACCGAAGCGGCGACTGTGCAACTCGCCTCGAAGTGCGCTCGCCACATCCTCTACCTCGACATTGGACATCTCCAGGTCAGAGTTGCGGGTCACCCGAAACTGATGACACTCGGTTACGGTCATGCCGGGGAAAAATTCATCGACATAGGCGTGAATAATGGAAGACAGAAAGATGAAATTATCGCCATTCGGGATGACTTCCTTCGGTATCTTGATAAGCCGTGGCAACGAACGGGGAGCCGGCACGATCGCAAGGCCGCTATCGCGCCCGAACGCATCCTTGCCCTCCAGCGACAGGATGAAATTCAGGCTCTTGTTGACGAGACGGGGAAACGGGTGCGCGGGATCGAGCCCTAGTGGTGAAACGATGGGCCAGACTTCCTCGTGGAAATAGTTCTTCGTCCAGGCAATGAGTTCCGGGCCCCATTGATTGCGAGGCAGGAAGTGGATGTTCTCCTTCGCCATGGAAGGAAACAGCTCTTCATTCAGAATACGGTATTGCTCAGTCAGTGCGCCGCGCACCTGTTCGTGCACGAGTTTCAGTATCTCATCCGGGTACTTGCCATCCGCCCCCGGGCGTTGACGGCCAAAATCCAGTTGTTTCTTCAGTCCTGATACGCGGATCTCGAAAAATTCGTCGAGGTTCGAGCTGAAGATCAGCAGGAACATCAGGCGCTCGAGCAGGGGGTGACGAAGATTACGTGCCTGGCTCAGTACGCGCAGGTTGAATTTGAGATAGCTGAGTTCCCGGTTTTCGAAGAATTCCGGATTGGAGAAATCGGGGGCATCGCTGGGTTTCTGCCCGGAGTCTCCCTTGCCGGAATTGTCGACGATCACTTCCAGCGATTTCTTGCGACCTGCGTCCGACATGGCGTGCTTGCTTCGTTTCATGGCAGTGGGGACCGGAGATTGTACGCGAGAATTTTCGGTGGTAGGTGACGGTTTGGTGACAAAAAATCACTATATTGCAGACGCTGACAATGCACAATGCCCGAATTTCGTGCGCTGGCGGCCAGCAACCGGGCCGGCGGTCACGATTTTCACGAAACTGTCACATTCCTGTAATATTCAGCCCCTATAGTTCGCCCCAAGCAAACCAATTACCCTGCCTGGAGGCGACTACATGCGTTCCATCCTGATCCCCCGAATTCTCTGTTCAATGCTTGCGCTGACAGGTCTCGCGGTCCATGCCGCTGAAGTCGATCCTGGCATTCCCCAGTATGAGCGCACCAGCGGCGTTTCCGGCAATCTGTCCAGCGTCGGATCGGATACTCTGGCGAACCTGATGACCTTGTGGGCGGAAGACTTCAAGCGTCTCTACCCCAATGTGAATATCCAGATTCAGGCGGCCGGTTCATCAACAGCGCCACCGGCGTTAACCGAGCGTACCTCCAACATCGGTCCCATGAGCCGCATGATGAAAGACAACGAAATCGAAGCCTTCGAATCCCGATACGGGTACAAGCCGACTGCAATACCAGTCGCCATCGATGCGCTGGCGGTGTTTGTGCACAAGGACAATCCCATTGAAGGTCTCACAATCCCGCAGGTCGATGCGATCTTCTCTTCCAACCAACGTTGTGGTTACGACGAAGCCATCACCAACTGGGGCCAGTTGGGCATGCAGGGGCCGTGGCAACGTCGGGATGTGCAGCTGTTCGGACGCAACTCGGTTTCAGGCACCTATGGCTACTTCAAGGAAGTGGCGCTGTGTGACGGCGACTATCGCAACAACGTGAATGAGCAACCGGGTTCGGCTTCTGTCGTGCAATCTGTCAGTACTTCCATCAATGGCATCGGCTATTCCGGAATCGGCTATCGCACCTCCAGTGTGCGCGCCGTGCCCATCGCCCGTAATGCCGACGGAGAGTTTTTCGAAGCAAGCCCGGAGAATGCCGTTGCCGGCAACTATCCGCTGGCTCGATTCCTCTATGTGTACGTTAATAAAGAGCCGAACAAGCCACTGCCGCCACTCGAGCGTGAGTTTGTGAAATCGATTCTGTCACAATCCGGCCAAGGCATTGTGTTAAAAGATGGCTATATCCCTTTGCCTGCGCGCGTGGTTGCAGGCACTATGGAAAGTCTTGGCTTGTGAGAGTGATTTGGGGCGGCGGGCACTTCTACCGGCCCTGATCCAGCTCATGCGAATAAGGTCTGGTTCTTTCGGGGGCTGGACCTTTTCATGGACAAGCGACAAATTATGACGAAACTGTCATCCTGCTGTAAAAATAACGAAGACTAGCTGCACTCAATGGCGACAGAACACACTCCCAGTATTCCCCCCGAGCCGGCGACACCGCCAGAGAGCATTCTGGATATGGGCTCGCGACGGCTGCAACTGCGTCGGCGACTCCGACATTTTTATGATCGCGCAGCGAAGATTGCCATTGCCGTGGGCGGGATTGCTGTGATTGTCGCGATTCTCGCCATCTTCCTGTACCTGTTTTACGAAGTGGTTCCGCTGTTCGAGTCGGCGCGAGTCGACGCCGCTGCGACTTACGAATTGCCTGCTGACGACGGCTCCACAACTCTGCATTTGGCCATCGAAGAACAATCCGAGATCGGGCTACGCCTCGGCCAATCGGGTCAAATGCAATTTTTTCAGTTACGTGATGGTACGCCTGTGGTCAATGTTGCCCTGGCTTTGCCTGAAGGGACTCGAATTACGAGTTTCGCCATCGACACGGAAGAGAGTGGCATCTTCGCGGTGGGCCTCGATAGCGGTGAGGTATTGGTCGCCAGTTATGATTACACAACTTCCTATGCCCAGAGCAATAACGCGCGCACGCTGACACCCGTCGTCGACTATCCGTTTGGCGCCGATCCCTATCGCCTGTTCGACAATCAGGCAGTCACCACGATCGCCTTGCGTTCACGCAGCGGCAACCTGTTGCTTGCTGGCAGCAATGGCCAGGGCCAGGCTGCACTGTTACGCGCGAGCAAACAGTCGAATCTGTTTGCCGCCTTCAATGGCGACAGCGGTGCTGCCAGCTTCGATATCGTGAAGACCACCGTGCCAATGCTGGTAACCGGTACGACCCGAATGTTCATCGAGGGCGACCAGCGGTGGCTCTTCTTTGTATCCGGCAACGGTCTGATCCGCGTGCTTGATATGCGGGCAGCTCTGAACAACCAGGCGGAGCAGTTCGAAATCGAGACATTCCTCACGGAGAACGGCGCCCGACCTACGCGTATCGCGTTCCTGCTCGGCGGTATATCCCTGCTGGTCGCCGACAGCACCGGCGTGGTTTCTCAATGGTTCCTGATACGGGATGGTCAGCAGACGCGACTGGAACGAGCGCGCTTTTTCCCCTCGTTCGATTCTGCAGTCGCCACCCTGGCGCCGGAACAGCGGCGCAAGAATTTCGTCGCAGCCGATGCTAACGGGTCGGTCGCCATTTTTAACTCGACTGCGCATCGGGAAGTGTTCAAGCAAGCACTGCTGACATCGACCCCAGGCGCAATGGCAATTTCGCCTCGGGGTGATGCCCTGTTGATCGAGACTACAGAAGGCATGTTTCATTACTGGGAAGTGCATAATGAGCATCCTGAAGTCTCGTGGACCGCACTGTGGGACAAGGTATGGTATGAAGGTTATTCGGAACCCGAGTACATCTGGCAGTCTTCGGCGGCGACCAATGAATTTGAGCCAAAATACTCGCTCGTACCGCTTTCGTTCGGCACTCTGAAGGCCGCGTTCTATGCGATGCTGCTGGCGGCACCGCTGGCGATTTGCGGAGCCGTGTTCACCGGCTATTTCATGGCGCCGAGAATGCGTCGCAAGGTCAAACCGCTGATCGAACTGATGGAAGCCCTGCCGACGGTCGTACTCGGTTTCCTGGCAGGGCTCTGGCTCGCTCCCTTCGTGGAAAGAAACCTGCTGGGCATCTTCAATATCCTTTTTGTCCTGCCGTTGTCGATACTGCTGGCGAGTTATCTGTGGTTGCGACTGCCCTCTGACTGGCGCCATCGGGTGCCGGAAGGGTGGGAAGCCGGGATCCTGATTCCGATGGTACTACTGTTCGGTTATCTCTCGTTTGTGCTCGCGGCGCCCATTGAAAACCTGTTTTTTGCCGGTGATCTGCGCTACTTCATCAGCAATGACCTGGGCATAACTTACGATCAACGCAATGCATTGGTGGTTGGATTCGCCATGGGTTTCGCGGTGATTCCGACAATTTTCTCCATCGCCGAAGACGCCATCTTTACGGTCCCTAAACATCTGACCTATGGCTCATTGGCATTGGGTGCAACTCCCTGGCAAAGCCTCTATCGTGTTGTGTTGCCCACGGCGAGTCCGGGCATTTTCAGTGCCCTGATGATCGGTATGGGCCGCGCGGTGGGAGAGACGATGATTGTACTGATGGCGACCGGCAATACCCCGATTATGGATGTCAATATCTTCGAAGGCATGCGTACCCTGGCAGCCAATATCGCAGTCGAGATACCGGAATCGGAGGTTGATAGTACCCATTACCGAATCCTGTTCCTGGCGGCACTGGTGTTGTTCCTGTTCACCTTTGTGTTTAACACCGTGGCGGAAATTGTGCGCCAACGATTGCGCAATAAGTACAGTACGATATGAACCTGAATCTAAAGAAATGGTATTCGACGGGTACGCCCTGGATATGGCTCACAGCCGGAGCGGTGGCAATCAGTATAGTCATGGTGCTGGGCTTGCTGGTTCTGCTCACCGTGCGGGGGATGAACCACTTCTGGCCAAAGGACGTCATGCAGGCGCATTACGCTCCGCCCAATGCGCAACAGGAAATTACCATCACACAGGTAATCGGTGAATTCGTCGAGAGTGAAAACATCATCGCCCAGCAAATTATTTCATCGGGCATTCCCGTGGACGAGTCTCAACCAGAATACCGCCGCGAATTGCTGAAGCTTGGCAACCGTGACCTGACTGGAGCTGACTTCAGTTGGGTGCTGACCGACTTCATTTCTGACGTGGAATATCCGGCAAACCTGGTGGTGCTGGAACGTCGTGAATGGGGCAATTTCTACGGGTATCTGCAGTCTGTCTCAGAGGCGGGTACGGTTGTCGCTGAGGTAAATATTGACGAGGTGCAAGATGACTCTGCCTGGGATGAGTTCACAGCGCGTCTGGAGAGGGCGCTGGCGCTACATGATGAGATTTACAAGATAGAGAATCAGGATATTGGCGAGATTAATTATCGAGTCGAGCGCCTGAGATTGCAGCAGCGTCGACTCGAGCTCGACGGTCGCGCCACCGCCGACGCGCTCGCCGACATCGCGGCACAACGACAGGACCTGGAGACCGAATACGAGGTTTTGCAAGTCTCCTTGATTGATTTGTATGAACAGGTAAACCGGGACACCGCGACCTTCATCGCCGCCAATGCACAAGAGAAGGTGATCGAGCTTGCCGATGTGGTGCGTGCCTACCGTCCGAACCAGATGGGGCTCGGCGCAAAGCTGTTGGGTTACGGTGCCAAACTGGGTGAGTTCCTCACCGATGAGCCTCGGGAGGCTAACACAGAGGGCGGTATCTTCCCGGCGATTTTTGGTACTGTCATGATGGTCATGTTGATGTCAGTGTTCGTGACGCCCTTCGGAGTGATCGCCGCTGTCTACTTGCGTGAATACGCGCGCCAGGGTTTTGTCACTAGGGCAATTCGCATCGCTGTGAACAACCTTGCTGGCGTGCCCTCAATTGTCTACGGCGTATTTGGTCTCGGATTCTTCATTTACATTTTGGGCGGACAGATCGATCAGTTGTTCTACCCTGAAGCCTTGCCGGCGCCCACGTTCGGCACGCCAGGTTTGCTGTGGGCGTCCATTACCCTGGCGTTGCTCACAGTGCCGGTTGTGATTGTGGCAACAGAAGAGGGGCTTGCCCGGATTCCCCGCAGCGTGCGAGAGGGCAGTCTGGCTCTGGGCGCGACGAAGTTTGAGACGCTGTGGCGCGTGGTATTGCCGATGGCCAGCCCGGCCATGATGACTGGCCTGATCCTCGCGGTAGCTCGGGCCGCTGGCGAGGTGGCACCGCTGATGCTGGTCGGAGTCGTGAAACTGGCGCCCTCATTACCGGTGGATGGCAATTACCCCTATTTGCATCTGGAGCAAAAGTTCATGCATCTGGGGTTCCATATTTACGATGTCGGATTCCAGAGCCCGAATATCGAGGCGGCGCGACCTTTGGTGTTTGCGACGGCATTATTACTGGTGATCGTGATCGCCCTGTTGAACCTGAGCGCAGTGGCCTTGCGCAATCACCTGCGAGAGAAATACAAATCCCTGGATGTCTGATCCAAGCAGAGATGAGTAAAGCGATGAATGAAAGGAATAACAAACTGGAAGTCGAGGAGAAACCCGCCATGCGCAAGATAGATGTCTCGTCCGTGTTGCGACAAGCGTCGACTCCAGAAGACGAGATGGCGAGCTGTCTCGAGGTTGAGAACCTGAACCTGTTTTACTCCAGGACGAAACAGGCTCTGATCGACATCAGCCTGACCATTCCGAAGCAATGTGTCACAGCCTTTATCGGACCCAGTGGATGCGGCAAATCGAGTCTGCTGCGTTGCTTTAACCGCATGAACGATCTTGTCGACGATTGTGTCATCGAAGGCAAAATCATTCTGGACGGTCTTGATATTTATGAGAAGTCTATCGATGTCGCCGACCTGCGACGCCGTGTGGGCATGGTGTTTCAGAAGCCTAATCCGTTTCCGAAGTCGATCTATGAGAATGTCGCCTATGGTCTGCGCATTCAGGGCATCAATTCCAAGCGGGTTCTGGACGAGGTTGTGGAGCGTTCGCTGCGGTCTGCTGCCTTGTGGGATGAGGTGAAAGACCGCCTGCATGATAGTGCCCTCGGGATGTCAGGCGGTCAGCAACAGCGTCTCGTCATAGCGCGCACAATCGCGGTGGAACCGGAGGTGTTATTGCTGGACGAACCTGCCTCGGCGTTGGACCCGATCTCGACTCTGAAAATCGAAGAACTGATTAACGATCTGAAGGAAGACTACACAATCGTCATCGTTACCCACAACATGCAACAGGCGGCGCGCGTGTCGGATTTCACGGCCTTCATGTACATGGGCAACATGGTGGAATTCAATACCACCGATACAATTTTTACCAATCCAGCCGAAAAACAGACTGAAGACTACATTACGGGACGATACGGCTAGGTGGCGGAGATTGGATCATCACTACATACAGCATTATCCATGCAGGATTAATTTATGAAATCGTCGGCTAAAAATCACGGGCATCACATCTCCCAGCAGTTCAACGCGGAGCTGGAAGATGTGAAAAACAGCATGCTGGAGATGGGTGGCATCATCGAGAAGCGCCTGGGTGATGCAGTGACATCTGTCGTCGAAAGTGACAGCGGCTTGGCCGCGCGCATCATCGACGAAGATGATGTCATCGATACCATGGAAGTTCAGATTGACGAAGAGTGCAATCTTATCATCGCTCGTCGCCAACCCGCCGCCAGCGATTTGCGGATGGTGTTGGGCATCATCAAGGCTGTGCGGGATCTGGAACGTATCGGCGATGAGACATCTAAGATCGCCCGCATGGCCATCAAACTGAGCGAGGAAGGGGAATTCCCTGGCGGCTTCGTGGAATTCAAGCGACTCGGCGAACAGGTCAGCAAGATGGTCAATATGTCACTCGATTGCTTCGCCCGCTATGACGCCGAAGCCGCGATCGAGGTAGCGCAGTATGACGCGACCGTCGATAACGAGTACGGCAGTGCCATGCGGTCCATGATTACCTACATGATGGAAGATCCCCGCAGTATTACCCGGGTCCTGAATGTGCTGTGGGCCCTGCGGGCCCTCGAGCGCGTCGGCGATCATGCCAAGAATATCTGTGAGCACGTCATCTACGTGGTCAAGGGTATGGACGTTCGTCACAAGAACCTGGATCGCGTGGCAGAGAAGATCAACACCGAGTCCTGATCCCCAGGACTCACCCGCCCGCGCAAGGAAAATGACAAATTAGAGTCATTTCTGTCATTTTGTCATGTTTTTGTAATATTTCCGCAATATAGTGTGCAGCAGTTTCATCACGTTATCCCGAGACCCTGTACAAGACACTATAACGGAGAGCCTGCCCATGCGCCTCAAGTCCAACCTGTTACTCCTGACGATGCCCCTGTTCGTATCAGTCCCTGCCATTGCCCAGGATTCTCTGATCCCCGAACTCTACGGACGCATCAACATCAACGCGGAAATCATGAAGCCGGACTCCGGCGATTCTGAATCCGACATCGTAAGCAATGCCTCCCGCCTCGGTGTTCGTGGCAGCAAGGAAATCAGCCCCGGCCTGGAACTGATCTATCAGATCGAATACGAAGTCGATCCCGCCGATGGTGATATCAGCGGTCAGTCATTCAAGCAGCGTAACTCGTTCCTCGGCTTCGAAGGCGCCTACGGCACAATTCTGGTAGGCAAGCACGACACGCCCCTGAAAGAGACCCAGAATCGTATCGACCTCTTCAATGACATGATCGGCGATATCAAGAACGTAGTAGACGGGGAGAACCGGGTGAATGACATCATCCTGTATGAGTCGCCGGAATATTCGGGTTTCCATGCCTCCCTGGCGACAATTGCCGGTGGTCAGGACTCCGACTTCACCAGTTCGATCAGTGCCTCGGTCACCTATGAAAATGAGCTTTTCTATGCCGCACTGGGTCTTGATAGCGATGTAGAAAATCGCGATGTTGTTCGCTTTGTCTCTCAGCTCTATCTGGGAAATCTCACCCTCGGGGCGCTCTATCAGGAATCCGAAAAAACCCAGGTTCCCGGTGCAGACAAGGAAGACGGTACGTTCGTGAGTGCGGCCTACAAGGTCAACAAGTTCACCTGGAAAGCTCAGTATGGGGTTTCCGATGAGAAGGCTCCAGGCAAGGAGCAACTCACCGCCGGTTTTGATTACAGTCTGGGCGACAACACCAAACTGTTCACCTACATCACGACCTTCGCAGCCGATAATTCGGCACTTGAAAACGATCACTACGGAGTTGGCTTCGAGCACCGCTTCTAGTCGGCGCTCACGCGAAGTTAGCTAATTGATGCCGCCTCGTTTGCGATCGCAAGCGGGGCGGTTTTGTTTGTGCCGGTAGAGAGTCGTGACAGGGGGAGTTTGCAGGTGAATTTACTGCCTTTGCCAAACTCGCTGTCAATCAGCAATTCCCCGTTATGCCGTGACAGGATGTGCTTGACGATCGCGAGACCGAGGCCCGTGCCCCCGGTGTCGGCAGAGCGACTGCTGTCGACGCGGTAGAAACGCTCTGTCAGACGCGGAATGTGTTTGGCCTCAATGCCAACACCGTTGTCCGTGACGGCAATCAGTAGGGATTTTTTGGTCTTCTTTGCCGTTAATTGGATCTTGCCATGGGCGGGCGTGTATTTCGCTGCGTTCACAACCAGATTCGAAATGGCGCTGTACATCTCACTGCGCTTGCCGGTGAGTTCAAATGAATCATCACATTCGATCTCGAATTTATGTGATTTCTCTTCGAACATCTGTTGCAGGTCGTTGTCGATCTCCTGGAACAAGCCTGCCAGATTGATTCTGTCCTGTTGGCGTGACATGGCTTCAGTTTCCAACGAAGCCAGAGTCAGCAGGTCACGAACGATATTTTCCATGCGCATGGCCTGTTGGCGCATCTGACGCATCGGGTTCTGCCATTTGGGGTTGAGTTCGTCCATGTTGTCGACGATCGCTTCCAGATAGCCCTTGATAACAGTTATTGGCGTGCCGAGTTCATGGGAGACGTTGCCGACGAAATCCTTGCGCATGGACTCCAAACGATGCAACTGAGTGATATCGCGCACGATCATCAGGCGTTCATGCTCACCGAATAGGGCAATCTGAAATTCCAGTACCCGCTGACTGTCGCCCGGCGCCTTGATCTTGAGAGTCTGGGTGTAATTCTCGCGATGAAAATAATCGGCAAACAGGGGGTCACGAATCAAGTTTGTGACAGATTGGTTACGGTCTTTGGGATATTGCAGACCCAGCAATTTCTCACTGGCCAGATTCCACCAGTCCAGATTGCCTTTCTTGTTGATCATGATGAACGCCATCTCCAGCGCGGCAGAGGATTCCTGCGCCTTGTTGATGATGTTTTCCAGATAGGCACTTGCCTTGCGTTCTTGATTCTGGAGGCGATAGATGCCATCGAAGATGTCGCCCCAGATACCGAAACTCTCCGGCGGATCGGAATGGTCATCGGCGGTATTTCGTGTCAGCCACAGATGCAGGCGCCGGAGTTGGAACAGGTTAACCGCGACGTAGAGCGCGAGAGCGATGAGCAGCGCCAGCGTGAGCTCACCCAGCACGAGGCCTGTTACTGCCGCGGCCGCCATAACCAGCAGCAGTCGCTTCAGCTCAGAATGCCAATTCCGCATAGAATTCCTGTTTGTCTCGACTGATTCTCACACGGATTTCATCAGCCATTCGGGCAAAATCCGAGCGCAATTCAGTCAATATTCTGGCAATCGGTCCAGCCGGTATTGTAGTGAGTTAAATGGGGCCGAGCCACCTCAAATAGCTATTGACAGTGCATTGGGCTAGCCTCATAGTCGCGCCCGCAAAAGACCCGGGGAGCCCGTTTTTTCCTGAGTCCGGCGCTGAAAACTCAACCAGCCCCGACACTGGACTGTGCGGATTGGCGACTTATAATGAACGTCGTTTACAACTCACCTTCAGACTTCACCACACCGGAAACTTTAATGAAAAACTTCACGAAATTGCTTCCATTTATCACCTTATCAGCCGGACTCGTTGCGAACACAGCCCAGGCGGATGCCGGCCAATTCTACATTGCGCCCGGAGTGCAATGGATGGAATTCGACGATTCGACCAACCTGAAGAATGACACTGGGTATTTCTTCGGCCTCGGTTACGACTTTACCGATCGCCTCAGTGCCGAGATCAGCGTCTTCGATCTCGACCCTGAAACCCGCGGCACCGGTGTCGATGCCGACATGGACAACTGGAAAATCGATTGGTTGTATGACCTCAATGGCGGCGATCGCCGGGTCAATTTCTTCGGCGTTTCCGGCTTTGGTAACACGAATTTCCACGGCAATGACACCGTGTGGGATCTCGGTGGTGGCGTTAACGTCAAGCTGACCGATCAATTGAGCTGGCGCACCGCCATTCGCAATTACATGTACTTCGGACGTGATCATGAAGACAGTGACTATGGCGTGGACAGCGCACTGGTCTATCGTTTCGGCGGTGCCAAGCGTGCCCCCGCCCGTACGACAGCCCCGGTAGCCCAGGCGGCCGCACCTGAGGCTGATGCCGACCAGGATGGCGTGCCTGATAGCCGTGACAAATGCCCGGATACACCGCGCACCTACGCGGTCGATGCCGATGGTTGTCCGATCCCGGTTGAGGAAGTCGCCCGCATCGAGCTGGCGGTCACCTTCGATTTCGATCGCTCGGTGGTTAAACCGGAATTCTTCGCCGAAATCGAGCGCGTTGCCCAATTCATGCGGCAGTACCCCGATGTGGTGATCGAGCTGGAAGGCCACACCGACAGCACAGGTACCGATGAGTACAATCTCGGTCTGTCACAGCGCCGAGCGGATGCTGTGCGGCAGGTATTGCTGGATCGCTTCAATGTGCAAGCCAGCCGAATTACTGCCCGAGGATTCGGTGAATCACGTCCGGTCGCGAGTAATAATACCCCTGCAGGTCGCGCCCAGAATCGTCGCGTCATCAGTGTCGCTATCAAGACGTTGCAGAACTACCGCCCGCGCTAATGTTCGATTGCGTGTTGCGCAGCCCCTCGGGGCTGCGTAGCATTCACGCAGCATGCAGTCCATCGTCGACACCCCATCCCATCCCGATATCGCAAGTTCCGCCCTACGGTGGCGCCGTCTGGAGTCCCATACTCAACAGCCGTTGGCGAAAGCGGCTGCCTGGTTGCGCAGTCAGGGATCCCTTACACAACAACTGCTCCAACAGAGCGACAACCAGTTTCGGGTAGAGGTCGTCTCTGAGAACTGGATTCTGGTAGAAGCATCGGATTTGGCCCGGCATTTCGGCCCGGTAGCCCCGTCGCAGCGCTTCTGGTCTCGCAAGGTGCTGCTGTTCGGCAGAGAGCAGGCCTGGGTCGCTGCTCATACCTTGATTCCGGAACACAGCCTGTTCAGTCCGCTGCGAGAGCTGTTGGAATTGAATACACGCCCTTTGGGCGAATACCTTTTCAGCCATCCTGAATTGCTGCGTGCGGAAATGGATTTCGCGCCAATGGACGGTGCCTGGGGTCGACGCAGCCTGTTTTTCCTGCACCGCAAACCGATCATGGTGGCGGAATTCTTCTTGCCGGCCCTGTTGGCCGAACTGGATTAGCGGTTCACTGTTGGTAAAACCCGGGGAAACTCGAAAAACACTGACAGCGGACTATACTGAGTTGATGTATAGCTCATTAGAGCGGCCTCTCGACTGGCGAACAGGCTGGCGTTAAGCAAGCTGACAGGAAGTCAGTACCATCGCACCCGCATCCGCATCAAACCGGGTAGGGGACCAGGGAAGGAGTGCGCAGCATGTCGGTATCGGCGACGCGCAAAGCATCGGCTACACCACAAACACAGGTCAAGGACCTGCCAAGGTATGCTTACCACGCGTCACCTGCGCGCGCTCGGCACCAACGCTGTACCGCCCGCGAGAAGCCGGCGGCTACATTGGATGCAACTCAGCTGTATCTCAGAGAAATCGGCTACGCACCTTTACTCAACGCGGCCCAGGAAGTGCACTACAGCCGACTGATGCGAAGTGGGGATGCGGCCGGAAGGCGCCGTATGATCGAAAGTAATCTGCGACTCGTGGTCAAGATTGCCCGACGCTATCTGCAACGCGGTTTGTCCCTGCTGGATCTGGTTGAAGAGGGCAATCTCGGACTGATTCACGCCGTTGAGAAATTCGATCCGGAGCGCGGCTTTCGCTTCTCCACCTACGCGACCTGGTGGATTCGTCAGAACATCGAACGGGCACTGATGAATCAAACGCGCACCATTCGTTTGCCTGTGCACGTGGTAAAGGAACTGAACGCCGTGCTCAGGGTAAAGCATGAGCTGTCGCGGAATTGTTGCGGTTCACCGACGCATCAGGAAATCGCGCGATCGGCAGGCAGCACGCCGGAGCAGGTGAAGCGCTTGCTTCGCCTCGACGACAAGTTGATCGACGCAGACGCTCCATTAACGCCGGATTCGGAGAAGTGTCTGCTGGAGACACTGCCAGATAAAGGCGAACGCAGTCCCGCCTGGCTCGTCCAGCATGAGGAAGTGCAGCGACGGCTGCGGCGCTGGATTGCGGAATTGCCGTCCCGACATCGTGCAGTGCTCGCCCGGCGTTTCGGCCTGCTGGGTCATGACACGCAGACCCTGGAACAGGTGGGGCAGGAAATCGGGCTGACGCGTGAGCGTGTACGCCAGATTCAGATTGAGGCGCTGCAACGTCTGCGTTCGATTCTGGGTCGGGAGGGCATCGACTACACCTTGCTGGTAAACCTGCTGGAAGACACGAACTGATCCGGGTCAAACCGACTTGAACGCCCCTCGCCAGTGCTTTATTCTCACGGGCCGTGCACGAGTGCTGCGATCTAGCTGCACGCGCACCCACCGCAACCCGATATCCTGCAACAGGACTCCCAGACGTGAAGACAGAAACGAAGAGTAGTGGCGCCCTCGCGGGCAAGTTGGTCATCGATCTTTCCCGGGTTCTGGGTGGACCATACTGTACGCAAATCCTCGGCGACCACGGAGCTGAAATCGTCAAGATTGAACCGCCCCGTGGTGACGAGACTCGCGATTGGGGACCGCCCAACTATGGCGAAGACTCTGCCTATTTCATTGGCGTGAATCGCAACAAGCGTTCAGTCGGACTGGATCTGAGTCGACCGGAAGGACGAGACGTCTTGCTGCAATTGCTCGAAAAAGCCGATGTGCTGATTGAGAACTATAAACCCGGCACCATGGAAAAGTGGGGTCTGGGATATGAAGAGGTACTGAAGAACCGATATCCCGGCCTCATTCATTGCCGGGTCAGCGGTTTCGGCAGCGATGGCCCTTGGGGTGGTTACCCTGGTTACGACGCCATCATTCAGGCGATGGCAGGGTGGTTTAGTGTGAACGGCGAAGCGGGAAGCAACCCGACGCGTCTCGGCTTGGCAATGGTGGATATGGGCACCGGCCTCTACTCGGCGATTGCTATTCTGCTCGCCATGGCGGAGCGAGAGCGTTCCGGGCAAGGACAGTATCTCGACATGACCTTGTATGACTGTGCGGTGTCACTGATGCATCCTCACATCGTCAATTACAATTACTCAGGCAAGGTACCCGGCGCAACGGGAAACGCACACCCCAATATCAGTCCTTATGACACCTTTCGCACGAAGACGGTCGACATCTTCATTGGTGCCGGCAACAACCGAGCGTTTGCCAAGCTCTGCAATGAGATTGCTCGTCCCGAACTGATTTCTGATCCCCGCTTTCAGAAGAACTTTGATCGAGTCACGAATCGAGATGAGCTGAAGGCCGAGATCGAATCGAGTCTGATGAAGATCGATGGCGCTGAAATTTGCGACAGGCTTGCCAATGCCGGTCTCGCTGCGGGACCGATCTACCACACCGGCGAAGTCGTTGCCAATGCTCACACCCTGCATCGCGGTATGACCCTGCAGCAGGACTGGTACAAGATGACGGGAACACCGATTAAACTCTCGAGAACGCCGGGTTCCATCCGGCATCTGCCACCGAAATTCGGGCAACATACCCATGAATTGCTACGTGAATTCGGCTTCGATGACGGCACAATCGATGCGCTGATTGCGTCCGGCGTGGTCTATAACAAGCGCCAGGCCTCCTAGCCATCCTCCTGTCCGAGGTCAGTCAGCCTCGACACTCTCTCAAAAAAGTCCATTAAAAACAGCCTCATACGAGGCTGTTAAGGTTTGTCGCGTCTTGCAGATTTTTTACTTGCGTCAGCCTGATATAGTGTTGTAGTCTACTACAACACTATATCTCGGCAGGACACTACTGCGTGGAAATCAACTGGAACAACAAAGACCCGATCTACCTGCAACTGCGGGACAGACTGGTTGAGCTGATCATGGATGGCGAATTGCAGGAAGGCGATGCCTTGCCTTCGGTGCGACAGATTTCCAGTGAGCACCGCATTAATCCGATTACGGTGTCGAAGGCGTTTCAAATTTTGGTCGATGAGCAACTTGTTGAGAAAAAACGGGGGCTAGGAATGTATGTCGTTACCGGAGCGAAAGACAAATTGTCAAAACAGGAGCGAGCCAAATTCCTGCATGAAGAGTGGCCGCAGATCACCGAGCGAATTGAAAGACTTGGGCTTGAAATTGATGAGCTCCTTGGCAGCATCAAGAATGGATCGCGCTAGGGCGCTGGGAATCTCGCATGACTAATATCGTACATGCCCGATCATTGCAAAAATCTTATGGTAGCTTTCAGGCGCTGAAGAATGTCGATCTGGATATTCCTGAAGGTTCTATCTGCGGCCTGATCGGTCCCAATGGAGCGGGCAAGACTACCACTCTGAAGGCCTTGATTGGCCTGTGTGATGTGGAGGGTGATCTGCTAGTTGCCGGCAGGGATCCCCGTGTCGATCGGCATAAGCTGATGGAAGATGTCTGCTTTATCGCAGATGTCGGAATCTTGCCGAAATGGCTGAAGGTTTCACAAGTTATCGATTATGTCGATGGCGTGCATCCCAAATTTCATCGTGAGAAGGCATTGCAATTGCTGAGCACCACTTCGATCCCAAGCAACAAGCGTATCAAGGAGCTCTCCAAGGGCATGGTTACGCAGTTGCATCTGGCGCTCGTGATGTCGATCGATGTCAGCCTGTTGGTTTTGGACGAACCTACCCTTGGTCTCGACATTATCTATCGCAAGGAATTTTATGATCGCTTGTTGAATGACTTTTACGATGGCAATCGTACGATCATCATCAGCACACATCAGGTGGAAGAGATCGAGACTCTGCTCTCACATCTCGTTTTTATCAATGCGGGAACTATCGTTCTCAATGCGGCGATGACCGATCTGGAAGACTCATTTACTGAAGTAATAGTAAGCCCCGAACTACGCTCGGCAGCCGATGCACTGCATCCGATTCATGAACGGGAACTGCTCGGGAAGAAATCCTATACATTTGAAGGCGTGCCTCGAGCAGAGTTGAAACAGTTTGGCGAGCTGTTCACCCCCTCCGTGGCCGATCTGTTTGTTGCGAAATTGAAGGATGCGAATCATGGATAAATTTGCACTGAACCAGTTTCTTACTCTATTGAAAAGAGAGGTTCTGGAGCATCGCAATCTGTTTGTACTGGCTCCAGCATTCCTGGCGTTGCTGCTGCTGTTCGCCGCGTTCTGGATCTCGAAACAGTTTCCGCGCGATCAACTCGCCTCCGGTGTGGCTTATCTGGCTATGCTGTTCGATGGTTTGTCTCCAGTGGATATGGCGCCAGTTTTCATGATAGGAGCAATACCTTTTGTCTTCTTGCTGTATACCTATGCCTTTGTGTACCTGATGAACTCCCTCTATCAGGATCGTCGCGATCTCAGCGTGCTGTTTTGGCAATCCATGCCGGTATCGAATCTGAAGACGGTGCTGTCGAAGGTAGTCACAATTGCTGCAGTCGCACCGTTTTTCTACATTGCGGTGCTCTTCGGGGTGTATCTGATCGCGATGATCTGGCTGACTCTGCTTGGCATACAGTTCGATATCGAAATTGTGGGAATCGGATACATGTTCCTGGCCGCGGTAGTGAGTCTCGTGTTCGTCTACCTGTCTGCAATCGTCACCGCGCTATGGCTGTTTCCTTCGGTTGGTTGGTTATTGCTGTTTTCGGCTTTTGCCAAACGAACACCGTTTATGTGGGCAGCGGGCGTTTTCATTCTGGTGGGATTTCTTGAGGACTTCCTGTTTGGTTCCCAATATCTCGCCAACTGGGTTGAAAGCCGGGCTAACCCGAATCAGTATGTGATTTTCAGTTTTGGCGACCTGGTCGACAGGCTATTCAACTATGACATGTTGTTCGGGATTTTCGTTGGTGCAATCCTGATCGCCGGCGCGGTATTGATGCGCCGCTTCACGGATTAGAATCGTGAACCCCTCAAAAACTGATCGCTAAGGAACAGGGCGCTGCTATGAAAAACATTTTCCTCAAGAATCGCTACACCTTGCTGCTGACCGTGTTAGCGGTCTATGTCCTGGTGCTCGTTATCGAAGGCGCGATCACGGGTCGCGAGGCGAAGGTCGTCAAATTTGATAATCCGTTCTTCGATCTGAACCTGAATAATTTCGAAGAATTTATGGACAATCGCGACTAGACCTCTGTTCCCTGAAAAATCCGGTTGACAGTGAAAAATGATTCCAATACGGTTCCACGCTCGTCTTCCGGGTCGGAATTGACTCCCGGGCACAACAGATAAGCGCCAAGACAGGAAATCCTGGAAATCCTGGAAAGCCCGAATAGACAACCTGAATTGAACTTTTGCTAACCAGACAGCACAACATGAACCTTACACGTTTCTACAACTCAGCATCAGCCCAGGCGGCGGCAGCAACTGCAGCGGCCCGCCGTGCCGCGCGCGCCATTTATGGACCCGGAGTGCCAGAGTTTTAGATTAAACAGAAGCGACTTTCTAAAAACCTCTACAGCTCCGGCTCTAGAGGTTTTTTTTTGCCTGCGGGAAATAGCCATGAATCAGCTTGAGATTGAAACCGCCGCTCGACACGCCTGGCCAGCCCTCCAAGAGGTAGAACTGGATTGCGGGGTATTGCGCTTCGCCCGCGGCGTGAGCCGGCGCGCCAATTTTTTCAATCCGTTTCCCGCATTCAGACACGAGCCTGAGGCGCTGGTCCGCCTGACCGAGCGATTTTTCAATCGCTACGAATTGCCATCGATCGTGCGCATCGTCGCAGCCAACTCGGGATCGACAGGCAAATTTGCTGAGCTGGATGCCTGTCTGGCCGCGCAAAACTACATTCTGATGACCACTACGCGAGTGATGACGCGCAGTTTGCCGTGGCAGCCGCTGCCGGATACGACTCCGGAGAATGCCAGGATAAGTGCAGTCGATCTCGATTCCTGGCTACGTTGTTGGCACTGGCTCACGGGCAGGACCCATGCGGAATTGGTCGTGCATCGCGCAATGTTGGGTCGATTGCAAGGCAAACACACACTGCTAGTCCAGTCCACTACTTCAGGCCAGTGGCTCAGTTGCGGTATGGCCGTGGTCGCTGGAAATCTGCTGGGAATATTTGGCATTGCCACCGCCCCAGAGGCGCGTGGCCAGGGGCTCGCTACCAATCTCGTCCGCCAGCTGCTTTCCTGGGGTATTCACAACTCATGTAACACGGCCTATTTGCAAGTGGAGTGCGCGAATGCACCTGCTATCGCAGTTTACGAAAAACTCGGATTTGCTGAGGCGTACCGCTACTGGTACCGCGAAAAACCCTTCAATCAATTGCACAAACAGGAGACTGAATGATGAATACGATAATGCTCGAAGACACCCTGGGGATCACTTTTTGCAATCGTCAGCCGCTGGCAGTCGAGGCTGGCAGAGGAGGCGTAGTCTGGGATGAAGCCGGCAGGGAATATCTCGATTTTACGGCGGGCTGGGGCGTGACAAGCCTCGGGCACGCGCATCCACGAATAACCGAAGCACTCGGTGCGCAGGCGGCCAAGATCATCCAGAATCCCAATTCGGGGTTTACCTACTCGCCGACCCGGGCGCGGCTGCTGGCCCTGCTGCAGCGTGTGCTGCCCGACAACCTGAGTCATGTCTACTTTGCCAATAGCGGTGCCGAGGCGAATGATGCCGCGCTTAAACTGGCTCGCAAAGTAACCGGAAAGAGTAAAGTTATCGCCACCTGTGCCTCATTTCACGGTCGCACCTTCAATACGCTGTCAGTCTCTGGGGGCGTCGAAAACACCAGCCGCTACTTGCCGTCGCAACCTGGTAACTGCTTCGTCGAATTCGGTGACATCGACGCAATGGCGAGGAGTATCGACTCCGAAACGGCTGCAGTGATTCTGGAACCGGTGCAGGGTGAGGGAGGTGTGCGGATTCCTTCCGACGACTATCTGCCGAGGGTAGCCGAGTTGTGCAAGAGTAAAGGGGCTTTGCTTATCATCGATGAGATTCAAACGGGATTCTGTCGAACCGGCAAGTTTTTCGGACTGCAACACAGCTCAACTGGAGTGTTACCGGACCTTCTGACAATGGGCAAGGGCATTCCAGGCGGTTGCAGTCCACGTGGTTATTGGCTTGTAGAGGGTTATCCTCGGGTAATCCCAATAGAGCTGCTAAAGATATAGAAAGAAAGGCCAAGTCCGATAGGTGGTGTCGATTAGGTAGGAGATACCTCACCTACCGAACCCGCCAAAAACTCTCTATTTCCCCGTTATAACTTCAGGTGTAAGGCTTCTGCTTAACTGCTTCAGCATTTGCCGCTGTACTGGGGTTGTAGCCTTCGCTCCATACCTACTATCGAGAGCATAGATTGCGTCTAAGCTACGGAATAGGTTATCCAAGCCCTTATTCGCTTCTCTAAAGCCTGTGTATTGGGTAGGAGCTATTTCCCCCAAGCTACTTCCAGGTCTGGGCGGGGATTTTCTCTTACTGCGCCTGACGTGCTGAGGGTAGCGTTTCCAGTTATGCGGCAAGCCTCCTTTGTAGTCCTTCACAAACTTTGCTACCGCCTCCTCTCTAGTAGAGATAATAGTAGGCTTTGCTTTGAATTTAGCTATAGCGCGAGCCGTTGGTATATCCCTAGTTCTCCCCAGTTTGTCCAATTTATCTATTCTCGCCTCTAAATCGAGAACCTGATTAATATCTGTTGCGCTCGAGTATTCTGACCCCGCTGCTACATTCATAACCCTAAATAGAGCCTTTAAATCTGCAAGGGAAATAACCCCGCTATAGCGTTAAACCATAGCGGGGTCTATATGTTGATTAGTAATTATCTATCAATAGATTTATAGCGACTGATTTTGCTCCTTTAACTTTTTTATTTTCTTCTCATCTTCCAGTATTTTAAGAATGCTTGCTACATTATCCGCCATAGTAAAAAGCTTAAAGAAAAGTCTTATTTGGAGTATTCCAAAAAATATTACAATAATTAATATAACTATAGGCATAGCCTACTCCTCTAAGTATCCATCTTTTTCAGGGTCATAAAGTCTAGTATGTCCAATATAGTATCCGTCCTCGTAATGCGGCTCCTGTCCTTCATCTCGCTTAAAGCTATTAACCGCTAGCATCTCGTATTGCTTCTTCCAATCTACACGCATATAGCGAGCTTCTATCTGACCTATTGAAGTACCAGTGCTTCTAGCAAGCATACCGAGATTTACTTGTTTGTCTGCATATAGCCTTTGAGTTATAAAGAATGCCCTTAGAGAGCTAGGACTAACTCTTTTAGATTGAGGGTCTCCCTTTCTACCGAGGTCTAAATCCTTGACCATATCGTGCC
This sequence comes from Pseudomonadales bacterium, assembly GCA_023257655.1. GTDB lineage: Bacteria > Pseudomonadota > Gammaproteobacteria > Pseudomonadales > Pseudohongiellaceae > UBA9145. The sequence continues at coordinate 54,717 of JALRBQ010000076.1, forward strand.
ATTGTCTTTTAAAGTTTCTTATCGGGTCTCCCTTCTTATGTGCTCCCCATCTTGTCCAGTGCGCGAATACATAGCCAGATTTAGTAGGCATACCATGCTTCTTAGCATAGAAATTCTTTAGTGCTTCCCAGTAAGGAACGCTATTCGGCAATATAATAGCTTCGTAGGGTTCGTGTCCCTTCTCATGGTTTGCCGCGCCCTGACCGGCACCTGACCGAATATCCCCACCAGCTTTCCGGCGGTATGCGGCAAAGAGTGATGATTGCCCTTGCACTGGCAGGTGAACCGGCATTGTTGATCGCGGACGAACCCACCACGGCGCTGGATGTCACCTTGCAGGCTCAGGTTCTCGACTTGTTGAGTCGGCTCCGCAAGGAAACCGGCATGGCCTTGTGGCTG
>JALRBQ010000053.1 GCA_023257655.1 Pseudomonadales bacterium
CTCGCGTCGGGCCGCGCAATAAAGCGCGCGGTCTGCGGAGCTGCCGCTCCTTTCGTACCCTCGACAGGATTTCTCCTATACACCCTTAGCAGGGGTGCGCCTTCAGCCACTCGGCCACCTCTCCAATTCTTCTAATTGCACTCGCGTCGGGCCGCGCAATAAAGCGCGCGGTCTGCGGAGCTGCCGCTCCTTTCGTACCCTCGACAGGATTTCTCCCATACACCCTTAGCAGGGGGACGATGCCAGATCGTGCTCGGCATGGTTCGTTAAACACTGATTCAGAGAGTCTGACGGGTTTACATCCTTCAGCCACTCGGCCACCTCTCCGGAATGGCGCGCATAATAGCATAGACCCGTTAAAGACGAACAGACTCAATGACATACAGAATCGCGCTGATGGCGCTCTGAAGGTGCTCTGACTACCTATGGAGCTCGCATGAACATCGGCAGCGGGCCAGGTTTGGGCGCTGGCTCAGGAGAATTTCCCGCGTGTAGTCTTTACAAAAAGCGAGAGTGGTCAGGCAAATGCGTGACGAGCGGTCGGTCTAACGGTCAGTTTAATCGTGCACTGTATCGGGGGCGTGGGGTTCTCCGCCCTTTTCTTTCTGGATGCGCTGATAGATCTCTTCCCGGTGCACTGCCACATTCTTGGGAGCATTCACGCCAATTCGAACCTGATTTCCTTTGACTCCCAAGACTGTAACTGTAACGTCATCCCCTACCATCAAGGTTTCGCCAATCCGGCGTGTCAGTATTAACATCGTCAATCTCCATAGGTCATTCCATTGCGCGTCCCATACCGCAGTCGTTCCTAATCCACGTGGGCGGGGAGCTCGGCGCGGTGGACCTTTGGCTTCCACCGGCGGCGACTGTGGCTGATTCCTTCTCACCCCGGGGGCAAGGACAGTCGTCGAACCGCGGCCCAAATGCAAATTTCTCCTGAAATTTCCGGGACTTGGTTCGACAGTCCGATATAGTATCTGCCTAAGTTTCCCGCTTGCCAAGCCATTAGACCGGGTTTTGGCTGAATTCGTGACGCCTAGGCAGGTTGTTTGCCGTAATCGGGATCTCCCAGATCGAACGCACTGTGCAAGGTCCTGACGGCCAGTTCGAGGTATTTCTCGTCAATGACTACCGAAATCTTGATCTCGGAGGTCGTGATGATCTGGATATTGATGTTTTCATCAGCCAACGCCTTGAACATCTTGCTCGCGATGCCAGCGTGAGAACGCATGCCGACGCCGACGATGGAAACCTTGCCCACTTTCTTGTCGAGTACAACCGCGCGCGCCTTCAATTCCGCACCAGCGACTTCGAGGATCTTGCGGGCACGCTCACCTTCATTCCGCTTCACGGTGAAGGTGATGTCATTGGTCCCATCGGCTGCGGCGTTCTGTACGATCACATCCACCTCAATACCGGCTTCACTCACAGGACCAATCACCTTGTATGCGATGCCCGGTACGTCAGGGACGCCGGCGACAGTGAGCTTGGCCTCGTCGCGCTCAAATGCAATACCGGCAATAGTAGGATCTTCCATATTCGAATCTTCCTCCAAACTAATCAGGGTACCAGGACCCTCTTCAAAACTGGAAAGTACCCGCAGAGGTACCTTGTATTTGCCGGCAAATTCAACCGACCGTATTTGCAGAACCTTGGAACCGAGGCTCGCCATCTCTAACATCTCTTCGAAAGTGATCGATTTGAGCAGCCTCGCATCCTCAACTACGCGAGGATCTGTCGTGTAGACCCCTTTCACATCGGTGTAGATCTGGCACTCATCAGCCTTCAGCGCGGCAGCGAGGGCGACCGCAGTGGTATCCGATCCGCCACGACCCAGCGTTGTGATATTGCCGTTTTCGTCGACGCCCTGAAAACCGGCCACGACGACAACCTTACCCTGCTTGAGTTGCTCCATCATGCGCTCGCTGTCGATTTCGCGAATACGCGCCTTGGTATGCGACTCATCGGTCAAAATACGCACCTGGGAACCGGTGAAAGAGCGCGCCGGGATACCCCGGTTTTCGAGCGCCATCGCCAGCAAGGCAATCGTCACCTGTTCACCCGTCGACAACAGCACATCCATCTCGCGGGGAGTCGGGTACTCCATAATCTGCTGCGCGAGATCGACGAGCCGGTTGGTTTCCTTGCTCATCGCCGAGACAACGACGACCACGTCGTCACCACGCTCTCGAAACTTGCTGACTTTCTCCGCCACCGCCTGAATGCGCTCGATGGAACCGACGGACGTGCCTCCATATTTCTGTACTATTAACGCCATGATATTTCCGCTTTATAATTTTTCCTGAACCCAGGGTTTGATGCTGGCAAGCGCCGATTTGACGGCCCCCACGTCACTGCCACCTGCCATTGCCATATCCGGTCGACCGCCTCCCTTACCGCCGACTTGCTGGGCTACCATATTGACCAACTCCCCCGCCTTCACTTTCTCGGTGAGATCCTTGCTCACACCGGCGACGATGCTGACTTTGCCATCGGCCACTGTCATCAACACCACCACCGAGCTGCCAAGCTTGTTCTTCAACTGATCGACAGTATCACGCATGTCTTTGGGATTGAATCCATCGACAGCAACAGCGAGCAGTTTGCTACTACCCAGATCTTCGGCCAAACCTGCCAGATCACTGCCTGTGTCTGACGCCAGCTTGGACTTTAATTGTGCCAGTTGTTTTTCCAGTGCTTTGCTGCTGGCGGCGAGTTGCTGCACCTTTTCAACCAATCCGTCCGGGCTGGACTTCATCAACTCACTGAGTTGCTTCAGCGTCTGTTCCTGTTTCTCGACCAGGGCCAGCGCTCCGTTTCCGGTCACCGCCTCGATGCGTCGTACGCCAGCTGATATGCCTGACTCGCTGATGATCTTGAACAGGCCTATATCGCCGGTGCGACGGACGTGGCATCCGCCGCAGAGCTCTGTCGAGAATTTGCCGCCCATACTGACGACGCGTACCTCGTTGCCGTATTTCTCGCCGAACAGGGCCATTGCGCCCCGTTGCTTGGCTTCTGCTATCGGCATGATTTCTTTCGTGACTTCCGAATTCGCGAGAATTTCCTGGTTCACCAGACTCTCAATCTGCCTGATTTCTGCGGCTGTGACCGCCGTTGGCTGCGAGAAATCGAAGCGCAGCCGATCGGCTGTCACGAGCGAGCCTTTCTGGGTGACATGCTCGCCCAGCACCTTGCGCAGTGCCGCATGCATCAGATGTGTCGCCGAGTGGTTCAGGGTGATATCGGCGCGGTCCTGTTTCGATACGGCGGCAGTGACCTCATCGCCAAGCCGCAATTCTCCCTGTCGCAGGACACCCCGGTGCACGAGCACCTCTCCCTGCTTCTGGGTTTCGAGTACATCGAAGCGCACGCCCGCTTTCTCGAGCACACCCGCGTCTCCGATCTGCCCACCCGATTCGCCATAGAACGGGCTGGTATTCAGCAGCACCAGCAATTCCGTCTCCGCGCTGGCGCTCTCTACCGGCGCACCATCGAGTCCGAACAGACCGGTGACCTGCGCGGTGCCTGCCAGATGATCGTAACCGATGAATTCAGTCTTGCTGGAGGCCGGTATGGCAAGTTTTTCCACTGCCGAGAAATTGCTGGCTGCGCGGGCCTGTTCGCGCTGCACATTCATGGCCTGCTCGAACCCAGCCATATCCAGCGTCAATCCGTGCTCGCGCGCGACATCGGCTGTCAGGTCAACCGGAAAACCGTAGGTATCGTACAGTTGGAACACCATAGTCCCCGGAATCACCTTGCCCTTCAGGTCGGCGATGCCCTTCTCCAGGATCGCCATGCCGTTTTCAAGAGTCCGTGCAAACTGTTGTTCTTCTTCTTTCAGGACTTTCTCGACAAACGCCTGCTGCCGGACAAGCTCCGGGTAAGCCTCGCCCATGACCTTGATCAAGGCGGCAACGAGTTTGTAAAAGAAGATGTCGTTGACACCCAACTGATAGCCATGACGCACGGCGCGCCGCACGATACGGCGGAGCACGTAACCGCGTCCTTCATTAGAGGGGACGACACCGTCCACTACCAGGAAGGCACAGGAACGAATATGGTCAGCAATCACGCGCAGCGAAGTATGTGTGGTGTCTGCCATGCCGGTGATGGCGGCGGCATCGCGCAACAGGCTCTGGAACAGGTCGATCTCGTAGTTGCTGTGCACGCCCTGTAACACTGCCGCAACCCGCTCGAGACCGGCACCGGTGTCAACCGACGGCTTTGGCAGCGGCGTCATGCTGCCATCGGCCTTGCGCTCAAATTGCATGAAAACGAGGTTCCAGATCTCGATATAGCGATCACCATCGTCATCCGGACTGCCGGGAGGGCCACCGGGCACATCGGGACCGTGGTCGTAGAAGATTTCGGAACAGGGGCCACATGGGCCGGTATCACCCATCGCCCAGAAGTTATCTTTCTCGCCCAGTCTGGAGAAGCGTTTGGGGTCGATCTTCATCTCCTCCAGCCAGATCGCAGCGGCTTCGTCATCGTCCTTGTAGACAGTGACCCACAGACGCTCTGGCGGTAACCCGAACTCGACCGTCAACAGTTCCCAGGCATATTGAATCGCCTCGCGCTTGAAATAATCGCCAAAGGAGAAATTACCCAACATCTCGAAGAAGGTGTGGTGGCGAGCGGTATAACCGACGTTTTCGAGATCATTGTGCTTGCCCCCTGCCCGGACACAGCGCTGAGAACTGGTCGCTCGCAGGTTGGCCCGCTGCTCCTGACCTAGGAAGGCATCCTTGAACTGGACCATGCCCGCGTTGGTGAACAACAGGGTCGGATCATTGCCAGGTACGAGCGAACTACTCGGCACAATCTCGTGCCCGCGTGCGGCGAAAAAATCGAGGAATTTCTGACGAATTACAGCACTGTCCATTTCGGCATCCGGATCGTTGACCGCCGCGGTTCTGGCGACGGTGGGTTTACAAAAAAGCACGGGATTATAGCGCTTAATAAACCGGTTTTGCAGGGTTTTTGCGCGATAGTCGGGAGCCAGATCAGGCGTCGGACTCCGACTTCGACTTGTCCGTCCCCAGCAGGTGTTCGGCCGATGGTGGCGTGAAAGAGAACCCTTCCAGCGTCTTGTCCAGGGGCACCCGCAGTCGACCATCACTGGACAGGATGATTGCTATCGGACGGGTGTGCGGGAAATGGCTCAGGATGATTATGATAATGATAAGGAATGGCACGCACAGGAACATGCCGGTAATGCCCCAGATATACCCCCACAAACCCAGATTCAGCAGAATGACTATCGGACTCAAATTGAAGGAATTTCCCATGAGTCGTGGTTCGATAATATTGCCGATGACCATCTGCAAGATGCCAATGCCGACGAGCACCAGGATAAACAAGGTATATCCATCGACTTGCGCCAGCGCGATGATCGCCGGGAAGATCGTGGCAATAATCGAGCCCACTGTCGGAATGAAATTCAGCAGAAAGATGAGCAGACCCCAGACGCCTGCGAAATCCACACCGACAATCTTGAGGAAGATGTAACTAAGAAGACCTGTTAGGGCACTGGTAAACATCTTGATGCTGATGTACTTCTGAATGTCGTTCCGAATACGCTCAATGATTTTTCGCGCATCATCGTGTTGGCGCGATACCGAAAACATGGCCTTGATCTTCTGATCGAACTTGCCCTGTTCCAGAAACAGAAACAGGATATAGATCAGGATCAAGCCACCATTTGCGAGAATGCCGGCAAACGATGCAGCGATCGACGTCGCATAGGCGGGCAAGTCGATCCACTCCGCAATCGACTGCATAATGCCCTGCTCCTGAAACGCCAGCAGGTCGACGAATGGCAGGTTCTCAAGGCGGGTCGTCAGATTGGACTGGTATTCCGGCAGCACCTGCATCACATCTTCAACACGCCCGCTCAAAAAATTAATCAGGCCATAGATAATCAGACCAAACGACACGATCGAAGCCGCCAGACAAATTGGACCCGGTATGGTGAAGCCACCGACATTGATTCGCGCAAATGCCGAAGCCAGTGTGTTGATCAGATACCAAAGAGTAACCGCAATGACGAGAGGCAGGAGCAACGCCTCTCCAACGCGCAGCAGGTAGAACACCATCACTACAAGGAGCATTGTCGCCGTAACATTGAGAATCTTCATTGCTCGCGTTTCCTTGCCTGGTCGGAAGAGTCAGGGCCGGCAGGCCTTCCCTGCCGGAATTAATCTGAGAAGTAGACTCAGAAGCTTGTCGAGAGTCAGACCAGGAGACGCTTAGCCAAGCGCCATCCCGATGCCGTGTTCATTTTATCCAACTTTGTCTAACTATGTGATTTTGCGAAGAATATCACATTTTCTTGCATTCGCTGTCATTACTCTAGACCCTACGAAACCCGGTCTGCAGCCGATCGTGGAAAGTATTGTTACCGCGCAGGAAAACTGATGCAACTAAATGGTTATTCCAACCTGATAAAAATCGGCGAAGGGGGGATGGCGCATGTTTTTCGCGGCATCCAGGATTCCCTGCGTCGCCCGGTAGCCATCAAGCTGCTGATAAACGATCTCATTTCCGATGACGAAGCTCGCCGCCGCTTCGAACTCGAGTCTTACATTATCGCCCGACTCAATCATGCCAATATAATTCACGTGATCGATCGTGGCTTCAGCACCGACAACATGCCGTACTTCGTCATGGAGTTCGTTGAAGGCATTGACCTCAACACCGCGGCCAAGATCAAACAGCTGGATCACGCGGCAAAGATCGACATAATTATTCAGGTGTTAAAAGCACTGTCTTATGCGCACCAGAACAACGTGATTCATCGCGACATCAAGCCTGATAACATCCTCATCGACAATAACGGCAACGTCAAGATTCTCGATTTCGGTATCGCCCAGTTCTACGACGACCAGCACAACGCAGCTGAAAAGACAGTCTCTGGAACTGTCATGGGAACCTACAACTACATGTCCCCGGAACAACGGGAATCGGCCGACAACGTCACGGAGCAGAGCGATCTCTATTCAGTGGGCGTCCTGATGTACGAACTCTTCAGCGGGAAACTGCCGGCCGGGCGCTTCCCCGACCCGGCCGAACTCAATCCCGAGGTGAACCCCGGACTCAACGCACTCATTCTCAAGTACCTCAATCAATCGCCGTCAGCTCGTCCTCGTTCTGCCGAGGAGTTGAAGAATGGGTTGCTCGCGATCTCACAGGGCGCCCACCTCAATACCGAGAAACGTCTGCGCGCCGAACAGGGCATCACCAAGATTCGCTCTAACTTCATGCTGCTGGATATCTTGCGTGAAGACAAATATGGCTCGGTCTATTTGTATCAGCAAAAGGCACGCGGCAATTTGTTGATCATCAAGAAGAAATTCAATACCAGCAGTGGCTATGAGGCGAGCAATCTACTGGCGTCGCTTGAGCATCCGCATATCGTCCATACGCTTGGCACATCGCGCAACGATCGTCATTTCTATCTGGTGCAGGAATACCTGAGTGGCGGCAGCTTGCTGGACAAATTGGCGTTTCAGCTCAACTGGAAGGACACGCTCAGGATTGGCAGTCAGATTTGCCAGGCCCTCATCTTCGCTCACAACAACCATATCGTGCACGGCCATCTGCGTCCGACCAATATCCTGTTTACTCCCGAAGGTGATGTGAAAGTCACGGATTTCTGTCTGCAGGACGACCTGTCAGATATCGAGAACGCCCACTACTATCGGCTTGCCGGGGAAGAGCGCTCGCAAGCCAGTGATTTGTATGCGGTCGGTATCGTGCTCTATCAGTTGTTCACAGGCTCACTACCGAAGCGCGATCACGACTCTGTATTCGTGATTCGCAAGCAATTTTCCAAGTTACCGGAAGACATTCAGCAAGTGATCTCGAACATGATATCAACTATCCCGGAGAACCGGCACAGGGACAGTTTGCTGCGAGCCGTATCAATCTTCGAACATCACCTCGCGGGCAACCATATCAAAACGTTTACGGATACTCCGGTAAATGATAAAAAACGCGGGCGGAGTCAGGGCGTATCCCCTGGTGCCTCCAAGTCGCAAGCGACGTCCCCGCGACGAGGCATGAATCTTCGCAAACGTACCGGCATTCTGCTCAGCGTTCTGGTTGTGGTGTTTACCCAGTACCTGTTCTTCTTTGACGGGCAGGAACAGCTGAGCCAGAGTGTACCGCCGGCCTATGAAAAACTGGTCGACCGACTTGCGGAGATAGCAGGGATATTCAATGTCAGAGGATCACGCACAAGTGAAGATAGCCGGGTTTACTGACATCGGACTGCGCCGCACGCACAATGAAGACCACATCGGGTTTAACCAGAATCTTGGCATTGCCGTCCTCGCCGACGGGATGGGAGGCCACCAGGCTGGTGAAGTAGCCTCGGAAATGGCGGTCAATCTGGTTCTCGAATCGCTACAGGCCCTGATTTCCATGGAAAATTCAAGACCGATAACCAGTTCTCAGTTATTACAATTCGTCTCAAATACAATTTCCGACAGCAATACGAAGATATTCCAGGCATCGGAAGCGCTGGAAGAACGCAAGGGAATGGGAACGACTGTCGTAGCCGCTGTCGTTCGAGGTTCGCGCTTCTATGCTGGCCATGTAGGTGATTCCCGACTCTATCTTTACCGGGAAAATCAGCTGAAGCGCATCACTCGGGATCACAGCCTGGTGCAGGACCTGATCGACAAGGGGTTCTACACTGAGAAAGAGGCTCGCAGCGCGCAGGTGGGACATGTCGTGACACGGGCCTTAGGCACCCGTGCCGAAGTCGAGGTCGACATGATTGACCATGACCTTCAGATCAACGACTTGCTCCTGCTCTGCTCGGATGGACTGTCTGATATGGTGCCGGACTGGCTGATCGAAGAAACACTCGGCGAGCATTCCAAAGACTTGCAATTTGCCGCGAGAAAACTGATCAAGCTGGCGAATCGACACGGTGGAAAGGACAACATTTCTGTCATTCTGATGCATGTACAGAGTGTCCACGAAGAAGGGGCTGAATCCCAGCCTGGGCAAGTCGCGATTAACCAAAGCGATTAACATGAGTGAGAAGCGGTAATGTCGGGCAAACTGGAATTTAGTTTTAACTCAAGCAAACTCGCCGAATTCTTGTTGGACAAGGAAGTCATGACTATTGGGCGCAAGGAAGACAATGACATTCGCATTGAGAATCTCGCCGTCAGTGGTCATCACGCCCGCATTCTGACGATCTTTGAAGACTCGTTCCTGGAAGACCTCAGCAGTACCAATGGAACCTACGTCAACGGCAAGGCTATCGACAAGCATCCATTGAAACACGGTGATGTCATCGTCATTGGCAAACACGAACTGCAGTATGTCAATGACAGCAAGCAATTCGCCGACGACAGCGAAAAGACCGTCCTGATCCGTCGCAAACCGCCCGCCCCCGAAGTCGCATCGGCAGCTGTGAGAAGTGCACCAGCGGCCAACCCTCATACCGTGGAATACGAGCCCACCCCTGCCCCGCAGTCCGGCCAGTTCGATTCAGTGAAGCTGCAGATACTCAATGGCAAGAGCGCTGGCAGGGAATTACCGCTCGTCAAGGCGTCCGTCAAATTGGGCAAGTCTGGCGCCGAAGTCGTGCAGATCAATAAACGACCCGATGGGCACTTTATCGTCTGCCTGGACCAGGCTTCAAACGATTATCATGCCAGCGTCAATGGCGAAGTCATCGGGTCTCGCAGCCATCAAGCTGCAAAACCACGATGTCATTGAAATCAATCGACTGAAGATCGAGTACTACCTCTCCAGTCGCCCGCACTAGCCCCGACGTGCTGTCTGCCACAGCAGGCAGCACCCGCTTCGGCACAACGTCAGTCAACCTCGAGTGCGTTCGCGGCCAAAGCCGGAGCCAGAATCTGCGCTTCGACAAGCCTGTACAAACGCTCCAGATGACCACGCCGTTCCGCGCCCGGAGTGCTGTCTGACGTGGCAACGATGACCATGTCCAGAGGCTTGATGACGAAGATGAGTTGACCCCCATAGCCCCAGGCGACAGGTACCTGCAAGCCGGCCAGATCCCGCAACCACCACCCGTAGCCATAGTGACGACCCTGACCACGAGGGGAGACCGCGTGGGGTTGGTAGGACGCTTTCACCCAGTCAGCAGGAATCACTTGTTGGCCCTGATACTCCCCGTCGTTCAGGTAAAGCTGTCCAAATTTGAGCATCTGGCGCGGCGTCAGTTCCATGTCATTGCCACCGAAGTAAATACCCTGAGGATCTTGCGACCAGTATGACATTGAATACCCGAGCGGCGTCGTCAGCACCTGCTGCGCGTAACGCTTCGTGTCCATGCCCGTAGCCCGAGTCAATATTGCCGACAATAAATGCGTGCTGCCGGTACTGTAGAGCATCTGCGTGCCGGGCTCGGCGATCAGCGGCTGATCGAGCGCAAAACCAATCCAGTCCTCACTTAGCACCCACTTGCCGTAATTACGATTGCTGGTTGTCTCCAGGCCTGATTGCATCGTTAACAGATTTTCTATGGTGATATCTGCCTTGTCGGCATTGCGTGAGGCGTCGATGTAATCGGGGAAGAATTCAGCCAGCCGCATATCCACGGAAGCGAGGTCACCACGGGCGATGGCAATGCCTACGAGTGCGGAGATGATACTCTTGGAAGCCGATTTCAGATTGGCCGGTTGCTCGGCACTGCGGCCATTGTAATAGCGCTCGAACAGCAGTTCGTCGTCACGGCTGATCAACAAACTGTGCAGTCGCGGCAAAGCGGACGCGGCGCGATCCACCGCCACCTCATCCGGTAACGTGGCGGCGACAGATTGCAGCGAGAGACAGAGCCCCAGCAATAACAGCCCTGCGAATGCCAGAGTCGGGTAGCGACGAAGTGCACCCCTGGCGCCGGCCAACTGCGAGAAGATGCGGAGAGGCCTAGATACTGTCGAAGGCATCAGACACAATACCTGGGGTCAGAATCTGGGGCAGAATCACAGGCTCTTTCGACGTGTCTCCAGAGTACAGCACATACAAGGGCACGGATGGGCGGTTGAAGCGCTCCAGTACGGCGGTGATTTCAGGATCTTCGTTTGTCCAGTCACCCTTCATGTAGGTGATGCCGTTCTTCTGCAGAGATTCCTGTACCCGCTCAGTGCCGAGAGTTGTCTGCTCATTCGCGAGACAGGTGATACACCAGGCGGCGGTCATGTTCACGAACACCGGCTTGCCAGCAGCCTGCAACTCATTGAGTCGCGCCGTGCTGAAGACTTCATACTCCAGTGAGTTGCCTTCCCCGTCTGCACCCGTAACCGTTGCCGCTGCGACTGTTTGCAGGAACGGTGTCTGGGTCAGATAGACAGCCAGGGCAATCACCGCCAGGCCAATTCCGTAATTCACGGTGCGCAGGACAGGACCCATGCTGAAGCGTCGTTGATAGAGCCACGCTGCGAAAGCAAACAGCACGCACGTGCCCAACACGAGAGACATGCCCATCACACCGACCTGGTTACCAAGCACCCACAGGAAGAACAGTGCAGAGGCATAGAGCGGGAACGCCATGAACTGCTTGAAGGTCTCCATCCAGGCGCCAGGCTTGGGCATGAAGCGGGTCAGCGCCGGCAGATAGGACAGCAACAGGATTGGCAGAGCCATACCGAGTCCGAGCGCGACAAAGACTACCATCGCCACTCCCCACGGCTGAGTCAGGGCAAAGCCTAGCGCCGGCCCCATGAACGGGGCCGTACAAGGGGTTGCCACCGTGGTTGCCAGTACTCCTGTGAAAAAGGAGCCCTTGTAGCCCGGCTTGCGGGTGAGTTCGCTGCCCGCCCCCATGAGACTGGTACCAATTTCGAACACACCAGACAGGCTCAATGCCATCAGGAAAAACAGATAGACGATGAAGGCCAGGAACCACGGCTGCTGAAACTGGAAGGCCCAACCGATGCGCTCGCCCGCGGCGCGCAAGACAATCAGTACCGTGGCCAATGCGACAAATGCAATGATGACACCGGCGGTGTACGCCAGACCATCCATACGCTGCTTGTGCACCGAAGCACCGGCATTCTTGGCGAAACTGAGTGCCTTCATCGACAGCACCGGAAACACACAAGGCATCAGGTTGAGAATGAAACCACCGAGCAGCGCAAAGACAATGTACAACAGCAATCCGCCTGTTGGCGTGGAAGAGCCGCTGTCAGCCGCGGCCAGCGGCAGTATTGTAGTGCTATTGGCATTGGCAGCGGGATCGGTGAACTCATACGCTGTGCGGGCACCGTTGGCATCTTCCAGTACGAGCACCCCGTACACCGCCGACAAGTCGGTGAGCATGCGCCGTGGCTGCTGATGGGTGATCTGCAAGAGCGAGGGCTGGATGCTGACATCACGCAAGGGACCTGGCTTGATTATGCGACGCTGTTCCGGGAAGAACCACGCATCGGTGTAGTCAGCAAATACGGAGTCCGGCGATTCGAATCCCAAACTGACGCGTTCTCCGGCAACCGCGATAATCGATTTGATGTTGTGATCGCTAACCGGCAGATTGGCGCGCGCATCGGCAAACAGACGACTGGCATCGGCATTCAGCTCTGCCACCTGCCCCACCGGCAGTTGGACGCTGAGGCGCTGCTCGCCGGGAATACAGATCTGGTCACAGACATTCCAGAAGGCGGTCGCAGACAAGTCGACGCGATCGCCGGCAAAATCAGCCGGCACCGTGATCGCGACAGGAAGCAACACTTCGCCTTCATAGCCGAAGTTGACCAGATCGGTGTCATAGAACGGCAACCATTGCGGTGCCGGCCATTGAATTGCCCCGATAACAGTGCCCTCGGGCGCCTCCCATGCGGTGAGCGAGGTCGGCTCGCCGCTGTCGCCACCCATCTTCCAATACGTGTGCCAATGCTCGGCAGGATCGAGTCGCAAGCCAACCCAGGTCGTTTCGCCGGGCACGAAAGTGGCAGACTCAGCCAGCAATTCCACTGCGATGCTGTGGTCCCACGCCACATTGGTCAGCTGGGGCTGTATATCGAAACCGCGCCAGTTGCCTTCTTTATCAGTGAACGCCAGCAACCCTTCCATTCTGGCCAGTTCCTCAGGATAGCGTCGGTGCTGCTCGGTCGAGATTTGCAAGCGGTCGCCATCGATCATCACGTCGCGGTGCGGCGCATAATTCATGATGCGACGCTCTGTCGGGAAGTACCACGCTTCATCCACATTCGCAAACAGCGGCTCAGGGGCCTGCACCATCACATTGACCTTGCCATCGAAATGATTGAAGCGGGCCACGAGGTCGTGGGCACCGACTGGAATTGGGGTCAATTTACGGGTCTCGGCAAACTGGGCCTGCCAACGCTCATCCAGGCTCACAGCCGTTGCCACGGGCAGTGACAATGCGAAACGGGAGGCTCCTGGAATGCAAATTTCGTCGCACACCTGCCAGTCAATCTGCGTGCTGAGATCAAAGGTAGCCGCGTCGTAGTCAGCCGGAACGCTGACTGGAATCGGCAACAGGACTTCCCGTTCGTAAGTGAAGGTAACGAGATTACTACCCGGAAACGGAGTCCATTCAGGCAGGGGCCAGACAATCTCACCGGCAGTGGCGCCGGCAGGCAGTTGCCAGTCGCTGGCTTGGGTAGGTTCGCCACTGTCGCCACCAAATTTCCAGTAGGTGTGCCAGTGTTCGATCGGTTTCAGTCGAATCGCGAGCCACAGCGTCTCGCCAGGCACCACGTTCGTGGCCTCGGCGATGAGTTCGACCTCGATTTGCTCGTCCTGGTATACCTGCCCATTCGAGGCCAGGGGCAACAGCAGGAAAGCCATTAAAATCAGGGTATTAGAGAGTATTCTACGCATTGGCGTCTCACTGGTAATGAGTCTGTATTGTACGCTCACGGGGCGTCAAAGTAGTGCCAAAAGGTAACAAAACCACCCGTCGCTGTCATTGCCTCGTCAGGCCACAGTGGAGTCTGGAGCCAGGTTGAACAGGGCGTTTGTGCCCTCCTGCAATAGACCCGGCCTGGCCGGATTTCGTGCATACGAGTCTCAGTGTGGCCGGGTGCCAAGGATCTGTTCCACCAGCAACTGCACTGTACGTCGTCCCCGATACTCGTTGATGTCGAGGCGATAAGCGATTTCAATGCCCTCCTGACCGGCCACAGGCCAAGCATCTGCAGGCACATTGAAAGCTATGGCATCGAGCAGTATCTGGGGGTGCTTTGGCGGACTCAGGACCAGTTTGAGATGTTTATCGGCAAGTCGGCGCTGCTGCACAATTCGAAATACACCATCGAACACCGGTTCCGGAAACTCCTGACCCCACGGTCCCGCGGCAGCGAGCATCACGGCGGTCTCGAGCGATAACCATTCGGCTGCCACTGCGCCATCACTGAGCACCGTCGCTTGCAGGGCCTCCGGTGCCAGCTGTCGCGCAGCCTGGGCGATAAAGGCGTCACGAAATGTCGCGAATCGGGACTTGTCGAGACTCAGCCCTGCGGCCATGGCATGCCCCCCGAATTTGCTGATCAAACCGGGGTTTGCGGTGGCAACCGCGTCCAGCGCATCGCGCACATGAAATCCCTTGATGGAACGCGCAGACCCTTTTAATTCGATGTTGCCGGTCTCGCTGTCGACGACCTCGGCAAAGGCGATTACCGGCCGATGGTATTTATCCTTGACCCGCGAGGCAAGAATGCCCACCACCCCCTGATGCCAGCGCTCGTCGAACAGGCACAGTGCCGGAGGCACCGCATCTTCGCTCAGCACCAATTCGTCGAGAATCTGGAACGCCTGTTCACGCATCTCGCTCTCAATCTGTTTACGATCCTGGTTCATCGCATCGAGCTCCAGCGCGAGGCGGTATGCCTCTCCTGCCTGATCTGTCAGCAGACACTCAATACCGGTCGACATGTCATCGAGTCGACCAGCGGCATTGAGGCGCGGGCCGATGCTGAAACCCAAATCGCTGGAGCTGAGATTGGCCAGCGCTCGATTGGCAATCTGCAGAATCGCGTTGATACCGGGTCGGGTGCGTCCGGCACGAATTCGCTTGAGCCCCTCATCGACGAGGATACGATTGTTTCGATCCAGCGCCACCACATCAGCCACCGTGCCGAGAGCCACCAGATCCAGCAAGTCGGCGAGATTCGGCTCGGGAATTAGCTGCTCGGCGAACCAGCCACTGGCTCGCAATTGCCCACGCAATGCCAGCATCACATAGAAGATGACGCCTACTCCAGCGATGGATTTACTCGGAAAGGGACAGCCTGGTTGATTGGGATTTACTATCGCTGCCGCGTCGGGCAGCGTGGCTCCCGGTAAATGGTGATCCGTAATCAGGGTACGGATACCGGCCGCATTGGCGGCGGCGACACCGTCAACACTCGATATGCCGTTATCGACTGTGATAATCAGGTCAGGCTGCCTGGCCTTGGCCAATTCGACGATCTCGGGAGTAAGCCCATAGCCGTATTCGAAGCGATTCGGCACGATGTAATCGACCGACTGGGCACCCAGGCGTCGTAGGGCGAGCAGACCGACGACGCAACTCGTGGCACCATCGGCGTCGAAATCGGACACGATCAGTATTCGAGATTGCGCGCGTAGCGCAGCTTCAAGCAAGGCAACGGCTTCACTCATTCCCAGTAGTTGATTGGGATTGAGCAGGTTTTCCAAACCTAGCTGTAACTCCTCGGCACTACCCAAATTTCTCCGCATCAGCACCTGGGTCAGCAGTGGGTGCATGGCCTCAGGAAGTTTAAGTTGGGGATTGATTACCTGACGCTGCTTGAGGTGAGACATCGCGCTAGTGCGAGAGTTGCTTCTTGATGAAGCCGGTTACAGCCTTCAGCGAATTGTCGACGACAGTGAATCGCTCCCTGCGCTCGAACAGGTCATGCAGATGTTCAGGCAATGCAGGAGTATCGAGACCAGCGGCAGTAATGGCATTGCTGAACTTGGCGGGATGCGCCGTTGATAGCGTCACCATCGGGGTTTCCGGATGAGTATTGCACATGCGCGCGGCCTTGACTCCTACTGCCGTGTGAGGATCGATCAATTGCCCGGTTGCTTTGTACACATCGGCGATGACCTCGCAGGTAACGGTATCGTCGACGCTGGCACTATCGAAGGTTGCGCGCACCTGTTGCCATTGTGCGTCCGTGACGCTCAGAGACTTGCCACCGAAACCCGCCATGAAAGCACTCAACTGTGCACCGTCACGTCCGAACAGATCAAACAAGTAACGTTCGAAATTACTCGAAACAAGGATATCCATGCTCGGGGAATACGTAGGCGCGAGATCGGCGATCGAATAGTCATTGCTTCTGATGAAGCGGTGCAAGATATCGTTTCTGTTTGTGGCCACTATCAGGCGCTCTATGGGCAGTCCCATTTTCTGCGCCAGGTAGCCGGCGTAAATGTCACCAAAATTACCAGTTGGCACCGAAAATGAAACTTTTTGCTCGGGGCCACCGAGACGCAACGCCGCGTAAAAATAATACACGATCTGTATCATGATTCTGGCCCAGTTGATCGAATTGACGGCGACGAGTTGCCGGCTCGCTGGCAGAAAGGACTGATCGGCAAAAGCCGACTTCACGAGTCGCTGACAGTCGTCAAAATTGCCTTCCACGGCAAGGTTGTAGACGTTGTCACCGGGGACGGTAGTCATCTGTTTGCGCTGCACATCCGATACCCGGTGGTGCGGATGCAGAATAAAAATGTCGACGTGATCAGAGTGACGACAGCCCTCAAGTGCCGCCGAGCCGGTATCGCCGGAGGTGGCCCCCAAAATGACCACGCGCTGTTTGTTCTTGGTCAGCACGTAGTCGAGCAGACGTCCGAGAACCTGCAGGGCAAAATCTTTGAAAGCCAGAGTCGGACCATGATACAGCTCAAGAATCCACTCGTTCTCACCGAGATTGGTCAGCGGCGCGACATCGGGGTGATCGAAGTCGGCGTAGCTTTCTTCGATGATCTGGCGCAAGTGGGTTGTATCGATCTCATCGCCGATGAAAGGCTTGATAATCTCCATGGCCAGATCGGCATAACTCAATCGCTTCCAGGCCTGCATCTGCTTGAGACTGACTTGCGGCAGTTCGGCAGGCACGTAAAGGCCACCGTCGGGCGCCAACCCTGTGAGCAGAACCTGTTCGAAACTCTGTTCGCCGCCACCGCCGCGTGTGCTGATGTATTTCAATTGCGGACCTCACCTAACAGGGGTTCGACACGAATGCGATTGATAGGACCGCTAACATCAGCCAGCGCTTCGATCGCGTGTAATGCCTTGTTCAACTGCCGTTCGACTGCAATGTGCGTGAGAATCACAATCGGGACGCTCGCACTCACTGCCTCCTTTTGAATCACGGCGTCAATATTGATGTCGTGTTCCTGCAAGACATTGGAGATGCGCGCCATGACGCCTACGCGGTCCAGAACGGGAATGCGCAGATAGTATTCTGATTCAATGTCATCGATGCTCAGCACTGGCAGCTCGCTGTTGAGCGATTGATAACCCAACGCTGGCATCACCGGATGGTCGACTCCCGCAATGAGTGCCCTGGCGATGTCCATGATGTCTGCGACTACCGCCGAGCCAGTGGCGGCCGCACCCGCTCCGGGACCGTTGTACAGGGTCGAACCAACTGCATCGCCATGTACCATGATCGCATTGCCGACGCCGTTCACGTTTGCGAGCAGGCGCTTGCGGGAAATCAACGTTGGATGCACTCGCATTTCGATGCCGCGTTCGGTACGTCGCGCTATCCCCAGATGCTTGATGCGGTAGCCCAATTCTTTTGCATAACTAATATCATCGGGAGTAACCCGGCTGATTCCTTCCGTATAAGTCTTCTCAAATTGCAGCGGAATGCCGAATGCAATTGAGGCCATGATGGTGAGCTTGTGGGCGGCATCGATGCCCTCGACATCGAAGGTGGGATCAGCCTCGGCATAACCCAATGCCTGGGCCTGTTTCAACACTTCTTCGAACTGACAACGGCGCGCAGCCATTTCCGTAAGGATGAAGTTGCCGGTGCCGTTAATGATGCCTGCCAGCCATTCGATCCTGTTCGCCGCCAATCCCTCGCGCAGCGATTTGATAATCGGAATGCCACCGGCGACGCTGCTCTCATAGTTCAGGTTCACACCATGCTGAGCTGCGACTGCGAACAATTCATTGCCGCGTTCGGCGATCAGGGCCTTGTTGGCAGTCACCACGTGCTTGCCGCTGGAAAGCGCCTGTTTCACCACCTCAAACGCCGGCTTGAATCCGCCCATCGTCTCGACAACGATATCGATGTCAGGGTCATTCACTACCGCGAAGGGATCCGTACCGGTTTTCGCGACGCCTTCGGCCTGCCCCTTCTGGAGCGAACGGCTCGCCACACGCGTCACCTCGAGCTCACCCCCGAGACGGCGGGAGAGCTCGTCGGCGTTGTTTTGCAAAATGGCGAGCGTACCGCCCCCTACCGTGCCCAAACCGCAGATGCCGATCCTGATTTTCTTGCTGGGTGAAGAGCTCACTGGCTAGCCTCGAACAGAATAAACAAAGCGCGGATTATACTGGAAACGGCGCATAAACCCAGTGCCGGTTCGTCAAGAACGCCGGTGCGAAAGCAAGAATGAAAACGGTGAGCAGGACGCCCGGTCGGGCGTCTATGGGGGTGCTAGTTGATCTTGAGCATCGCTGCCAGACGTTCGGTTTCGACGTAACCGGGAATGACGCGGCCATCAGGAAACACGAGCGCGGGAGTGCCGGTGACACCCAGTTCATTGCCGAGGTTGTAATGCTCCAGCACGTGGTTATCGCAGGTCTTCGTTGGAATATTCTGACCGTTCTTGGCCTGAGTCAGCGCCTTCTTGCGATCGTCTGAACACCATACCGAGATCATCTTTTGAAAAGATTCTGCGTTCTCGCCTCCCCGGGGGTAGGCCAGATAGCGCACTTCGATGCCAGCCGCCAGATTCTTCTCAAGGTCCCGATGCAAGGCTCGGCAATAGGTACAGTCAACATCTGTGAATACCGTTATTGTGGCTTTCACTACATCCGGAGTGAATTTAATCATCTGATCTTCCGGCACTGCCGCGATTTTTTCCATGTTGCGTTGCTGGCGTTTGCTCGCTGACAAGTTGAGCAAACCGGCAGCTGTGGTTTTGTACATGTCACCGGCAAACAGGTAGTCGCCTGAGACATCGGTATAGAGAATTTCGCCGGTATTCAATTCGACTTCATAGATAGTGGACAGTGGCGTGGCCGTAACGCTGTTAATTTGCAACTGATTTTGTGAGGCCACTTCAATGGCCTGCGACAACTTTTCGTGCAGAGACTGCGGCGCATTGGGATTTTGTGCCTGCGCCTGGGCCCCGAACAAGGCACCGAAGCCGAGGCTGATTAAGAGCAATCCTGTCTTGAGTGGCAGCGTCATAACGTTTACTCCGGCGGCCTGTGAGCTATGGGGCGAACCTGACTGAGTAGACCGGAATTGGCGCGATGCCATTCACGGTTCGGTTCGGGTCGGGGCCTGCGTTGCGGCTCATTGTAGCCCGATTGCCGAGCCCTGTATAACCCGGTTTATCGGACCCCTAAAAGCAAAAATGAGAAGTCTGTCTGCACAGACTTCTCATTTCGATACCCGTTGTCGGGTTTCCGCAAGCAGCCGGCACTCTCACGCGCCGACAATAGGTAACTAGCTGGGCTTCTTGTCCAGCTTTTCGGTGATGCGGGCAGCGCGGCCAGTCAGTTCGCGCAAGTAGTACAGTTTGGCCTGACGCACGTCGCCGCGACGCTTCAGCTCCACACTTTCCACCTGTGGGCTGTAGGACTGGAAAGTACGCTCAACGCCAACACCATGGGAGATCTTGCGCACGGTGAACGAGGAGTTCAGACCACGATTGCGACGACCAATGACGATACCTTCGAACGCCTGCAGACGTTCAC
>JALRBQ010000082.1 GCA_023257655.1 Pseudomonadales bacterium
GGCAGGCTGCGCCGGGGCACACCTTGCGAAAGGTCAATGCTCTCTCTTGTAAACCGTTTCTGTAAACCACCTGGGAATCCACCAAAGAATCCACCCAGGAATCCACCAAAGAAACCAGCCAGAAAACCACGCAGGCTAATCCTCTGGTAATCCAGCCGACATCCATCCCGGGCTGGATATTTGCCTCGACCCCAATTATGGTAGCCCCTGCGGTAGGCAGCAACACCATTCCACTGAAAGTCCGCCGCTTACAGAAGAAGAAGGAAACCTTATGCGAATTCCCGAAGCCATCCGGCCGCTCTCCCTGCTCTCGCTGTGCATCGTCGCCAGTCTGCCCTGGTTTTCGGTGCAGGCCCAGTCTCTGCTGGACGCCTATACTCCGGTTACGCTGGAAGAGCTGGCCAATCCAGCTGAAGGGGACTGGCTCATGTGGCGCCGCACGGCCAATCACTGGGGCTACAGCCCACTGGACCAGATCAACAAGACCAATGTTGGCAGCCTGCGTTTGGCCTTCGCCTGGACCATGGAAGACGGGATGCAGGAGACGACACCGCTCGTGCATGATGGGGTGATGTTCCTGCCTCAGGCCTGCGACTTTATCGAGGCCGTGGATGCGACCGATGGGACACCGCTGTGGGAGTATCGGCGGCCCGAGGTGGATCACGCCGCCCCACTGTCCTGCGCCAATCGCAATGGCACCTTGTACAAGGACCAGTTGATTCTCGCCACCCGTGACGCCTATCTCGTCTCTCTCAATGCCCGTACCGGTGAGGTCACCTGGGAGCGTCAGGTTGGCGACTGGACCGTGGGCCAGCATTATTCCGGCGGACCACAGGTGTTCGATGGCAAGATCATCGCCGGCATGTCAGGTTGCTACTACATCAACACCGGCTGCTGGATCACCGCCCACGACGCCGACACTGGCGAGGAACTGTGGCGCGTCAACACGGTACCGAAGATCGGCGAACCCGGGGGCGAGACCTGGGGCGATGTGCCCGATGAGCAGCGTCGTGGCGGCTCAGCCTGGATGCCGGCGAGCTATGACCCGGAACTGAACCTCATTTTCATGGGCATCGCAGTGCCCATTCCCTGGGGCACCATTCAGCGCGACACCCGTGGCGGCGATGTGCTGTACACCAACTCGACGCTCGCTATCAATGCGGACACCGGCGAGATCGTCTGGTACTTCCAGCACATTCCCGGCGGCAACTGGGATCAGGACCATCCATTCGAGCGTCTCATCGTGGAGACCGAGGTGACGCCGGACGCCAGTCAGGTCTCCTGGATCAACCCCAATATCGTCTCTAATGAAAAACGCAAGGTCATCACCGGAGTACCCGGCAAGCCCGGAATTGTGTGGGCGCTCGATGCGGCCACCGGTGATTTTCTGTGGGCGACCGAGACCAACTTCCAGAATGTGATCGTCGGCGTCGATGTGGA
The DNA here is from genome assembly GCA_023257655.1 of Pseudomonadales bacterium. Classification (GTDB taxonomy): domain Bacteria; phylum Pseudomonadota; class Gammaproteobacteria; order Pseudomonadales; family Pseudohongiellaceae; genus UBA9145. The sequence goes on from JALRBQ010000082.1 coordinate 1,441, forward strand.
AAATCGCAAGGGCATCACCAATCCCGAGATCGATATCACCGAGATTCGTCAGGAGAAACTCGTGTGTCCTACAACCCAGGGTGGCATCAACTGGAACTCGGTGGGCTACAGTCCCCAGACTAATGCGGTGTATGCCCCGACCAATAACACCTGCATGCGATTCTCCCTGCGCCCGGTGACCCCCACAGTCGGTTTGCACCATAGCTCAGCGACAACCTTGCCAACCGAGCGTCCCGGTTTTGATGGCATGGTTGGGCAGTTCACCGCAGTGGATGTGGCGACCGGCGCGACGAAGTGGACCTATCACCAGCGCGCTGGTATTGGTGGCTCGGTGTTGACGACCGCGGGCGGACTGGTGTTTGTCACCGACGATGCGCGACGTTTCCGTGCCTTCGATGCCGACACCGGCGCGATCCTGTGGGAGCAGATCCTGAATTCCTCTGCAGGTGGTTTCCCGGTGTCATACAGCGTGAATGGCGTGCAGTACATCGCGATCGCGGCCGGTGGAGGCGTCAATTACCGTCGTCACACGCCGGAAGTGAAACAACGTGGGGGCGGCAATACCCTGTTTGTATTCCGCTTACCCTAATCGATAGCTAACAGGTGTCCTATGAATAAGCGCAAGATACGAAACCTGATACTGCTCTGTTTGGCCGGCGTGGTGCTCGCCTATGTGGCGATGGTGGCGTGGAATGAGTACCAATTGGGCACTCGGCAGCCACAGGGCGGATTTACGATCGTCATCGCCACCTTCGACAAGGACAACAACCGCCACGAGCGCGTCGTGCGATTGACACGGCTCGACGGGGAGAACTACATCGCTGCGCAGCACTGGCCGCGTGCCTGGTACCGACAGGCGCTCGCAAATCCTGAGATCGAGGTAAAGTTCGAGGAGTCTTTTGAACCGTATCTGGCGGTGTCCCCCGAGGGAGCCGAGCTGGAACGCGTCAAGGTGGGCTATCCCATGAGTTTCGGCTTCAAATTCCGCACCGGCTTTCCGCCGCGCCGGTTCCTGCGACTGGATCCACGCTGAGGGACGAGCCGAGGCGCGCACGCGCGCGACGGAACCAGGTGAGGTCCCATGAACAGTCTCGTAATCGATGCCGAATCCACCGTGCGGATCGCAGTGTTTATCGCCGCGTTCGCATTACTCGCCGTGCTCGAGATTTTCATCCCGCGTCGCCCCCGCAGCATCCCCCGACGCCAGCGCTGGTTCGCGAATCTGGCCCTGAGTGTGCTGAATACGCTGGTCGTGCGTTTCACCCTGCCTCTGGCGGGAGTCGCCGCCGCCTGGTTCGCGCAAGAGCGCGGTTGGGGTGTCGGCAATTGGCTACCGCTGCCGGTCTGGCTGAATATCCTTGGCTTCCTGCTGCTTTTCGATCTCACGATCTATCTGCAGCATCGCCTGTTTCACTGGCAACCGCTGCTGTGGCGTATGCATCGCACGCACCACACCGATCCGGAATACGATCTCACCACAGGAAACCGCTTTCACCCCGGCTCCATTCTCGTCTCGGCCGTAATCAAGATAACACTCGTCCTGTGCCTCGGACCAGTAGCGGCTGCGGTTGTCATCGCCGAGGTTCTGTTGAATTTGTCATCGATGTTCAATCACAGCAATATCAGAATTGCTCCGAAGTTGGACGAGTTTCTCCGCCGGTTCATCGTCACCCCGGATATGCATCGCATCCACCATTCAGTAGACGGCTATGAGCACTCGCATAACTTCGGCTTCAACTTCAGCTGGTGGGACCGCCTGTTCAAGACCTACCTCGCGCAGCCGCAGCTCGGTCACACCGGGATGCAGATCGGCATCGAGGGCTTCAGCGCAGACGCATCGACGCGCCTGGGCGACTTGCTGCTGCAACCGCTGAAGCGGTGAGGCAGGCAAGGGATCTTCGGAGCCCGGATCCGGAGCAAAGGCGAGGTTGGCTAGCGGTTCAGTCTGACTGCGCGCCGACAAGCTCCGCCGTGCGGCGCAACAAGCCCTTCAGCGTCTTCAGGTCTTTCGCGCCCAATTGCTGCTGGAAGTCCCGCTGCGCCTGATTCCACAGGGGCAGGGCTTGGGCGTACTTGGCCTTGCCCACTTTCGTCAGCGTGATGTAACGCCGACGATTGTCCCGCTCGTCAGATACCGTGATCAGCCCATCCTTTTGCATAGGGTGCAAAGTCCGACTCATCGAAGTCCGTTCGAGGCCCATCTTCTCTGCCAGCTCACTGATCGTCAGTTCCTCGAAATAGGTCAGCATCGACAGGATGCTGAACTGGCTCGATTTGAGTCCGGCCGCCTTCATCGTGTCTCCGTATTGCCGCGTGACGAGCCGGGCCGCGCGTCGCAGATAGAAGCAACTGCAGGGGTCATCGAAGGGGGTGGGCAGGCTCGTCGTCTTGCTGTTCATGATTTGGATCCGGATAGCATCAGGGGCAACTGTAGTAATTTGTAACTTCGCCATGACGTGTATATACATCTCTGGCAATCGCCTTTAGTGTATATACACCCATCGGCGGGTGAATTACAAGTTGCGCTCGCCGCCCCGCGAGCCACCGACGACCCCAGACCGCGTAACGAAAAGTCGTCTAACAAGAAGTCGTCTCACCTGAAGTCGACTCAAAAACAAAGGTACCATGATGTCCAGAATCCTTCGGCCCATCGCTCTCCCGAATTCTCTGCTGGTTACCCGGCTCCATCAGGCTGGTGTAGCGACGTCCCTCGCACTCGCTGTTGCCCTGAGTCCGACTGTCGTGCATGCCCAAGATGCGATCGACGACACCACCGTGTCGTTCCCCGCTAGCTACTTCGCGGAGTTCGCACCCATCACGGTGAACGATATGTTGAACCGTGTACCGGGTATCGAACTGATCCTGCAGACCACCAATTCCGGCAGTGATGGCGATCGTGGTCTCGGCGCCTCAGCGGCCGTGCTGATCAATGGCAAGCGGCTGGCTGGCAAGGCCAACGAGGCCCGCGCCCAACTCGACCGCATAGCGGCCGACGAAGTCGAGCGGGTCGAGATCATCCGCGGGTCTTCAAGTGGCCTGGATGTGCAGAACGCGGGCCAGCTCGTGAACATCGTACTGCGAGCCTCGAAATCCCGCAGCAACATCACCGCGCAGCTCACCGGCACCTATTTCGATGACGGCCAGTCCGAGCCCGGTGGCTCGGTAGCCTGGAGTGGCCAATCCGGTAACTGGACCTACCTCGTCAGCGGAGAGGTGGCGTCAAAGTACGTCCACACCGAGAGTTTCGAAGACAGCATCAACGGCGACTTCTCCCACAACGAGACGATCGAGATGGATCGCTTTGTGGACCAGACCAATTACACGCTCAACAGCAACCTGACCTACGCCCCGACCAATCAGGACCGGATCGCATTCAATTTGTTATATGCCGAAGCCGATCCGCCCAGCACGATCGAACGCCTGTATACCGACTTCAACACGGGTACTCCAATTCAGCGGTTCGAGCGTGAGGACATTCCGGCGACAACGTCGAACTGGGAGTTCGGCGGTGACTATCAGCACAATTTTGCCAGCGGCAGCCGCTTCAAGTTTCTGGTGATTGCCAACGAGAAGCAGGACGACATCACCCGCGAGCGTTTCCGCGCGGCGAGCAAGGGCGCTGAGGAAACCAAGGTGCTCTATCTCGACACCAGCACGAATTACCAGGAACGCATCCTGCGATCCTCCTACACGATGAATCTCGCTGCCAGTCAGGGACTGGAGTTCGGACTGGAAGTCGCCGAGACCACCCAGGACAATGCGTTGCGCCAGGGTGTTCGCACCTCCCAGCCCGGCGTGCCGGAATACGGCGGCCTGACACCGGTGAAGTTCTCCAATGCCTTCTCCACCATTCAGGAGTTGCGCTATGAGCCCTTCGTCGTTCACAACTGGCAATTGAATCCCCGGATGTCCCTGGAGAGCTCGGTTGTGGTCGAATCATCCGAGATCAAACAGACCGGTGACCTGCACGTCACGCGCAGCTTTAATTTCGTGAAGCCGAAGCTGGACTACCGCTTTGATATCAACGCCTCCATGCAGTTCAAGGCCACGCTCGAGCAGTTCGTGTCCCAACTGAGCTTCGCCGACTTCTCACGGGCGACGAACACCGAAGACGACGACAAGGACACCATCGCGGGCAATCCGACTCTTAATCCGGAGGAAAGCCTGCGCGCCGAACTCAGTCTCGATTATCGTCTGCCAAATGACGGTGGCGCCCTGAACGCGCGCTATTTCTATTACGACTATCGCAACAAGATCGCGAAGATCGACATCTCGCCGTCCCCGACCAACCTGCAAACCACCAACGGCAACGTCGGTCCGGCAGAAGCCTTCGGTATTGTGACCAATGCCAGCGTAAGGCTGGGCATGCTGGGTCTGCCACAGGTGCTCGTCACCGGCGCACTGACTGTGCAAGAGTCGCAATTCGATGACGACCCCCTGACCCCGATCGAGCACGGCTTCCGCCCATTCGACCGCGGCAGTTATCGCCTTGGCTTCCGGCACGATGTGCCGCGCTATAACCTCAACTACGGCGTCAATTTCAACGCCCGCATCGAGGATGGTCGCCACACCTACGACATCGACAACCGCTATTCGTTCTTCGTGCCCAGCAACCTGAGCCTGTTCGTCGAGAAGCAGGGCTGGGCCGGGCTGACTTATCGCTTCGAGGGTAGCAATCTGGCGGACTACGAGGGCTGCTGGTTGCGTCGTCGCTACGACGGTTATGTGATTGTCAGCAACCTGATCGAGCAGGAACAGAATTGCTCGACCACCGGGCGCCAGTACACCCTGTCGATTCGCGGCACGTTCTAGCCCGAACCGGCTGAACCACCCCCTCTGCCGGCAATCAGGGCGGCGCGCCATGCGTCGCCTGATCCGGTCCCACCCTTCGCGTATTACGCTCCTGCCGATAAGGCTTGGGCTTCCCTGACCATTGGCATATACTTTTTCGACGCCGGTTTGCAGTCCGCGGGAAACCTCAACTGATCAGGAGAGAACCATGGGTGTGAAAAAATCGGATCGACGCGAATTCCTCAAGCGCGGCGCGGCACTGGCAGGCAGCCTCGTCGCCGCCCGCACGGCCGTAGGCCAGACCCCCGATCATACCGAACACACCCCGGTGGCCCCGGGTCCCGACGCCTTTCTGCGGGGCAGCGACGAGATCGTCGCCTACGGCAAGCGTTCCCGCTTCGTCACCTCGGTGCGTATCCCCCATGGTGGCCGTGCCTCGCCCGACCAGTTCGGACTCGACTTCCACATCGCCACCCCCTTGCAGGATTCGGTCGGTGTCATCACCCCGTCCTCACTGCACTACATGGGCACCACCCGTGGCTCCTTTATCCCCGATATCGATCCCGAGAAGCACCGGCTGATGATTCACGGCATGGTGGATCGCCCGCTGGTATTCACGATGGCTGAGCTCAAGCGTCTGCCGTCGGTGACACGCATGCACTTCATCGAATGCGCGGGTAATCGCGCCAGCAGCCGTCATACCACGGTGCAAGAGACTCACGGCATGACCAGCTGTGCCGAATGGACCGGGGTGCTGCTGTCCACGCTTCTGAAAGAAGCCGGAGTGCACGCCAATGCGGATTGGATCGTGGCCGAGGGTGTCGAAGAAGTGAAGGGTGCTTCCAGTATCCCCATGGCGAAGGCCATGGACGATTGCCTGCTGTGTTATGGCATGAACGGCGAACCGGTGCGTCCCCAGCAAGGCTTCCCGCTGCGGCTGCTGGTACCTGGCTTCGAAGGTATCTTCAACGTCAAATGGCTCCGCCGCATCAAGGTTGTGGACCAGTACTACATGACTTACAACGACTTCGGCCATCTCACTCGCGATCCGGTGAATGCCGCGCTGGGCTATCAGATCGGCCCGAAGTCTGTGATCACCCATCCATCGGGTGGCCAGCAGTTACCGGGACCCGGCTTCTATGAAGTCAGTGGCCTGGCCTGGTCCGGCGGGGGTCGCGTCGCCCGCGTCGAGGTGACCACCGACGGCGGTCGCACCTGGCGTGACGCCGACATCCGCGGCACAGCCCATCCCATGGCGCACACACGCTTCAGCTTCGAATGGAACTGGGACGGCAAGGAATGCGAGTTGCAGTCCCGCTGCATCGATGAACTGGGGCAGATTCAGCCGTCGCGAGCACAGGCTCTGGAATTCTGGAGCACGCCGGAAGAGAAGGCGACGTCGGTGAAGGGACAGGACAACTCCATCCAGCCCTGGCGCATCGCCAGCGACGGGAGCGTCCACAATGCGATTATCTAGTCTGCTTCCATTACTGTTGTTATTCGGCGCAGCAGCGCAGGCGCAGTCGCCTACCTATGGGGTCGGCCGCACGCCAACCGCGAGCGAGATCGCGGCCTGGGATATCTCCATCAGTCCCACAGGTGAAGAACTGCCACCTGGTAGCGGTACGGTCGACAAGGGCTCCGAACTGTTTCTCTCCAAGGGCTGCGCCGGCTGTCACGGCACGACTGGCACCGGTGGACTCGCCCCGCGTCTGGTGAAACTCGATGTCGCCGCTGATGCCGATCCCTGGGATTACGGCCGGGTGCTGCCGATCCGCTCGCCTTATGCGACTACGGTGTGGGATTTTATCAACCGCGGTATGCCGCTCGGCGCCGAGGGCACGCTGACACCGGATGAAGTCTACTCGCTGACCGCCTACCTGTTCTTCCTGAACGGCCTGTTGCCCGATGGCAGCACGCTCGACCGCGAGAGCCTGCCGAAGATGCGCATGCCGAACCGCGACAACTGGGCACAGGTGCCGGACTGGCTACCGGGCAAACCGAGACTTGAGGGCTATCCTTACTGAAGTCCATTACCAGAGGGTCAATGTTATGTCGTTGGTTGTACCCGCACGCCGTTCCCGGTTTTTCTCTCGCACGCTAAGCGCTCTGATCACCACGGCGCTGCTGTGGCCGGTGGCAACCTCTGCCCAGACCAACACAGACTGGTCAGCCTACGGAGCCGACAAGGCCAACACCAAATATTCTCCGCTGTCCCAGATTAATGCCGACAATGTGCAACGACTCGAGGTCGCCTGGACCTGGACCTCGGTCGACGAGGACGTGCGCGCGAAGAACGATATCATTCGTGACCGCGGCTCATTCCGCAGTTACGCTTATGAAGTCACACCGTTAATGGTCAACGGCAAGTTGTACACCACTACCTCGCTGGGCCAGATCGCCGCCATCGATCCCGCCACCGGCGCAACACTCTGGAGCTATGACCCGGTGCTCTACGTTGACGGCCGCCCCGCTGTGCACGGTTTTATGACGCGGGGTCTCGCCTACTGGACCAACGGTACCGAGGAACGCTTGTTATATGCCGCGGGGCGAACCTATCTGCTCTCCATCGATGCCGCTACCGGTCGCCCCGATCCGGACTTCGGGCGCGGCGGACGTATCGATCTGAAGCAGGGGCTGGGACGCACGATCGATCCGAGCCTGTACGCGGTGAGTTCGCCACCGATCGTCGTCGGTGATGTCGTCATCGTCGGCTCGGCCATGACCGAAGGCACGGATTATCGCGAGGCGCCACCGGGACACGTGCGCGGATTCAACGTGCACACGGGCGAGCTGCAGTGGATCTTCCACACCGTGCCGCAGCCCGGCGAATACGGCGCCGACACCTGGCAGTCCGATGCCTGGACGATAACCGGTGGTACCAATGTGTGGACGGTAATGAGTGCTGACCCGGAGCTGGGTCTGGTGTATCTGCCGGTGGGCACCCCGGTGCCGGATTATTATGGCGGCCATCGCCTCGGCACCAACCTGTTTGCAAACTCACTGGTGGCATTGAATGCGAAAACCGGTGAACGGGTGTGGCACTTCCAGTTCGTGCACCATTCGGTGTGGGACTATGATCCGCCGGCCGCGCCAAACCTGATCGACATCGTCGTCGACGGTCGACCGATCAAGGCAGTCGCGCAAATCACCAAGCAGGGTTTCACGTTCGTGTTCGATCGCGTCACCGGGGAGCCGGTCTGGCCGATTGAAGAACGTGCGGTACCGCAATCGACCGTGCTCGGCGAGGTGACGTCGCCGACCCAGCCGTATCCGACCAAACCGCCGCTGTTTCTCACCAACGGCGCGACCGAAGATGACCTCATCGACTTCACGCCCGAGCTGCGCGCAGAGGCGCTGGAGATCTTCAACGAATATCATGCCGGCCCTCTCTACACGCCGCCCGCGCCCGGACCGAACATCATCCGTCCCGGCTGGAGCGGAGGCGCGAACTGGTGGGGCGCGGCCTTCGATCCCGAAACCCAGCGTTTGTATGTGCCGAGCTGGGCCCACTTCTCAACTGTGGAGATTGTGCCACCGAACAACGCAGACTCCGATCTGACGATTCGACCCCAGGTGCGCGACCTGAGCGGACCCCGCGGGCTGCCGCTGTTCAAGCCGCCCTATTCCCAACTTGTCGCCTTCGACATGAACGCCGGCGACAAGCTTTGGCATATACCGGTGGGCGAGGGGCCGCGTAACCACGAGGCCTTGCAAGGACTCGAGCTGCCGCCGCTCGGCAACTTCGAGAAACTGGGTGGGCCGCTGTTGACGAAGACCCTGTTGTTCATCGGCCAGGGCTTCGAGACGAATCGTCTCGGTGTGTATGACAAGAACACCGGCGAGGAGCTGTGGTGGTTGCAATTACCCGCGCGCTTCCATGCGGCGCCGATTACCTACATGGCAGATGGCAAGCAGTACATCGTGTTCGCAGTAGGTGGCGGGGTGAGCGCGCAGACCGAACAGTTGATGGCGCTGGCGTTGCCCTGAAATTACGCAGTCATTCCGTACTCGGCTAACCTGCAGTGTGAAATCAAATTGATAAGAGCACCGCAAGGGCCCAAGCCTGTATGCCACACAAACTACTTTCTTGTTACTTGCCGCTTTCTTGTATTAGTCCCAAAATGGGACTAGACTGCCCAGGGTGAGGGTCATCGCCCTCTCGACGTTAAAATCCTTCTGGAAAGACAAGCCGGAATTTTCGGATGTGATCAATCAGGCCATGGCGTGGTATCAGATCACCCGGCTCGCAGATTGGGATTCTCCTGCTGCCTTGAAGCGGAATTTCAGGACAGCAAGCATTCTCAAGCACGGCAGGGTTGTGTTTAATCTCGCTGGCAATAAATACCGATTGGTGGTGCAGATCAATTATCCGCATCGTATTGTCTATATCCGCTTCATCGGCACACACCGCATGTATGACCGGGTAGATGCACAGACTGTTTAGACTGTATGAAGTAAATGGCGGCACCCATGAACATCAAACCGATCAGGACGAAAGCCGACTATCGTAAAGCGCTCAAGGCTATTGAGTCGCTGATGTCCGCAATGCCGAACACACCACAGGGTGAAAAACTCGACGTGCTGGTAACCCTTGTTGAGGCCTACGAACGCAAGCATTTTCCCATGGACTTGCCCGATCCAGTTGCCGCAATCAAATACGCGATGGAGGAGAAAGGCCTCACCGCTGCTGATCTGGAGCCAATGATCGGCAAGCGCAATCGCGTCTACGAAGTGCTAAATCGCAAACGCGGGCTCACTCTGGCTATGATCTGGAAGTTGCATCGAGGACTTGGTATTCCAGCCGAAGCGTTGATCAAGCCGCCAACGCAGTCGGCCGCCTGATCGCGCAGAATTTCCGCAGTCTGCTATTTCTTCTTCGCCGCATTCTGCAACAGGGCACCGAAACTGCCGATCGCGGGTTTCTGGGGAGCGCGCTCTGCTTGCCGCTTCGGTGCAGGTCCACTGTGTTCGCCCTGACGGTGTCGCCCACCAGGCGCCGACTTGTCCGTCCCCGTCTTCGCCTGCAGTTCGTCATCAAGCCGCATCGACAAGCCGATGCGTTTGCGTGCGACGTCTACCTCCATCACCTTGACCTTCACCACGTCGCCGGTCTTAACCACCGTGTGGGGATCCTTAACGAAGGTATTCGACAGCGCGGAGATGTGCACGAGTCCGTCCTGATGCACGCCGATGTCGACGAAGGCGCCGAAGTTGGTGACGTTCGTGATGACGCCCTCCAACCGCATGCCGGGTTCCAGATCACTCAGTGACTCGATGCCGTCCTTGAAGGCAGCGGTCTTGAACTCCGGACGCGGGTCGCGGCCGGGTTTCTCGAGCTCGGCGAGGATGTCGGTGACGGTGGGCAGCCCAAACTTGTCATCGGTGAAGTCTGCCGGATTCAGCTTCGACAGAAAGCCGACATCGCCGATCAGTTCATTCACCGGTTTCTTGCTGACAGCGACAATCTTCTGCACGACGCTGTAAGATTCCGGATGGACGGCGGAGGCGTCGAGTGGGTCGTCGCCGCCGACGATGCGCAGAAAGCCCGCTGCCTGCTCAAAACTCTTTTCGCCGAAACGGGGCACGGCCTTGAGTGCAGCGCGATTCCTGAAGGCGCCATTGGCATTGCGGTGGGCGACGATGTTGCTCGCGATCGAGGATGACAAGCCGGACACGCGTTTCAGTAGAGCGGCTGACGCCATGTTCACGTCCACACCGACGGCGTTCACACAGTCTTCCACCACCGCGTCCAGACTCTGGCCCAGCTTGAACTGACTGACGTCGTGCTGGTACTGACCGACGCCGATGGATTTCGGGTCCAGCTTCACGAGTTCGGCCAGTGGATCCTGCAGACGACGCGCGATGGAGATTGCGCCGCGCACGGTGACATCCAGATCGGGAAATTCCTCGCGGGCGATGTCGGAGGCGGAATAGACCGAGGCGCCGGCCTCGTTCACCATAGCCTTGTCCAGCCGCAGTTCCTTGTGCCGCTTGATGAGATCGCCAGCCAGCTTGTCCGTCTCGCGCGAGGCGGTGCCGTTACCGATGGCGATCAGCTCGACCTCATGCTTCTTGCATAACTTCGCTAATATGGCGATGGATTCATCCCATTGATTGCGCGGTTGGTGTGGATAGATGGCAGTGTCTTCCAGAAACTTGCCGGTGCGGTCGACGACACAGACCTTCACGCCTGTGCGAAGGCCGGGATCGAGGCCGAGAGTGACACGGTTGCCGGCCGGCGGCGCCAGCAGGATCGCCTTCATGTTCTGGGTGAAAACGCGGATCGCCTCGTCGTCGGATTGCTCGCGCAACTGTCCCAGCAGATCGGTCTCCAGGCGGTAGACGAGTTTGATATTCCAGGTCCAGTTCACTACCTCAGTCAACCACTTGTCAGCCGGGCGTCCCTTGTCTTTCACATTGAAGTGATTGGCGATCATGGTCTCGCAAAAATCCATCGCGCCGGGCTCGACACCAGCGGTGCCGATCTCCAGCTGCAGGAAACCTTCCTTGCGGCCTCGGAAAACGGCAAGCGCCCGGTGTGAGGGAATCTTGTTGAGGCGTTCGTTGTAGTCGAAATAGTCACTGAACTTCGCCGCCTCGGTCTGCTTGCCGTCAATGACCCGCGCCCGCAACTCACCCTGTTCCCACAGATGCGTGCGCAGCTTGCCGGTGAGAGCAGCGTCTTCGCTGAAGCGGTCCATGAGGATGAAGCGGGCGCCGTCCAGGGCCGCCTTGGTGTCGGCCACCCCGTTGGTGCGGTCCGCCGTGTCCACATAAGCAGCCGCTGTTGCCTCCGGATCGAGTCCGGGGTCGGCAAACAGGGCAACGGCCAGCGGTTCCAGCCCGGCCTCGATCGCAATCATGGCCTTCGTGCGCCGCTTGGGCTTGTAGGGCAGGTACAGGTCTTCCAGTTCGGTCTTGGTTTCGGCTTCGCGAATCTGCTTCTCCAGCGCCGAAGTCAGTTTGCCCTGTTCGGCGATGCTGGCGACGATCACCTCCACCCGTTCCGCCATCTCCCGCAGGTAGTGCAGTCGCAGCTCGAGGTCCCGTAGCTGCAGGTCGTCCAGACCGCCCGTCACTTCCTTGCGGTAACGGGAGATGAAGGGCACGGTGGCACCGTCATCCAGCAGGGCAATGGCGGCTTCTACCTGTTGGGGCTTGATGGCGAGTTCGGTGGCAATCTTGTGGGCAATGCGGGGCGAGGGTGTGGCGGTTTGAGTCATTGCGGTCCTGCGTCATTCGGGTTGCGGTGGCAGCCAACGTCTGGCCGATTTAATGGAGCGGGGATTCTACTACACTTCGACGCCGTTGCCGTGTCGCAGTTCTGCAATTCGATCATGGCAGCCGCAGCGACAGGATGGGTCGGAGGAATTATCGAGCCGGCTCTGTCGAGCACGCGCTCGCTGTCCAGCGCGCCAGCTCCGGTCAGTTCCCATCAATTCCAATCGATTCCAATCGATTCAAAGTCACAAGCAGTCACTTGGTCGGATTGCGTTGTGTCAGATGTAGTGGCTGCCGTACACTCGTGCCAACGTATTCGGTGCAACACTACCCAGGTGGGATACCATGAAAACAACAAACCTACTGCTCGTCTCTACACTGCTGCTCCCCGCCAGCCATGTTCTGGCTCAAATCGACTCCGGGTATGTCGTGCCGCGCACGGAATGGAACCAGCCCGATTTGCAGGGAGTCTGGAACTTTAATTCAAGTACGCCGATGGAACGCCCGTCGCGCTTCGGTACACAGGAATTCCTGACGCCGGAGGAGGCAGAACAGGATCGTCTCCGTCAGGAGCAACGACGTGCCGCCGCCGATGCGGCTGAGGCAGAACTCGTGGTCGATCCGGAGGCCCCACCGGCAGGAGCCGAGAGCACTGGTGGTTACAACAACTTCTGGTATGAATCGGCGTCTATCGGCGAGAACGTACGCACGTCGCTGATCGTGTATCCGCCCGATGGCCGGCTGCCGGCACGGGTCGAAGGCGCGGCTGTGCACACCGCTAATCTGGGGCCTGATGTGCCCGGCGAGCGTCCCGTGCTCGCGGTGTTTGGCGGCATCGGCAAGAACGGCCCGGAAGACCGTGGCCTGTCCGAGCGTTGTCTGATCGGCTTCAACGCCGGCCCGCCTCTGACCGGCGGCGGTTACAACGCCAACGTCCAGATTTTCCAGAGCAAGGATCACGCGGTAATCCTTACCGAGATGGTGCACGACGCCCGCATCGTGCCGCTAGTCGAGCGCCCGCCGCTGGATGACGATATTCGCCTGTGGACCGGCGACTCGCGTGGCTACTGGGACGGCGATACCCTCGTCGTCGAGACCCGCAATTTCACCCAGTACGTACCGAGCTTCAGCCGTTACGGCAATGCGAAAGACAAGCAACTCACCGAGCGCTTCACGCGCATCAACCCGGTCACGGTCGAATACGAGTGGACGCTGGACGATCCCTCAACCTTCACCGACAAGATCACTGCCATCCTGCCGATGACGAAAGTCGCCGGCCAGCTCTATGAGTACGGCTGCCACGAAGGCAACTATGGCATGCTCAACATCCTGCGCGGCGAGCGTATGGAGGAATTGCGCGCAAGCCAGCAGTAACGTCAATCCTGGTCGGCAGAGCCGTTCCGCTGCTGCCGACCGGGGATTACCCCGCCCACAGCCCACATGCTAGACTGCGCGACGATGCAGTCTTGTCCTTTAGTAATCTCCGATAAAGCATCCGGTAATGTCCGGTAATGGGTCCGGTAAAACGCCCGGAAGAGTTTCCTGCAAGCCTGTCACTCCAACCTGACTTTTATTAACGAGACCGTGTTATGACGATCGCGAGATATTTTGAAGACTTTGAAGTAGGTGCAGTCCGCGAGTTCGGTGACTACCACGTCACCGAGGCCGAGATTCTCGAGTTTGCTGGCAAGTACGACCCGCAACCCTTTCACCTGTCAGATGAGGCGGCGAAGAAGACGCTGTTCGGCGGCTTGTGCGCCTCCGGCTGGCATACGTGCAGCATGGTAATGCGAATGGTGGTGGACGCGATGCCGCCGGGCGAAAATGGCGCACTGGGCTCGCCTGGTCTGGATGAATTGCGCTGGCTAAAACCGGTGTTTCCTGGCGACACGCTGCGTGTGAGGAGTACGGTGCTGGACAAGAAAGAGTCGCGCTCGCGACCTGATATGGGTTCGGTGTTCCTGCAGAACGAAGGCGTCAATCAAAAAGATGAAGTGGTCGTGCGCTTCAAGCCGATTGTGATGTATCGCAAGCATCCGCAAGGCTAGCGGCACGCGCAAAGTTTCGGCGTTTGCTACTTCACGACGTGATCGAAACCCACCAGCCGCTGCAGAATCTTCTGAAATTCGTCTTCGCTGATGTCGATGTGTTCGCACACGCGACCATACAACATGATAGTGGGCACGTTGCGTCCTTTTAATTCTTCCTGCGTCTGCTTTAGCAAATACAAAATAATGCGCTCGGTCTTGTTAAGACCGTCGCGCACGTCGGGAAGAATGTCGAGAGGATCGTCGGGATTCATGGTCGGCTCAGAGTAAACCACTCGTCAACGCTTTTCACCATTTCTTATAGGACACCCAATTAAATTCCTCGCAAGTCGTTACAAGCTGCGCAAAATCTTAAAAATCTTAAAGGACACCCATGTAAGTCTTAATCGACTTAAAAGTCTTAAAGGACACCCATGTAAATCCGCGCTTCTGTTAAAGGACACCCACGTAATTTCAGTGGAGGCGGCAGAACAGTAGACAGAGACCGGTGGCAGCATTACCTTTTAGCCCTGAACTCATCCTAGCCACCTGAGACACACGCCATGTCCCGTGATCACAAAACTACTTTGACCGCACCGAGCCGCCTCACCAAATCCGGTCGGTTGAGCCGGAGACGCCTCCTGCAAGCGGCGGGAACCACGGCAGCGTTCCTGACAACGCCAAGCCTGCTGGCCCAGGCCATCCGGCCGCAATTCAAGCGTGTGCCCACCCAATACATCGCCGCTCTCGGCGCGAACGAGGCACATTCCGGCAACAATGCCGAGCAGTGGGGGTTGTGGCGCAAGGATCCGGGACCACGCGGTGTGCGTCTGCGGGACTTCGAGAAGTTGCAGGCACGCGGCGGCATTGCACCGGCGCAGTGGACATTCGACAGTGAAGATTGGTGGCTGGAGGAGAACGGCTTGATCATGGAGCAGCCGGAATTTCCGCTGCCGGCCGGACACTATCTCGTCACTGGCGGCCGCGAAGTCACGGCGATCCTGACGGTACAGCCACCGGCCAGCGGTGGCAGTCAGCACTGGCAACTCGACAGCAAGGCCTCGATTTATGACGTGACTCATCTGCGCTGCCGCTCGGGGCGGTACACCTCAGCGAAGGGAGCCGGAGCATGCACGCCGGCGCAGGCGAAGCAGGCCGACTTTCCGGTACGACCCGGCGCGGCGATGCCAGCGGTGGCCGACTGTGACAAGCAGGACTATGCGGTGTTCATTGTGACGGCGATCGCCGATCTGTAATGACTACCCCATAAAGTATCTAATGGCCTGCAACACCAGTGCGATGGCGATGAGAGGAATCAGCCAACGACTCATGCGCTGCATCTGCTCCGGTGTCATCTCCTTGCCGCGCTTCTCCAACAGCGGCAGCAGAATCGCCAGCACAGCGAATAACAGGACCAGAATCAGTAGCAAATTCAGCATCGTCTCTCACACATCAATCTAATACGAACCTGACACCAGGCTATTTCGCGTTCATCGCTTCCTGCTTCTCGAGACGACGCGCACCGGCAAGAATTCCCGGCATCGCGTAGTTGCCCTCGTGGCAGGCATATTCATACAAGCCGTCCTCGGTGGCATAGAAGCTGAGCTCCGCCGTCCAGGGTTGGCTGTAGAGGTTACTGTCGTCCACCGTGAACTGATAGAAGATCTCGTTCTCGGCATAGCGGCTGAAGCGCTCGGTGATGCGCCCGGCTTTCGTGATCGGCACCGAACTCTGGCTGAGCTGAATCGGATTGATGTTCACCGTCTCAACCACCAACTCGTCGTCTTCATACCAACCAACAGAATCGCCGATCCACTGCTCCAGCACCGCTGGCCGACGGTGGGCGCGCGCCTCTTCCGGTGAGTCGAAGATCGGAATAATCCGCGCATCGTGCACCATCTCTACCAGAATCATCACGTAGTCATCGGTCTGCACAAACTGGTAAGTGTTGTTATACAGCGCGCCCATCATGCCGGGACCGGCCTTATTGCCAAACCCCAGCAGGCAGCGCTCGGCATTGGGAATCGCCTCCGGGCCGCGGGTATCGCCGATGCCGGTGGCATAGCGCGAACCGAAGTTACGCCGCTCGAAATCGTAACGGGGATTCTCCAGCCGCGGCACCTGGCCGTCCTCGGGGTTGACGATATACGAGGTGCGATACTCGCCCTTCACCAGCGCCAGATTCGAGCCGGGGTCCACCCAGAAATTGTTATAGGCGCGCACACCGAAATCCTCGGCGGCAGCGTCCGGTGTGTCGTTCACACCATCGCCTTCATCGAAGCCACCTTCAATGCCCCCGATCGGTGTCTGTGCGGCCAGAATTCGTGCCTGTTCCGGTGACACAACCAAAGTGTCGACGCCGGCGCGTCGGGACAGGGGGGTCAATGAGGCATTGGTCCAGATACCTTCCAGGTCCGGCCGTTTACCGGTCTGGGCCAGGGCGGCGCCGCTTGCCAGGCTCGCACAGGCAAGGGCTGTGCAGACAAGCAGGGATCGAAGCGGAGCGGTCTCGCGAGCAGGGCGTAGCATGGGTAATCTCCCGGGATGAACTGTTGGTTTTATGGGTACAAACCTTAAGCCTGTTAGGCTCAGGAGTAAACTGCAGACGAGGAATTCTTCACCGCCAAAGCCCCTGTAACAAGAGCGTGAGAGAAGCTCAGTCCGGCGGGTATAATCCTCCCCAAGCCCCAACATTTATTGTAGGTTAGCTCCTAACCGAATCAATTGGCTGGAAATCTGCATGAGCCATCCGAACTACCAACTCGACTGCGGCTGGAATGCCTTGCTGGCGCCCCGAGTCCCGCGACCCGCGTTACAACAAGACCTCGATACCGATGTGGCGATCATCGGTGCCGGCTGGACCGGCATCGCTGCCGCCCGGCGCTGGCAGGAATTGTCCCCCGGAGATTCAGTCACACTACTCGATTCCAGCGAGATCGGCGAAGGCAATCCGGGGCGCAATTCCGGGTTTCTGTTGTCCATCGCCCTGGCCGAGGACGCGAATCCGAGTCAACTTGAGCGCATGGCCCTGTGCAATCGGCTCACCGGCGACACGATGGCGCAGATTATGGCTGACGTTGAGCGTTACTGTGCGCAGACTGGCGAGACGGTGGATCTGCAGCGCACAGGGACCTACCGTGCTGCCGCCAGCAGTGCTGGTTTGAGGTCTCTCAACAACTACCGGGCCTTTCTGCAAGCAGCCGGGCTGCCCTTCACCGAACTCGATCGCAACGCGCTGCGGGAGAGACTCGGCAGCAACTTCTACGCCGAAGGCCTATATTCCCCCGACTGCTATCTGGCCCAGCCGGCGGCCGTTATCCGCGCCCTCGCGGCACAACTTTCAAAGGACACCCAATTATTTGAGAACACGCCGGCACTCGAGATCACCCGAGTTGGACAGCGTTGGCGCGTCAAGACCCCAGGCGGCCATGTCAGCTGCCGGCAACTCATCCTCGCCAACAACGCATTCGCCAAGGATCTCGGTATCGGTGGCTCGCGCCTGGTGGCTATGTACACCTTCGCCGGACTCACCCCGCCATTGGCAGCGGCGCAACTGGATGCGCTCGGCACCGACGCGAATTGGGGACTGTTGCCGACCCACCGACTCGGCAGCACCCTGCGTCGCACTGTCGATGGCCGCTTCATGATTCGCTCGATGCACAGCTATGAGAAGGAATTACCTCGCGCGCACATTGAAACCGAATTGGCGCGACGGCTGAACAGTCGCTTCCCCAGTTTGCGACAAACCGGTTTCGACAAGGTGTGGGGTGGAGCGGTGGGCTTCACCTATAACGGCGGGGCCCTGTGGGGCGAGGTCAAACCGAATCTGCATATCTCCGCCGGCTGCAATGGTGGCGGTACGGTGAAGGGTACGTTACTGGGCAGGCTGCTTGTCGACAAAGCGCATGGCCTGGACGTGCCAGATGTCCCCAGATTATTCGGCAGAGCCAGCTGGATGCCGCCGGAACCCTTGCGTGTCATCGGCTTCAAATTTGCCTCGACACTGGAGAGCTGGCAGGGACGTCACGAACTGTAGCTCTAATATGAAGCACTAATAAAAATGAGAAGAAGGAGTCTCCGTGGAACCCACTGACTATATCGGACCGCTATCGCTAATTCCCGCGACCGTCGCCATTGCGCTTGCCTTCATCACACGCAATACGGTGTTCTCCCTGGCAGTGGCCTGTCTCGCCGGTGTGCTGGTAGCAGGTCAGGGCTTCATGGGCTTTCCCAATTTGCTCGTCGGTGCTCTCGGCAACGAAAGTTTCTCATGGATTCTTCTGCTGGAATTTTTCATCGGCATTCTCATCGCCTTCTTCCAGCGCACCGGTGCGATCCATAATTTTTCGCTGTTCATCGAGCGCCGCAAGATGACGCGCAAGCGCGTGCAACTCATCGCCTGGGTCATGGGCATGTTCGTGTATTTCAGCGACTACTTCAGTCCATTGTTTGTTGGCTCGACCATGCGCGCGTTGTCGGACCGCTTCAAAATCTCGCGGGAAAAACTTGCCTATATCTGCGATTCCACCTCCGCACCGGTGAGCATCCTGGTGCCAATCACCGGCTGGGCAGCGCTGGTATCAGGGCTAACCATCGGGATGGGTCCCATCGAGAACGCCGGCCAGGCTCTAAGAACCTTCATCTACTCCATCCCCTTCAACATCTACTCCATTCTCGCCGTGGCGATGGTAGGCCTGATTGCCAGTGGTGTGCTGAAAGACTTCGGTCCCATGAAGACCGCCGAAGAGCGAGCTTTGAATGAGGGCAAGGTCGTCGGCGATGGCGCCCAACCGTTGATGGCACAGGAGTTGACTGGCATCGAGTCTTTCACGGGCATCCGGACCAGCTTGTTCTGGAATTTTCTGTTTCCGGTGTTCGTCGTGATCAGCTTCGTCATCAGCGCGGTGGTCGTGCTTGGCAGTGCTAAACCGATGGAGGCCTTTATGTTGGCGGCCATCGTGTCTGGCATTGTGATGCGCATCCAGGGAGTGCCGCTGAATGAGATCACGAACACCGCCATGCTCGGCATCAAGGGCATCATGCCGGCGGTTGTCATTCTCGCTTTCGCCTATGCGTTGAATGAACTGTCGGCCGCGCTCAATACCGCCGACTACATCATCTCTGCCACCGAGTCGTGGATGACCCCGAGTCTGTTGCCCATGCTCGCGTTCCTCATCACCGGCATCATCGCCTTTTCGACGGGCACATCCTGGGGCACTTATGCCATCATGATTCCCATTGCTGTGCCGCTGGCGTTCGCCTTTTCGGGCAACGAGCTGAACACAGTGGTCTATGCCACGATCGCCGCCGTGTCAGGCGGCGGCGTGTTCGGCGATCACTGCTCGCCGCTTTCCGATACCTCAATTCTCGCCTCCACTGGCGCGGCCAGTGATCACATCGACCATGTCAAAACCCAGCTCCCTTATGCCGCTCTCATCGCGTGTATCAGTGTCGTGGTGTATTTGCTGGTGGGTTGGATGCTCTAGCTTGCAGGCCGGGGGATTGTTTCTCCCGGCTTTTATGACAAGGATCAACACCCGGCCACGAGTGACCTCCTATAGTTGAATCGTTCAATCAAGGAGAGCTTTGTTATGACCCACAGCCTGCATCGTGGCGCATTCCCCGCGTTAGTTCTGTCGCTTGCCTTTTCAGCCGTTGCAACCCTGTCGGCCTGTAGCAGTTCCGACGACAGCTTCCCCCGCATCGCCAATCCACCGAACTTCGATTTCGCCGATGGCGACGAGCTACGCTCCGGCATGCACCAGCTTGCCTTCGAATTGCAGAAACTGGATATGTCTTTGCTCACCGCCGACGACAGCAACCCGGTGTTTCAGCAAGGCGTAGTGACGAGTCTTAACAACATCGAACGCATCGCCGGACGACTACGATCAGGGGACATCAGTGCGCGCCATCCGTTTCTCAGAGATGACATGGACAGGTTTCTCTCCAACGTGCGCCGTGCGCGTGAGGAAGCGGCGCGTAGCGCGCCCCGCTACTACATGGCGGGCCGGGTGTCCGGAGGCTGTGTGAGCTGCCATCGCGCGAATGAATAGGCAACACGAAGCGAACTAACGGGGTTTTATCAAGAAGTGAAATGTGCGCGGTTACTGATGTTCGCGCACAAACTTCTCGATAGCGGCAATCGCCTTCGGCGCGCGGCCGAGGTCGCAGTGGTCAACTCCCTCCACTTCGAGAAACTGTGCGTTAGGAATCAAACTCGCCATCGCGCGCCCCATTCGCACAGTGATGGCCAGATCGCCGCTGAAGTGAATGACCAGCGTTGGGCAGTTGATCTGTGGCAGAAGGGGACGCACATCCAGCACCTTCATGTAATTCACAATCTGTCCCATAGAGCGTTTGTCAGACAATAATTTCTCAGCGCCCTGATACACCTCATTATTCATCACGTCGCGTGAGATGCTGGGAAAAAAGATATCGCGCGTACGTCCAGTACCCCACTCCTCGACGAGCCGATTGAGGGTCTTCTCGGACATGCCCACCGGGTAACTCTCATCACGCAGGAAACGCGCGGTAGTGCCGAGCAGAATCAGGCCCTTGATCCGGTCGGGGTTCTCGACGGCATACTGCACACTCATGGGCCCGCCCTCGGAAATGCCCATCAGGAATAACTTGTCCAGCCCATTGGCGGTCACCACCGCGTCGATATCCCGTACGCGCTGCTCCAGGGTAGCGGCGTCCATCGTCGGATCGGACAGGCCCTGGCCGCGCTTGTCGAAATTGATCACCTTCGCGAATCGGCCGAGTCGGCGCATGCTGTCACGCAACGGTGGCAAATTGGCAGAGACGTGCAGGTTGGAGATGATGCCCGGTGCCACGAGAATGGAGTCCTTACCTTTGTCCTGCACAGTGTAGGCGATCTTGAGTCCGTCGACGGAGGCAAATTGAATGGGGTAGGGCGAGGGCTTGGTCAGGCTCTTGAGGGTGATGACTTCCTGGCTTGCAGTGTCCCCGCGCTGATGCCAACGCCCCTTGAGCGCCTTCAACGCGGTGAACAGAAAGCCGAGAAAGACCAGAATAGCGGCGAGTCCATTCAGCAAGGACTCGTTCGCTGAGATCCACGTCGAGACTGACTCGAAAAATTGCATCGGCATCCCTTTGTTGTGTTACAGGGCGTTGTTGTTGCTGCCTGCTATAGGCGAGCGTGCGCCAAAGTGACAGGCCTTGTTCCAGCAAAAGCCGACTACCGCGCAAACGGCTTTAACCAGCGACACGGTGAATAGAGGCAGAAGCCTGCTTGTCACTCCGAAAAGCGTGGGCTGTGTCCTTCAAACAATGGTTTAATGTCGCCATCGTCCAAGGGGGGGGAGAAGGCCATGAATGCGCTGCGAAAAGTTGGTATTTTTTCAAAACTGGTGCTGGGTTTGCTGTCAGGCGTGTTGCTGAGCGTCCAGAATCTCCAGGCCCAGGATGACGACTTCGTCTTCTATTCCGAACTGGCCGAGAACTGGTACCGCGGCGGCAGCTATTTCGAGTGGACCTCGACCACAGCCGATAACAATGGCGCGTCAGTGAGCGTGTTCTACCGCACCTTCGGCGACGCCGACAAACCCAAGCTGCTGCTCATCCATGGCTTCCCGAATTCCAGTTTCGATTTCTACAAGCTGGTTCCACTGCTGGAAGCCGACTACTACATCGCCGTGCTGGATTTCCCGGGTTCCGGTTTCTCCGACAAACCAGCCGATGGCTTCTCCTACATGCTCGCGGAGAATGCCGAGATCGCCGACTACTTTGTGCGCGAGGTCGTGCACTTCGATGACTTCGCCCTGTACACGCACGATCGCGGTGTCAGCATCGGGCTCGCGTTTCTCGGTAACTATCTCGACAACTATCTAGATAGCCCCGCGCCGGCCTACACGATCAACTACCACTTCCTCTCCAACAGCGGCATGTTCCTGCCGCTGGCGACCCTGTCACCGTTTCAACTGGCCCTGCTCGATGCCGAGCGTGGCCCGCAGCTCATCAACCAGCGCAGCGCGCTGCCGCGTCTGACCAGTGGTGACCCGGAGGCCGTTGCTTACTCCGACATCACCGCGTTCAATAACGGCACCGCCGCGCTGTTGCATGTCGGGCGCTATCTGCTGGAGCGCGCCGCCAACGAAGTCAGGTGGTTGGAGAATCTGCCCCGCAGTCCGATTCCCGTGGCTTATCTGTGGGGGCTTGCCGATGGCGTCAATCCGGTCCGCATCGCCACCCACGTATGGTCGACCTATCTCGATGAACGCGACGCGCCCGGCAGCTTCTGGTTGCTGCCATTGGCAGCGCATTATCCCCAGCGCGAGAGTCCCGAGGCCGTGGCGAAGGTCGTGCGCTTGGCACTGAGCGGTCAATTACCCGACCGGGAAGACGAAGCGGACTTCATGCGCGAATACGGCAATCGCCGGGCGCCCGACGAGGCGGTCTATGTCGGCCATTCCCGTATTGAGCCGCTGGCGTTTCCGAGTTCTATCGAATACACCCCCTCGGGCTATCGCATAATCCCGTAAGTCGGCTGGTCTGAACCCCGGTTTTCCGCGTAGTCTGTCAAAAAAAGTCACAATTTCAGGCAGCGTTATTGTGTCGCTGCGTGCGCGCACCCGGCATACTCTGCGACTTTACGTTCTGGCAATTCAAGGTAATCAGAAGCATGAAGGCAATCACCACCCCCTGTTTGACGCCGGCGACGGCGCGTTTTCGACTCAGCAAACTGGCGCTGGGCCTGTGCTTCGTCACAGCCTCTTCGCTCTCGATGGCGCAGGATCCCCAGCCCACCACCGGCGATGACGCCACGATTACCTATCCCTCTTCCTATTTCGCCCAGTTCGAACCCTACTCCGTGAACGACATGCTGGATCGGATCCCCGGCATCAACGTCGCCCGTCACGGCGGTGGTGGCGGTGGCGGCGGTCCGGGCAGCTCCAACGGCTCCAATCGCCGCGGCCTAGGCTCCGGTGGCGACCAGGTGTTGATCAATGGGCGTCGCATCGCCGGCAAGGAAAATGAAGGCAACAGCCAGCTCAGCCGCATTCTCGCGTCGCAGGTCGACTACATCGAAATCATCCGCGGCACCTCGGGCGATCTCGACGTGCGCGGTGGCGGACAAGTCATCAACATCGTGCTGCTGCAGGCCCAGTCCAGCTCTAGCCTCTCTTATGAAGTGAATGCCGACCGCTACCACGATAACGAGATTCAGCCCGGCGGCAAGATTTCCCTCAATGGTCAACGCGAAGCGTTCACCTATTTCCTGAGCGCCGAACAGGAACCGCGCCATGAGTTCCGCGACAGCCGCGAGCGCAGCTACCTGGCCGACGGTTCCGCCAACGACGCAATCCGTCGCGACGAGGTTCGTGAGTCGGCACCGAACACGCTGACAGCGAACTTCGGTTATGAATTCACCGAGAACGATCGCACCCACCTCAACCTGCGCTGGGCCGACAACGACTCCGACACCGAGCTCGATCGCACGATCGTCGATTACACGGTGGCGAGCCCGATCGTCACGCCCGAGTTCGAGGACTTGTCGAATACCGGCGACGCCTGGGAAGTGGGCGGCGACTACGAACACATCTTCGGCAATAGCAATCGCTTCAAGACTTTGTTCATCGTCAATGACAGCGACGCGCTGTATCAACGCGACCGGTTCAACTTCAAAAACAACACGCAGACGAAAGACCTGTACCTGGCGTCCTACGAGCGTACCCGTGAACGCATCGTGCGTTCCTCTTACAGCATGGGACTCGGTGGTGGTCAGGACCTGGAAGTCGGCGTTGAGCGTGCCCAGACCATCCTCGATACCTCCTTGCAACTGGGTCTGAAAACCGGCGGTACCGGGTCACCGGCCTTTGGCGGTCTGACGCCGATTAATAATGCCAACGGCACCGTGGAAGAGATGCGCTACGAATACTTCGCCATCCACAACTGGTTGCTGAACAACCGCATGTCCTTGGAAAGCACCTTGCTGTATGAAACCAGCACGATATCCCAAACCGGTGACGTGTCCCAGGAACGCGACTTCAACTTCCTGCGCCCAAAACTGGACTACCGTTTCGACATCACGCCCGCCTTGCAACTGCGTGCGACGATCGAGAAAGACGTGGCCCAACTGAGCTTCTCGGATTTCACCGCCAGCGCCCAGAACAGCGGTGGCACTGACGACGACCAGAATCAACTGGAAGGTAACCCGGACCTGGTGCAGGAGCAATCCTGGCGGTATGAGGCGAACCTGGAATTCCGTCTGCCCAATGATGCCGGGGTTATTAACACCAAGGCGTTCTACCACCAGCTCGAAGACGTGATCGAACGCATCGACGTCTCGACCCCGACCACGGTGTTGGGCGCGAACGGCAACATCGGCGACGGCGAGCGTTATGGCATGTCGATTAACAGCAGCCTGCGCCTGAACTTCCTCAATCAGCCTAACATGCTGTTTACGGCTTCACTCGATCTGGAAGACTCCAGTATCACCGACCCCTTCACTGGCGAAGATCGCCGCCTCGCCCGTCGCGGCCGCGGCAACGCCAGAATAGGGCTGCGTCATGACATCCCGTCCCGCAACATGAACTGGGGCGTCAATGTGAGCAAGGGCTTCGACGGCGCCAACGTGTTCTACGACATCGACAAGACCGAGTCCTACGAAGGCGATCCGTTCTATTTTGCCTGGGTGGAAGCCGTGGGCTGGCAAGACCTGACCTACCGCTTCGAGATGCGCGATGGCGGCACCCGCTGCCGACTGCGCACGCGTTATGAGAATCGCTCAATAGGCGACGGCGGACTGGAGGAGATCGAGAACTCGTGCTTCACTACTGGCACCGTGTTTGCGGTCAAGGTGCGGGGCACGTTCTAGTTCGAACGATGGATTGAGCAAAAAGGGTCAGAGCAAATTAAATTGCTCTGACCCTTTTTCTTTCTCGATTCAACATTAATAATTAGGTAAGAGTAATGTGGTTTACGAAGGGTCGAGACGCGCCCACTTTTAATAGAAAATTATTTAACGATAAAAATTAATTCACGCTGATCTGTTTTTTCCTTTCGCGCTTTTCCAGCCTCTGCCAATTACCGCCCCACCAATCCCTGCAAAATCCGCTGAATGTCCGCCCGATTATTGGCTGCCTGATTCGTCAGAATCACAAACGGATACAGCCCACCCGGCCCAGGAATATAACCCGCGAAATTGTAGACCCCGGTCAGGGTGCCGCTCTTACGCAACACGCCATTCGTCTCGGGCAACAGCTCCGCATAGGGCCGAAAGACTTCCAATACATGCAGCAACGCAGCAGCCTTGACGCGCTGCTCCCGCGACAAGCCGGACCCTTCCAGCATCAACAATGTCTGCGGATCAGTCCCGTAGCCTTCGCCATACAACTCCACAAGCCGTTCCTGCAACTCCGCCCTGGCTGCCGCGACGGTAGCCGGATAGCCGCTGCGGTGGGCGCCTAGTGTGAGAAACAGCTGGTTGGCGGTGAAGTTGTTCGAGTAGCGCAGTAATCCCGCCAGAATCTCGCGCAACGAGTGCGAGCTGCGATGTTGATAAAACAATGTCCACTCGTCAGACACAGCTTCGTGAGTGAACGCCGAATCGGTCACCGTCACACCAGACTCTTCGAGCACTAGCCGAAACAGTTGCTGCGCCTGTTGCAAACCGGCGCGAGGATCCGCGCCCAGATTGATGCGCTCGGCGGTTCCCGGATTCAGTGTCGCGCCCAATTCGCGGGCCAGCGGCGTGAGGGGCGTTTGCGCTTCGCCGGTGATCAACTCGCCACCTGCAGTCCAGGCCAGATTCACCGTGTTGAAGTTCACCGCCAGCGCGCTGTTGCGCGCGGCATAGGGTTGGCTATTGTCCTCTTCCAGGGGCAGGTCGGGATTGGGTTCTAAGGCAGAGTCGTCGACCACCAGCCGGCGCACCTGTTGCAGGCCGCGCTCAGCCAGCGCGTCGGCGATGAGCCTGATTTCCTCCGACACCAACAACGGATCACCGAGGCCGCGGATCAGCAGGTCGCCGTCGGTGTTACGATAGAAATGGGTCTCGAAGCGAAAGTCCTCGCCGAGGGTGGTGAGGGCGACTTGCGTCAGTGGAATCTTGACGAGGGATGCCGGCACCATCACCCGCTCCGGGTTGAGACTGGTGAGCACTTCACCAGAGGCCGAAGCCAGCATCACGCTGCCATTGCCGGTGAGACTGTTCAATCGGTCTTGTGCAGTCGCTCCGGTAGCGATCGCACAAGCGAGCACGCCCAGAGCAAGAGTAACTCTTTGCACGAAGGACAATGTAAACGGCAGTATTCTCATGGTTAGACAGTTGGCGCAGCAATCCCGGAATCCAGGAATCAAAACGTCAGGGTAGGGCGATCGCCGCAATTAGGCAAGACAACAAACAGGATGTGGCCTCTGACACTCGGGCGAGGGAGTTGGTTTCACGCACGCTATGGGGTAGGCTAGCTCGACATTTCCAGCAACCCTGATTCAGGGCTGGCCGGTAACAGCAGTCAATAAACCCTGCAGCAAGCCAGGAAGAAGCAAACGCACAGCGAACCAAAAAACACACCAAAAAACACAACAAAAAGCACACCGACAAGCACGCCAACAAAACGCCAACGTATAAGAGAGAGGACAGTCCATGTCGAATTCCAGAATCAGAGCCAAACACGTCTTCAGCGCCCAGTCACTGGCCGCACTCATCCTCCTCCTGCTCGGACCCGCCGCTGTGGCCCAACAACCACCAGCCCCCACCGGCTTCTACGACGGCGCGCCCTATTTAGGACAGGTGCGCGATCGTTACGTCTACGGCGACATCTGGGCACGCCCCGGCCTGTCGGCGCGCGATCGAAGCATGATTACGGTGGCAGTCACGCAGGCGCTGTACGCAACCAATGAACTGCGGCTGCACATGGGCCGGGCACTGGACAACGGGGTCACCCAGGCCGAGATATCGGAAATCATTGCTCATACTCTGTGGTACTCGGGCTTCCCGACTGGCGTCAATGCCGCCCGTGTCGCTGCAGAAGTCTTCAAGGCGCGCGGACTGCCCGACACGCCGCCCGGTGCTTCCTCACGCCAGCCGCCGGTCAATCCCGAGCTGGAATTTCCCGGCGCCTTCCCTCAGACACCGTACCTGCGTGATCTGCTGAATGAAGTCGTCTATGCCGAAACCTGGACACGGGAAGAACTCTCGCCGCGCGATCGCAGCATGATCACCGTCGCCGTGGGCACCGCGCTCGGTGCCTCCAGTGAAGTCCGCTATCACTCCGGCCGCGCGCTGGACAACGGCGTCACCCAGGCCGAACTGGCCGAGGTGCTCTACCACGTCGCCTTCTACGCCGGCTTCTCGGTCGCCACCAATGGCGCGAATGTCCTCGCCGAAGTCTACAAGGCCAGAAACCTGCCCATGGGTGAGGGACGCTACCCGGCAGCGCCGTATCTGGAAGAGCTCGTCGACGGCCTGATCGACGGCGAAACCTGGACCCGCACCCAACTGTCTGCCCGCGAACGCAGCATCGCCACCATCGCCGCGACTCTGGCCAACTACCAATCCGGTGAGCTGCGCGTGCAGCTGGGCCGGGGACTGGACAATGGACTTACAACACAAGAGATCGCCGAGCTGATCGCACAGGTGACCATGTACTCCGGATTCCCGACCGGGGTGAATGCCTCGATGACGTTCGTCGAGGTGTTGCAAGAACGAGGCATGGCGCTGCCGTAAGCAGAGCTGGCAAGCGTGCCATGGATTTGTCCAGTCTGTCAGGCGCCGCTCGTGTTAGCGGGGGCGCAGTGGCAATGCGAGAACAAGCATAGCTACGACAGGGCGAAGGCGGGCTATGTAAATTTGTTGCTCGCCAATCAGAAGCGCAGCCCCGAACCAGGCGACAGCAAAGAGATGATCGCCGCCCGCCGGGCCTTCCTGGAAGCGGGCCACTATCAACCACTGGTGAACGCGCTTGCCGAGTTGATTCGCGAGCATCACTTCAAGCCGACATTGGCTCTCTTTGATGCTGGCTGCGGCGAAGGCTACTACCTTGGCAAACTCGTCACCCTCTTGAGCGAGCCTGAATTAGCGATCAATGCAGCCGGCAGCGACATCTCCAAGGCGGCGATCGAGAAAGCCGCGAAAAAATACCCCCACTGCCAATTCGCTATCGCGAGCAATTTCAACTTGCCCGTATTGAACGAGAGTCAGGATGTGGTGCTGCAGGTGTTTGCGCCAGGTAGCGCAGAAGAAACTCACCGCATATTGACTGATGGGGGTTTGTGGCTGCACGTGAGTCCGGCGGAGGAACATCTCGCGCAGTTGAAGGCCGCGCTGTATGAATCTCCGCAACAGCACTCAGTGGATGCGGAACTTCCGACTGGATTCGAGGAGATAAAAAGCACGAGACTCCAGTTTCATTTTTGCTTGCCCGAACTCCAGATCAGGAGAGACTTATTGCTGATGACGCCTTACAACTGGAGTGTGGCGGAAGACGCACTGGATTCAGTGCTTGCTAGTATGTCTGAGGTCGGCGCGGATTTTTCGGTTCGCGTGCTGAGAAAGTGTCCCAAGTCTGAAGAGTAAAATTCGAGTGGGTGTCAGATTTATTGAGGCGAACTAAATCTGACGCCTTTTATTTCAAGCCCAGTTATTAGCAGACTAGGTATTAACAGCACACGTAAAAACGGCGCAGGTGCTTACAGCGCAGGTTCCACTCGCAACAGCGCCC
Organism: Pseudomonadales bacterium; assembly: GCA_023257655.1. Lineage (GTDB taxonomy): Bacteria > Pseudomonadota > Gammaproteobacteria > Pseudomonadales > Pseudohongiellaceae > UBA9145. Next base: position 30,170 of record JALRBQ010000082.1, read on the forward strand.
CAACGTCCTCATCTGTCAGCAAATACAACAAGCCATCCGGCCCTTCCCGCACTTCCCGAATCCGCTGCCTGAGCTCACCCAACATGGATTCGCGCCGCAGCTCCTCATAGTTCTCGTTAAACACGACCCGCTGCAGGTGACCAGTCCCTTCAATACCACCCTGGCGCAGTGAGCCCACAAACAAATTGCCTTTCCAGGCGGGAAACTTGTCGCCAGTGTAGACCGCCATCCCCGCCGCGCCGATTGCGGGCAGCCACACAATTTGCGGCGACTCCACATCCTCGCGTGTGGGATGCTCGGTAATTCGCGTGCCCGAGTAGTTACGCCCGAAGCTCAACTCCGGCCAACCGTAATTGCGGCCGGACAGGAGAATATTCACCTCGTCACCCCCGTTGGGTCCGTTCTCGTGCTGCCACATCTCGCCGGTCACCGGGTGCTGCATCAGGCCCAGTGTGTTGCGATGCCCCAGGGTGTAGATTTCCGGTCGCGAACCCCGGCCCACGAACGGATTGTCCCGCGGTACCGACCCATCGGGTTCGAGCCGCAACACCTTGCCCCGCAGACTCGTCATTTCCTGTGGGGCATTTCCCACATTACCGCCCGTAGAAAAATAAACCTTGCCATCACGCCCGAAGGCGACGCGACCGTTCAGGCCAGAATTGCCCTCATACGGCTCAGTCACGACGAGATCCCGCACATCCATCAGCGTGTAACCCTCGAGCCGGCCCATCGCGAGCGCCGGCGCACCCCAGCCGTTCTCCATCGGCTTTATATAAGTCAGGTAGACCAGGCCATTGGCAGCGTACTCGGGATGAATCGCGACGTCCTGAAGGCCACCATTCCCTTCGGTTCGAATCGCGGGTAAACCGGTGATGGGTCGCGGATCGAGCACACCATCGCGCACAATCCGCAGGCGACCCGGCCGCTCGGTAATGAGCATGCCGCCATCGGGCAGGAAGGCAATCGCCCAGGGATGGGAGAGGTCATTGGTGACGACGCTAACCCGGATTTTGCCCTGCTCAGCCGTGTCGAAGACCCAGGGGCCGTCGCCGAGTTCAGGGACGGGGAGACTGGGGGGTTGGGCGTGGGTATTAGTAATTACCAGTAGGCCTAGTAGGGCGAGCTTGGTGAGGCGGGCCGAGTAGTTGCGAGACATCGGGTGCTCTCCTATGGGTCAGATCATAGAGCGATGGGGTTAGGTAATGTGCACAAAACCTATCGGATAATTTTGTACTACGCCTGAGGATTGTGCCATTAACCGTATAAAACCCCAATTAATATAGAAATAGCGATCAGACCTGTTTGGCGCGGTTATTTCAGACCTTAATTGATCTGACCAGACTTAAACTTCTAAATGAGCGCGCCATTCCGTAAAGGAATGGGAAGAGATTCAAATTAGGCAGTTGTTTGGCTGTTAGTGGGGTCTGAAAATCAGGCGCCTGATGGATACAGGCGCTCTTGGGATGCAAAAGAATTGATTCAGAATCTACCTCCCCACCGTCTCATCCCAACGCAACGCATTATGCTTATCCAATATCTCTATTAATCGATCCATCGGCACCTCCCGCATCTCCCCCGCGAATTCATCATCGTCGTCGCCTTGAAGATGGCGTTATACACCGCCTCCTCAGTAGCCTCCGCCGCCGCGAGCAGCGGTGACATGGAGGCGTCAACGAGTTCCTGGGTCTGGATGGGGGTGTCGCTCGTGAGGGGCTTGCGCACGGAGGGGTGGGTGGAGAATGAGATGACGTAGTCGCCCAAGCCGTTGCTGGCGAAGGAGCCGGTGCGGCCCAGGCCCATGGGCGCGCAGGCCGAGCCGGTCGACGCTACCTTCTTCGACGGGGCCGGTCTTGGCCCTGTTGAATGTCGCGTGCACCTCGTCGAGCAACGAAAGGAAGCCCACAGTTTAACAGCCTAACGGAAGTGCATTGTTAAACTGTGAGTGTCGCTGTCGCGCCTTCGCGTGAAGTTATATACCAATCATTTCCACATTCTGAAGCATCTCCGTCAGCGACTGATCAGGCAGCAAATTAGTCAATAGGCGGCTGATACTGCCATATGCAATCAGAAACGTGCTGGCTCGGTGTAAGCCTGTGCGGGAATTAACCCTGGAAAATTAAGGACAGATTTATGTGCTCTGTATGAAGAAAAGAGTGCCAGTTTCCTGTTAATTCTCAGTCGCCCGAGGATTTGGGGGTCATCGCTTTCGGCAACCCATTCACTTCAAACAGTATCTCGTTACGTCGAAACCAGGGTGGTATGAACGGCGGATTGTAGGCGGCGAACACCGACGGTCCCACTGTGTCCAATTGCTGCTCTGCTATGTTTTCCAGCAAGCGAGCTTCATTCTCTGTCAGGTTGCGTTCGGTCCAGCGTCCGGAAAATCGAATGGCCGCCATGACTCGTTCCGGTATCTCGTTCAAAGCCACAGTGTCATCCAGTGGCTTCGGAGCAGACACCATGTCGTATTCGCTGGGCAACATGAAAGCCATGCGAATGCCTTCCGCTGTTTGTCTCGTGCTGACTGGCGAAGTCGCCTTCAGCTCAATTCCCGTGCGCGCCATTTCCACCGGTGCCGTCATGCTTACTTTCTCGCTGCCGCTATTGTTGCCTGAAATGTAGTCAAACAAGCGCTTAAAGCCTGTCTCCACGGCGCGATTGTAATCTTCGTCGGCGACCACGGTTTCTGCCACGATATAAGACTTGTATTGCCTATATTCGATTTTCCCCAATTCGAGCAAAACTGTGTATTCCGGTTTTTCCAAGGCATTGGCATTGGTTGCCAGCAATAGAGTAAGCAAAAGGAATATTGCAACAATATTGGTTTGAAGGGTTTCTGCTAGAAGCTTCATGACATGTTCACCGTTAACCGAGGGGTTGCTGAGAATACGTGTCTGGAAGCAATTCAGTTCAATCTATCTTAGAGGTTGGCATGACGATGACTATTTGACACTCGATGCTTTGTTTATTAAGAAAATCGGTTCTTATGGTACGTCCAGAATATTTTTGGCCAATAACTACGAACCAGATTCTGAGTCAGCGCGAAACTTCGAGTTCATTCAATGCCGCGCGCTAGTTAGTCACCTGCCCACCGTCTCATCCCAACGCAACGCATTATGCTTCTCCAATATCTCCATTAACTGATCCATCGGCACCTCCCTCAACTCCCCTCGCGAACTGGTCATCGTCGTCGCCTTAAAAATCGCGTTGTAAACCGCCTCCTCAGTAGCCTCGGCCGCCGCCGCGAACAGCGGGGACATGGAGGCGTTGACGAGTTCCTGGGTCTGGATGGGGGTGTCGCTGGTACGCGGCTTGCGCACGGAGGGGTGGGTGGAGAAGGAGATGACGTAGTCGCCGGAGCCGTTGCTGGCGAAGGAGCCGGTGCGGCCCAGGCCCATGATGGCGCGCAGGCCGAGGCGGTCGAGGCTGCGGGCGTTGAGCGGCGCGTCGGTGGCGATCACGACCATGATGGAGCCGTCGTCCTTGTCGCCGTCGTCGGCGGCCATGACTTCCTCACGGAAGGAGTAGGTGCCGAGCTCGCGGCCGACGGGGGCGCCGTTGATGGTCATGATGCCGCCGTAGTTCGTCTGTACGAGCACGCCGATTGTGTAGCCGCCGAGCGACTCGGGCAGCACTCTTGAGCTGGTGCCGATGCCGCCCTTCCAGCCGAAGGCCTGGGTGCCGGTGCCGGCGCCGACGCTGCCTTCTTCGACGGGGCCGCTCTTGGCACTATTCAAGGCGGCGTACACTTCGTCGTGCCGGATCGGGTCGGCCCACATATTATTGACCACGCTGTCGTTGGTCTCGCCGACGATGGGGTTGATGGTGTGTTCGCCCATGCCCGGCTGTTCGTACAGCCATTCTTTCAGTGCGTTTGCTGCGCTCCACACGCACAGTGTGCAGGTGAGCAGGATCGGGGTTTCCAGTTCGCCGAATTCGCGCACCTGGGTCTCGCCGATCAGCTTGCCGTAGCCGTTGCCGATGTGGATCCAGGCCGGCATGGTGCTGGTGTAGAGATTACCGGGGCCGGGGATGATGGCGGTGACGCCGGTGCGGATGTCGTCGCCGCGGATGACCGTCGTGTGGCCGACCTTGACGCCGGCCACGTCGGTGATGGCGTTGTATTCGCCGGGCTCGAAGATGCCGACGATGAGTCCGGCCTCACGGGCGCGGGGACGTTCGGTTTGCGCGACAGTCGGCGAGCTCAGGACCAGAAAACTCAGCACGCCAAGAAGGGTGGTGAGTGTGTGACGAAACCAGTCAGGTCGGTGTGCAGTGGTGTGTCGCATGGTTCTTCCTCCTGAGCGTGCTGAGCGTGTTCTGACTGATCAACAGCAAGATCAGCAGCAACATCGCGATCGCAATAAGGGTTCAACTCTAGCGCGTGCCCAAATTGCAGTAAACGCACAATCCGGCAAACGCAGAGCTTTGTGAGCTAGCATTCGAGAAAATAGTCGAGCAAACAGTCAAGCAAACAGCAAAACAAACAGTCGAGCGAACGCGCTATGAAAATTGTTAGGCGATCATTACGCGAATTTCACCGCATCAAAACTCACCGACAGTTTTTCGATCAGCTCGTCGATGTGCCGGTCCTCGAAAATAAACGGCGGTGCCAGCAGAATGTGATCGCCGAGCTGGCCGTCGATCGTGCCGCCCATGGGATAACAAATCAGTCCGTTGTCCAGGGTGAGTTGCTTCAATTGTTTGTTAATGCCGAGCGCGGCAGGGAAGGGCTGCTTCGTGCCCTTTTCTCGCACCAACTCGATCCCGACAAACAATCCTCGCCCACGGATGTCGCCGATGTAGTCACGCGCGCCGAAAGCGTCGCTCATCGCGGCATGCAGTTTCTCACCCTGGCTTTGTACCCGCGGCAGCAAGCCACGAGAAAGTATCGCCTTCACCACCGCGTTACCAGCCGCACAGGCGACCGGGTGTCCCAGGTAGGTGTGGCCATGCTGGAAGAAGCTGGTGCCGTTGGCGACCGCGTCATAGATCGTCGCCGTGCATAGCATTGCTCCTATGGGCTGGTAACCGGCGGCGAGACCCTTGGCGATGGTGACGATGTCGACCTCGATGCCTTCCTGCTCGTACGCAAACAGGGAACCCGTGCGGCCCATGCCGCACATGACTTCGTCCAATATCAAGAGCACTCCGTACTCGTCACAGATCTCGCGAATACGTTTGAAATAACCTTCCACCGCGGGCACCGCGCCCAGGGTCGCACCGACCACGGGTTCGGCGACGAAGGCCATGACGGTCTCGGGTCCCAGTCGCTCGATCTCGGTTTTCAGTTCATTCGCGACCCGCTGGCCGTAGTCGAAGGCCGACTCGTCGTCGGCGCGACCGCGGTATTCATAACAAGGGGCGATATGGGTGGTGTCTATTAATAGAGGCGCGAACGGCTGGCGACGCCAGGCATTACCGCCGGTGGCGAGGGCGCCGAGGGTGTTGCCGTGGTAACTCTGGCGGCGCGCGATGATGCGATGCCGGCTGGGCTGGCCGATTTCCAGAAAATACTGGCGCGCGAGTTTCAGCGCCGCCTCGATGGCCTCAGAGCCGCCGGACACGAAATAGACCCGATCCAGTTGGCCCGGGGCATTCGCGATCAGGGTGTCGGCTAGTGCCTCGGCGGGCTCACTCGTAAAGAAACTGGTGTGGGCAAATTCCAGTCGGTCTGCTTGCTGCTTGATGGCCGCGATGATCTCGGCATCCCCATGCCCCAGACAGGACACGGCGGCGCCACCGGAGGCATCCAGATAGCGCTTGCCGCTGGAGTCGATCAGATAGACGCCCTCGCCAGCGACGGCGACGGGGAGTCTGGCTTTAGGCTGACGGGGGAACACGTGACTCATTGTTGTACACACCGGCCGGCGCGGGGCGCAGAGGGAGAGAGGGCAGCATAGCAAAGAAGATTGAGGCGGGGACAGGGCAGCGACCGGCCAGCGACCGGCTAGCTATAGGCTGACGAGGGCTAACGACCGCTAAGTAAGACGCTTCCCGATTTCTATTTTGGCGCAAAACAGGCGATACTCCGTCCCAGAAAAACACAGTCCCATCGAATCAGGAGAATTTTGGATGATAATAAGAAAAAGCGTGTTTTTGGGCGTCGCTGCCGCACTCGGAACCCTGCTCAGCGCCCCAGTTGCTCTGGGCCAGACCGGCACCAGCGTGGATCAGGGCGACTGGCCCGTGTACCACGGCGGCTTCTTCTCGCAGCGCTATTCCCCCCTGGACCAGATCAACGCCGACAACGTCGCCAATCTGGAAATCGCCTGGCGCTTCTCGACAGCGAATTTTGGTCCCTCTACCGACTTCAATAACCCGTCCACGCCGCTCGAGATCGACGGCGTGCTGTACGCCGACGTCGCAAGCACCCGTAACGTCGTGGCGCTGGATGCCACCACCGGCCAGGTGCTCTGGATGTGGCGACCCCAGGAAGGGGATCGCTATGACGAGGCCCCGCGCAAGGGCGCCGGTCGTGGCGTCGCCTACTATCGCAGTGGCGACAAGGCCCGCGTGATCGATGTGACCCCGGGCTACCAGCTCGTGTCACTGGATGCCGCTACCGGCATTCCCGACCCGAATTTTGGCGTCAACGGCAAGGTGGACCTGTTTGTCGGTCTGCGTAACGCCGACGACCCGCGTTTTCCCTATCCCGACATCGGCATCTCCGCACCGCCGCTGGTGATGAATGATGTCATCGTCGTCGGTGCGGCGCACCGCACTGGCGGTCGTCCGCGTTCCAAGTCCAACGTGAAAGGCGATATTCGTGGTTACGATGTCCACACCGGCAAGCTGTTGTGGACCTTCCACACGATCCCCGAACGGGGCGAAGTGGGCTATGAATCCTGGCTCGACGAGGGCGTGGAGTTCACCGGCAACGCCGGTGTGTGGGCACCGATCTCCGGCGATCCGGACCTGGGTCTGGTGTACCTGCCCGTGGAAGATCCCACCGGCGACTACTTCGGTGGCGACCGTCCCGGCGCCAACCTGTTCTCCAGCAGCCTGGTGGCGGTGGATGTGAAAACCGGCGAGCGTCGCTGGCACTTCCAGCAGATCCACCACGACATCTGGGACTGGGACTTGCCCGCGGCCCCGGTGCTGGCGGATCTGCCCAATGGCCGCAAGATCGTAATGTCGGTCTCCAAACAGTCCTTTGTCTATGCCTATGACCGCGCCACCGGCGAGCCAATCTGGCCCATCGTCGAGCGCCCAGTACCCCAGGGTGACGTGCCCGGCGAGTGGTACTCACCGACCCAGCCGTTCCCGACCCGCCCGGCGCCGTTCGATCGCCAAACCGTGACCGAAGACGATTTGTTGGATTGGACTCCTGAGATCCACCAGTTGGCGCTGGAATCCACCGAAGGCTTCCGCCTTAGCCGCGAGTTGTACACGCCGCCTTCGCTGACCGATGACCCGGACGGCACCCGCGGCTTGTTGAGCCTGCCGTCGTCTACCGGTGGCGCCAACTGGGAAGGCTCCACGATGGATCCCGAGACCGGCATTCTCTATGTCCCTTCTCGCACCCAGTTGCAGATGTTGTCGCTGGCGAAGAACCCGGAATCCGACCTCGACCTGAGTCAGGGTTTTGGTGTCCGTGTGCCCCGCGTGCAGGGTCTTGAGATCATCAAGCCACCCTATGGCCGCGTCACCGCGATCGACATGAACACTGGCGAACATCTGTGGATGATTGCCAATGCCGACACACCGGATCGCATCAAGAATCACCCGTTGCTGCAAGGCATCGACATTCCGCCGACCGGAGTGCCGACTCGTGCGGGCACCTTGCTGACGAAGACCCTGCTGTTCGTCGCCGAGGGTAATGGCACGCCGGACGCGAAGCCGATCATGCGCGCGGTGAACAAGCAGACCGGTGAGATCGTCCACGTGATGGAATTGCCGGCGAACCAGACAGGCATCCCGTTCACCTACGAGCACAATGGCAAGCAATACCTCGCCCTGTTCGTCGGTGGCAGCGGCGGTGCGGCGGAGCTGGTGGCGTACGCGCTGCCGTAACCGTTCTTTCTTCACATCGAGCCAACCGGGGCCAGCGTCGACGATTCAACTCGACGCTGGCCCCGTTCGTATGGTCCCTTGAAACACGCCGAATTTGCACCGCGACCGGGCATTTTCTCCTTGATTAATAACAGTTTGTAACAACCCCACCCATTTGCCGTTCTAGTCGGTACAATCCCCGTCTTTCGACTCAATCTGCCCGGGTGATTGCGGGCACTACTACGGAAGTACAGCATGCAAGCTCCTGCAGTTATCTGGAATCGGCTCGTTCGTCCTGCTACCGCTCTAATGAGTCGCGCCGCGGCGTCTGCCCTGCCACTGGTGTTTTTAGGGAGTGTCTTAGGGGGAGGCTTGGGGAGTATCGCGTCCGTTGCCAGCGCGCAGGAGATTTCCGGCGACGACAGCACCGTAGTCTACCCGGCCAGCTATTTCGAACAGTACGGTCCTACTACGGCCCAGGACATGCTGGACCGCATTCCCGGTCAGGCCAGCGGCGGCGGCCCCGGTGGCGGACGCGGCTTCGGCGGTGGCCCGGGTTTTGGTGGCGGCGGTGGCAATCCGTCGGCCGGCGGCCGTGGTCTCGGCAGTGGCAATGGCGGCACCGATATCCTCATCGACGGCAAGCGCACCGCCGGCAAGAACGCCCAGGCGGGCGGCCTGCTGCAGCGCATTCCGGCCGAGCAGGTGAAGGAAATTCAGATCATCCGTGGCACCTCCGGTGAACTCGACGTGCGCGGCAGTGGCCAGGTGATCAACGTTGTCTTGTTCGAGGCGCTGGCCTCCAACAGCATCTCCTGGGAAGCTACCGGCACCCTGGCGCAGGACAGTGACTTCACGCCGTCCGGTGCTGTCGCCCTGAGTGGGCAACGTGGCGCCTTCAACTACCTGTTCAGTCTGCGCAGCAATCCGCGGCACAACCACAACAACACGCGCGAACACAGCATTCTGGGTGACTTCCTGCCGAACGACACCATTCGCGAACACCGCATCGACGATCGTGACAACAACGAGTTGAGCATGAACCTCAGCTATGAGCTCACGGCGAACAGCAGCGCGCGCGTGAACGCCCTGTATGCCGTGCAGGATTCCGAGACCGAAGTGAATCGTGCGACCCGACAGCTGCGCAGCGATCCGGTCGGCATCGTCATCGAGGAAGAAGACAATCCGGCCAAGCGCGACAACTGGGAAGTGGGTGGCGACTACGAATACTCTTTCGCCAACGGCAACCGCTTTAAACTGTTAGGCATTGCCAACCAGAACAATCAGGACTCCACCCGCGAGCGCTTCCAGCTGCAATCCAGCGGCGATTTCCAGAAGAACCTGTTCCTTAACATCGAGAGCGTCACCGAAGAGCGCATCGTGCGCAGCTCGTACACGATGGATGTGTTTTCCGGGCAGAACGTCGAGTTCGGTCTGGAGCGCGCACAGACGATTCTGGATTCGCGCCTGTCGCTCGGCCTGCTGAGTTCAACTGGCACGCCCTCGGGTGAAGTTGGCGGACTGGTGCCACAACACGTGACGAATGCAAATTCCCGCGTGGAAGAAATTCGCTACGAGCCGTTCCTCATTCACAACTGGACCCTGAGTCCAAAGATGTCGCTGGAGACCACGTTCCTGTACGAGTCTTCCGAGATCAGCCAGACCGGCGATGTGACGAAGTCGCGTGACTTCAATTTCTTCAAGCCAAAATTCGACCTGCGCTATGACGTCACCCCGCGGCTGCAACTGCGTGGCACGATCGAGCGTCAGGTGAACCAGCTGAATTTTGCCGACTTCGTCGCCGCCAACGACGATCAGGACAACGACAGCGACACTCTGGCGGGCAACGCCTCGCTGCGGCAGGAAACCCAGTGGCGCTACAGCCTCAACACCGAATATCGTCTGCCCAATGACACCGGTGTAGCGAGTGTGGAAGTGTTCTATTCAGACCACCAGGATGTGATCGACCGTATCGACGTGTCGCCGTCGCCGACCAAGCTGCAATCGGCCAATGGCAACATCGGCGATGGCATCGAGTACGGTATCGACATGAACGCGAGCATTCGCATGGGCCTGATCGGCCTGCCAAACCTGCTGGTCTCGCCCTCGCTGATACTGTTGGACTCGGAAGTCACCGATCCCTTCCTCGGCATCAAGCGTCGTTTTCAGTCACAGATGCGTGGCCAGTTCCGCCTCACTCTGCGACACGATATTCCCGAGTGGCGGTTTAACTGGGGCTTCCAGAATTTTGACCGCATCGACGGCGGCATCTACCGCTACGATCTGGAGGACAAGGAGTTCGACATCGGCGATCCGCGCTATAACCTGTTCGCCGAATACGTCGACACCCGCGGCCTGACTTATCGCCTCGACATCCAGAATGCGAGCAACAACGTGCGTTGCCGCACTCGCACCCGGTATGTCGGCAGCATCGCGGACAACATCCTGGAAGAGATCGAGGATCAGTGCAGCACGTCCGGTCTGGACCTAAGCCTGAAGATCAGCGGCACGTTCTAACCAGGAAAAAGGGGCAACGCAAGGTCGTCGGAGGCTTTAATGCTGGCGACTCAGTTGCTTCCGCTGTAAAAATAAAGGGGACGGAGGCAATTAATACTCAGAATTAAATGCCTCCGTCCCCTTTTTTGTTTCTGTTGTCAGGGCGCGACTTCCATGCCATCCCGCCCGACGACGATGGGGCCCTTGTACAGATCGCTCATCCCGCGCGTGAACAGGGCCTCCGCCTGGTCTGTTGGCATGATGCTCGGGAACAGGTGGGTCAGGGCGAGTTTTTTTACACCCATTTCCTGCGCCATGCGCGCCAGCTCCAGAGAGTCGGCATGGTATTCGATCCCTTCCTCTATCATCTCAACCTGACGGGCATTGCCAGCACTGCGGGCAGCGTTTATGGCGGCATTGAAGAGTTGGGTGTTTTCGACTTCACTGACGAGCAGGTCGGCATCTCGTACCGACTCCGCGTAGGCGGGGCAGATGTTTGTGTCGCCCGAAATCGCGATGACCTTGCCTTGATATTCGAAACGATAGCCGACGGCGGGTGTGATTGGCGCATGGCAGACATCAAACATCGTGACCTTGAGACCATTCTCCTCAAGTACGACGCCTGATTCGTGTTCGGTGACGCGGGGCTGCATGACGGCGGCGCTGAATTTGTCGCCATGATGTGCGAGTCGGTAGCTCAGATCGAGACGGTAAGTGGCGACGATGCCGTCGACCACTTCGATGGCGCCAACCGGGCCGTGTACTGGCACCGAGTCCGTCGAGCCGGCGATCGCCATGTTGAGCAATATCTCACCCAGCCCGATGAAATGATCAGAGTGATAGTGCGTGTAGAAAATGCCATCGATGTCCTGAATGCCAGCCCGAGTCAAAGGAATCAGGCAGTTGCGTCCGGTATCCACCAGATAGATGCGGTCGCCGGCGATCACAGCGGTGCAGGCCGTTGCGCGTTGTGGGTTGGCGAGCGGTACGCCGGTGCCGAGCAGAATAACCGAGATGCCGGCGGCCGGGTCCAGTTCTCGTGGGGCGATGCCGCCGGCGAAAGTCTGGGCCAGGGCAGCTGGCGTGAGGCAGAGCAGGACAAGCATGGCGACAAACTTCATATGTGGTTTCCCGGTGATTATGCGCGGTTCGATTGCCTTGTGGTGCCTTTACCTGTGCATTATCAGTGCAGGACTAATGCAGGACTAATGCAGGACTAATATAGGTACCACCATCCTCAAGCAATCGGCGCTCGACGATACCCTATTTTGTGCGTGAGTGAAATGGAAACGGCGCCCTAAAAGAAATCCCGTGCCTGTGCTCTGTCTGTACACTTTCTGTGCTCGTTCTTTCTGTGCTCTTTGTGTACTCTGCCGGCGCTTGCGCTCGCAAGCGTGCCAGTGCGCCATCCAGTGCGCCATAACCAGTGCGCCATAAGAGGTGCCGGCAGCGCTTAACACGCGCTCCCCATGTGATACCCTGCGAGCATTGCCAAGAAGAGGATACGCCATGCGCTTGTTACCATTTTCCATTGCCGGATGTTTGCTTTGTTTCAGCACGACTCTCAGTGCCCAGAATAGCCTTTTGGGTTTCGATGCCGATGGCGCCGCCGCGCAGCAAGCGCTCGAGGCGCGCTTCGATGCCAACCTCTCCGCCGCCGAGCTCGATGCCTGGCTGAAGGAGATGTCGCGCCAACCCCACCACCTCGGTTCGGTGCGGGACAAGGAAGTGGCGGACTTCGTCGCCGCTCGCTTCCGTGAGTGGGGCTATGACACCGAGATCGTCGAGTATGAGGTGTTGTTTCCAAGCCCGAAGACGCGCGAACTGGAACTCGTCGCGCCGACCCGGTTCACAGCCAGTCTGAGTGAGGACTCGCTGTCGGAAGATCCCAGCACCTCCAATATCACCGATTTGTTGCCAACCTATAACGCCTTCTCCATCGATGGTGAGGTGGAGGGCGAGCTCGTGTTTGTGAACTATGGCACGCCGGCGGACTACGAGATTCTCGATCGCTATGGCATCAGCGTCGCCGGCAAGATTGCGATCTCGCGCTACGGCGGCTCCTGGCGCGGCATCAAACCTAAGCTGGCGGCGGAAAAAGGCGCGATCGGCACGCTGATCTATTCCGATCCAGAAGACGACGGTTATGGCGCCGGGGACGTGTATCCTGACGGACCCTTTAAACACGAGAGCGGCGTGCAGCGGGGCTCGGTGATGGATATGCCAACTTATCCCGGTGATGTACTGACCCCGTTCATCGGCGCCACTGCCGATGCGCGCCGTATTCCCCGCGAGGACGCACCCACCATCACCGAGATTCCCGTGCTCCCCATTTCCTACCGCGATGCCCAGCCGCTGTTGGCGGCGATGGGTGGCGAAGTGGTGCCGCCGGAATGGCGAGGCGGATTGCCTATCACTTATCATTTGGGACCAGGGCCGGCGCGTGTGCGCATGAAGCTGGAATTCAACTGGGACATGGTCACGGCCTACAACGTCATCGCCAAATTGGAAGCCTCGACGTATCCGGACCAGTGGGTGATTCGCGGTAACCACCACGACGGCTGGAACCACGGCGCGGCCGACCCGCTCTCCGGACTGGTGGCGCTGATGGCCGAGGCAAAATCACTCGCCGCGCTGGCCGCGGCGGGACAGCGACCTCTTCGCACCGTGGTCTATGCCGCGTGGGATGGCGAGGAAGAGGGATTGATCGGTTCTACCGAGTGGGTGGAGGACAATGCTGCGCTGCTGTCTGAGCGGGCGGTGGCCTACATCAACACCGACGGCAATAGCCGCGGCTTCGTCAACATCGGCGGCAGCCATGTGCTGGAGAAGATGGCGAACGAGGTGATGCGCGATGTCACCGATCCCCAGACCGGCGTGTCGGTGGCGGCACGTCGCCGCGCCCGCATCGAGGCGACCGGCAGCGAGCAGGCGCGCGGCGAACTGAAGTCGCGGGCGGATATGCGCATCTCGCCGCTCGGCTCTGGTTCGGACTATTCACCGTTCCTGCAACACCTCGGCATCGCCTCGCTCAATATCGGTTTTGGCGGCGAGGCCAACGACGGTAGCTATCACACGCTCTATGACACCTACGAGCACTACACCCGCTTTCAGGATCCCGGCATGGTGTACGGCGTCGCGCTGTCCCAGGTGGCGGGAAGGGCGACCTTGCGACTGGCCTATGCGCCGCGCCTGCCGTTCGAGTTCAAGGGGCTGGCCGATAACGTCGGGCTTTACGTGAGCGAAGTGGAGAAACTAGCCGAAGACATGCGCAAGCAGACCGAAGCCGAGAATGCCCGCATCGACTCCGGCATCTATGCGCTGGCGCTGGATCCAACCAAGACCCTCGGCGCGCCGCTGCGCAAGCCGGAGCTGCCGTTCTTTAATTTCGCGCCGCTGAAAAACGCGCTGGCCGAGTTGCAGGACGCGGCGAATGCCTACGCAGAACTCGCTGGCAGTGGCGCTGCCGCCTCGGCCCAGGAGAACAAGCTGCTCTATACCATAGAACGCGCGTTGACTGACGAGAGTGGGTTGCCGGGTCGCCCCTGGTATCGTCATCATATCTACGCACCGGGGTTCTATACCGGTTATGGCGTGAAGACCCTGCCCGGCGTACGCGAGGCGATCGAGGAACGGCAGTTCGATCTGGTGGCGGGCGAGGTGGACGCGGCGGCGGCTGTGATTACCAATGCGGCGGCGCGGGTGCGGGAACTGGCGCGGTAACGATTGCGTAGTAATAAAAAATGGTCGGAGAAATTATTTGAAAAAGGTGTCGCAATAAAAAAGGGTCGGAGGCATTTAATGCTAAGCACTAATTGCCAGCGCCCCTTTTCTACGCGATAGCACTAAATGCCTCCGACCCCTTTTTAACCACCTTTTTACAGGCAAAAAAAACGGCGGGGTGCTGCCCCGCCGTAGAAGAAGACCAAATTAGCGTCGGGATTAGTAGTCGTCCATGCCCGGCATGCCTTCGCCCATGGCAGGCTTCTTGTCTTCCGGCTTGTCGGTAATCATCACTTCGGTGGTCAGGATCAGGCCCGCGATGGAACCTGCGTTCTGCAGGGCGGTGCGGGTGACCTTGGTCGGATCGATGATGCCCATGTCCAGCATGTCGCCATAAGCTTCTGTCTGGGCGTTATAACCGTAGCTGCCTTTCTTGTTGCTGCGCACGGTGTTGAGCACCACGCTCGGCTCGACGCCGGCGTTCAGGACGATCTGACGGAATGGCTCTTCCATGGCGCGCACCGCGATGCTGACGCCGATGGCCTGGTCGTCGTTGGCGGTGGTGACCTTGGTTTTAATAGTATCGGCGACGCGCACGAGGCTGACACCGCCGCCGGGGATAATGCCTTCTTCCACCGCGGCGCGGGTTGCGTGCAGGGCGTCGTCCACCAGGTCTTTCTTCTCTTTCATTTCCACTTCAGTCGCGGCACCGACCTTGATTACCGCCACACCGCCGGACAGTTTGGCGACGCGTTCTTGCAGTTTCTCGCGGTCGTAGTCGGAAGTGGTGTTCTCGATCTCGGCGCGAATCTGGCTGACGCGAGCTTCGATGTCTTTCTTCTTGCCAGCCCCGTCGACTACGGTGGTGTTGTCCTTGGAGATGACGACACGCTTGGCGCTGCCGAGATCATCCAATGTGGCTGTCTCGAGGCTCAGACCGACTTCCTCTGAGATCACGGTGCCACCGGTTAACACGGCGATATCCTGCAGCATGGCTTTGCGACGGTCGCCGAAGCCGGGAGCTTTCACGGCGGATACCTTCAAGATGCCGCGCAGATTGTTCACCACCAGGGTTGCCAGCGCTTCGCCTTCGATGTCTTCGGCGATGATCAAAAGGGAGCGGCCGGACTTGGCGATGCCTTCCAGCAGCTTGACGATGTCACGCACATTGCTGATTTTCTTGTCGAACAGCAGGATGAACGGGTGTTCCAGTTCCACCTGCATCTTTTCCTGATTGGTCACGAAGTAGGGTGACAGGTAGCCACGGTCGAACTGCATGCCCTCGACCACGTCGAGTTCGTTCTCCAGTGACTTGCCTTCTTCGACTGTGATCACACCGTCACGACCGACCTTGTCCATGGCGCGGGCCAGGATGGCACCGATGTCCTCGTTCCAGTTCGCGGAAACCGTTGCGACCTGACCGATGGCCTTGTTGTCCTTGCAGGGCTTCGACAGCTTTTGCAGCGCGTCGGTGGCGGCCTTCACGGCGGCGTCGATGCCGCGCTTCAGATCCATGGGGTTGTAGCCGGCGGCGATGGCCTTGTGGCCTTCGCGAATCATGGCCTGCGCCAACACGGTGGCAGTGGTGGTGCCGTCACCGGCCACATCGGCAGTCTTGGCGGCGACTTCCTTCACCATCTGCGCGCCCATGTTCTCGAATTTGTCGGCGAGCTGGATTTCCTTGGCGACGGTGACGCCGTCCTTGGTGACTTTGGGGGCGCCGAAGCTCTTCTCCAGCACCACATTACGGCCCTTAGGGCCCAGGGTTGCCTTGACCGCATCCGCCAGGATGTTGACCCCGGTTAACATGCGCTCGCGGGCACTGTCGGAAAATTTGATTGCTTTTGCGCTCATGCGGCTTTCTCCAGTTTCTTCGTAGTTTTGACGGCTGTGTCGATGATGGCCAGGATGTCTGACTCTTTGATGACAAGCACTTCCTCACCATCAAGTTTCAATTCGTTGGGGGCGTATTTACCAAAGAGGACGCGATCGCCCACTTTGACCGCCGGGGGGACGAGCTCGCCGTTGTCGAGACGGGCGCCGGGGCCGACGGCGATTACTTCACCCTGATTGGGCTTCTCGGTGGCGGAGTCGGGTATAACGATGCCGCCGCGGGTGGTGGTCTCATTCGCTAGTCGACGTACCACGACCCGGTCAGAGAGAGGTCGAATAGTCATGCAGTTCTCCTTTCAGATTTCTTCACGATCTTGTTGAAAGCGGGACAGCAGGCGATTTGCTGCGTCCCTGTATGCGCCGTAATAGGGGTGGGAATGGCCATTTCAAGGGGTGATTCTGAAAAAAATATTAGTAAATGTCGGGGCTGGGACTTCGGGTCGCGTGACCGGCAGTCTGGGCGATAGCCTGGTTGAAAGACTGGATGAAAGTATGGATGAAAGTCTGGCCGATTAACTGAAAGAAGGCAGGCCTCTCGGCAGGCTTGGACGGCCAGGGCCCACGTGCCGCCGGGCCGGGCTTGCACGCCGCGCTAATCCTGACTTAGAGTACCGTCATGGTATGGTGTTTGGAGGTGACCATGCAGTTTGAGCAGCAGCTTCCCATTACAGAAACATCCCTGTCGATTTACTTCAAACAACGCCTCACGCGCTACGCCAAACGCTTCCGTCCCCCACCCCATGAAGACACCTGCTGGTATCTTGGCAGCCTGCTGGAGCGCTTCGCCCACAGCGACCAGCTCTTCTCCTACGACAACGAACACCTGACCCTGCGGCCGTTGGCGCTGCTGTACGCCGATGCACTGCAGGCAAGCAACGACCGTGAACGCTGCCTATTGTTGCAGCAACTGGGTGACATGGCGCTGTTTCTCGGAGCCCTGTTCCCCGGGCGCTATGCCCGCCACGGCATCGGTCAGGACTATTTCATCGGCATGGGCGGCGGCGCCTACGACTATCTGGCCGACAACGCCCGCCACGGTCGCCACATCTATGCTGAGCTGGCCCAGACCTTCACCCGCATGCTGGAGCTGGTGACCAACGCCTGCTCCCGCACCCACAACCTCAGCACCGAGGACATTCTGGCCCTGCACCAGCGCTGGGTGACCACCCGCGACCCGCTGGTCGGCCGCCAGCTACAGGCCCTCGGCATCGAACTGGGCGGCAGCACCCGCCTGCAGTAGGCGCACCGCCGCGGTTGCTGTATTGTTACGGGACACCCAATTAACTTGTTTTGGGACACCCAAGTAACACGGCAACGCCACTCAATTAATTGGGTGTCCCCGAATATGCTGAATTAATTGGGTGTCCCCAAAATAACTACCGGACATACGCCATGACCCGACGCCTGCTGCTTGCCATACTGCTGTTCGCCCTGATCCCCGTGAGTTATGCCGAGGAGGACGTCTATCGGGCCTGCACCAACCTCGTCTACGGCTATGCCTACAACCGCGACAACTTCAACGCGGAGGCCTTCGCTGACCTGTTCACCGCCGATGCCTCGCTGACGGTGGTCGGCACTACCTGGGTCGGCAAGGACGACATCCGTCAGCGTATCGAGGGTCTCAAGAATGGGTCCACCATCCGTCATGAGATGAGCACGATCCTGATCATCCCGATAGACGCCGACCACGCCCGTGGCGTGAGCTATGCCACGATCTGGAGTGCCCCGGCGGGAGAGACCTCGGTGTCTGGCTTCGCCCTGATGGGGGAGTACCACGACGACTTCGTGCGTACCGCCGAGGGCTGGAAGATCGCGAAGCGGGTGCTGGTCCAGAAGTACTCCCGCGCCCAGTAAACCCGGGACCAGTAATCCCAGGACCCGGCGCACATCAGCGCCGGCAATCCTGCCATCGCGGCCGGCTCCGTCTGACCCCACGCTAACGCTTTCAATTCGTTACATTTTCCCGCGCTCAATTCCCCTATAATGCCCGCGCTGTATCTGACCCGGCGTGCCGTGACGTAATGCCGGATCTACTCAATATCTACTCAACAAAGCCACACAAAAAAATGCAGGAGAAGCGTTTTGACTTGCATCAAGAGCCCAAGAGCCCTGACCCGTCACAATCACCCCGTGACCCGCATCCGACCCCTGACTGCCCTGATTGTCTCCACATTGTTGATGTCTGCCCCCGTTCTCGCCCAGGAACTGGAGGATGACGGCTCCACGGTGCGTTACCCGGCCGCCTATTTCGCCGAGTATTCCCCGGTAAACGCCCAGGACATGTTGGCCCGCATTCCGGGTCTGGAGTCCAACAACAATAGCAGCCGCGGCGGTTCCCAGCAGCGCGGTAATGCCAGCCGCGGCGGCCGCGGACTCGGCAGCGGCGGTGGTGGCACCCAGATCATGATCAACGGCAAGCGCACCGCCGGCAAAGACAACGACACCCAATCCCAACTCGCCCGCATCAATGCCGATCAGGTGAACTACATCGAACTGATCCGCGGTACGTCCGGCGATCTCGATGTGCGGGGCGGCGATCAGGTCGTGAACATCGTCCTGTATGAACAACTCGCCAACACCTCTCTGTCCTATGACGTCAGCACCGACTATTACGACGATGGCGAAGCCAAGCCCGGCGGCTCCTTGTCATACGGCGGTCAGGCCGGCGCGCTCAACTTCCTGTTCAGCGCCGTGGCAGAACCGAAGTACGAGCACCGCGTGTCACACGAGAACAGCATCCTGCCCGGCTATGTGCCCAACGACACCATCCGCGAAGACCGTGTGCGCAAGCAGACGGCCTACACGCTGTCCACGAATCTGGGTTACGAGATCAGCGCCAACAGCAGCGCCCGCTTCAATGCCCTGTACGCCGAGAACGATGACCCCACTTCGGTCGACCGCATTACCACCACGCTGACCGGTGCCGCACCGGTGGCGTATCTGGAGCGCGAAGACATTCCCGGCGAGCGCAGCAACTGGGAGATCGGCGGCGACTACGAATACCGGTTCGGCAACGGCAACCGCTTCAAGGCGCTGTTCATCAGCAACGAAACCGACACCGCCAACCTGCGTGAACGCTATCACGTGCTGGACGATGGCTCGGAGACGAAGAATCTGTTTCTGGATAACGGCAGCGTGCTGACCGAGCGCATCATCCGTGGCTCTTACACCATGGACATCTTCGGCGGCCAGAACCTTGAGTTCGGCGCCGAACGCGCACAGACCATTCTCGATTCCAGCTTGCGTCTCGGCGTCGCCTCAAGCACCGGCACGCCGTCGCCGGAGTGGGGCGGTCTGGTGCCGGTGAATGTCGCGAACGCCAACACCGAAGTGGAAGAGGTGCGCTACGAACCCTTCCTCATTCACAACTGGCGCCTCAATCCGCGCATGAGTCTGGAAACCTCGCTGGTGTACGAGACCTCGGAGATTTCCCAGTCCGGCGACTCCACCAACAGTCAGAACTTCAACTTCTTCAAACCGAAGGTGGACTACCGTTTCGACGTCACGCCGCAGTTGCAACTGCGCATGCTAGTGGAGAAGGTTGTGCGCCAACTGAGCTTCACCGACTTCGTCGCCGCTACCGATAACGAAGACAATGATTCCAATACGCTCGCGGGTAATACCAACCTGCGACCGGACTTCTGGTGGAACTACAATTTCACGGCGGAGTATCGGCTGGCCGATGACCTCGGTGTCGTCAGCGCCAACCTCTATCATCACCGACACTCCGACTTCCTGCAGCGCATCGACGTGACGAAGCCGGGCGGTCCGTTGGAGTCAGCACCGGGCAATCTTGGCAAGGCCGACATGGTCGTGGCCGAAGTGAAGGGCAGCCTGCGCCTGACGCAGTTCGGTCTGCCGAATGTGCTCGTGACCGGTCTCGCCAGCACGCGCGACTCCTGGGTCAAGGATCCCTTCACCAACGAGATTCACCGCTTCAACAACTACATGCGCGGTGAATACCAATTTGGCTTCCGCCATGACATCCCCGAATGGCGTCTGAACTACGGCCTGAATGTCCGCGATCGCATCGACGGCGGCACCAAGCGCTGGGATATCGAAGATATCGAATCCGATCACGCCGATCCCTGGGTGACAGCCTTCGTGGAGATGGTCGCGTTCAAGGACATCACGTTCCGTCTCGACGTGAACAACACCACCGATGTCGACATGTGCCGCGACCGCATCCGCTACGTGGGTCACATCGCGAACAATATTCTCGAGGAAGTGGAATACAACTGTGGCGGCGCCGGGCGTGTGTTTACCCTCAAGGCTAGCGGCACGTTCTAGGCTGGCCTACCGACAGCTTTAAAATTTCCACAATGAGTGCACGTCAGCTTTTTGGCTGGCGCTGCCTTCGCAGGGGATCTCACCCCTGCCGCCGCGAGTGACAAGTTCGCGGCGAGATCGCAGGTCGAGCAGGCGAAATCCTGTAAGTGCTGTTTCTGATGGCGGTATTTCGGTGCGTCGATCTGGCAACTGCGCCGGGAAATTTCGTCAAGACAGTTTCTCCTGGCGGGCATAGCGTCTACACTGACGCTAATTCAACCCGACGCCGGCCCCGGCAGGAGTTCCCCATGCGTTCACCCCTTCGTTCGCTCACCCTGAGTGCCCTCATTGGCCTCATCAACCTGTTTGTCATCAGTAGCGTCAGCGCGGCGACGGCCGACATGTTGGCGGCCGCGATCGCCAGCCCTGACCGACCGGCCGAAGATGTGGCCCAGGACGCCAGCCGCCTACCCAGCGAAGTGCTGACCTTCGCCGGCTTTCAGTCCGGCATGGCTGTGTTTGAGATGGAAGCCGGTGGCGGCTACTTCACCGAGATTCTGGGGCGCGCGGTCGGCATGAACGGCAGCGTTGTAATGCAGAATCCGCCTTCGTTCGATTCATTCGTGGGTGAAGCCTATGACGCTCGCCTTGGCAACAACCGCCTGCCGACGGTACGCCTGAGCAAGTCCGCCTTCGATGCGCTGGATGCACCAGACAATTCCATCGACCTCGTTACCTGGATCATGGGCCCTCATGAACTCGGCTTCTCGCCGGGTGGCGCGAACCTTGGTGATCCCGCCAAGACCTTCAGCGAGATCGCCCGCATCCTGAAACCCGGCGGTGCCTTGCTGATGATCGATCACATCGCACCGGCGGGCAGCGGTGTCGAGGTAGGTGGCACCCTGCATCGCATAACCGAAGAACTGGCGACGCAACTGGCATCGGCTGCCGGCCTGAGCGTGGCGGCGAGTTCGGACATGTTCAAGAACGCCGCGGATCCGCTGACCGTGGGTGTGTTCGATCCCTCTATTCAAGGCAAGACCAGCAAGTTCACTGTGCTGTACCGCAAGTAAACCTGAAGCACGGCTCCGCGCATACGGAGCCGTGCCTGCTCGTTCTGATGCTTACCATTCCCGAACTCCTCAACACGCTGCCGCAAACGGGATCCGTCTGCTGGATAGGTATCCGGCCAGAACGCGGCGCACCGGTTCGTGTCGTCAATGAGGTCGACGCGAGTCCTGAACAGGCTATTGTCGGTGACCGCTATCGCAGCGCCCGTGGCAAGCGCCAGATCACCCTCATTCAATTCGAGCACCTGGCCGCCATCGGCTCGATGTTAGGTCGCGAGCCTATCGCGCCGGAAATTCTGCGCCGAAACCTCGTTGTGAAGGGAATTAACTTACTGGCTCTGAAAGGCAAGCGGTTCAGAGTCGGTTCAACATTGCTCGAGTACACCGGACCGTGCGAGCCCTGTTCGAAGATGGAACTGGCGCTGGGGAGCGGGGGATATAACGCCATGCGGGGTCACGGCGGCATCAACGCCCGGATTATCGCAGCGGGTCGTATCGCCGTCGGAGACGCCGTGGAGATGGCGCCGGCGCTCGACTGATAATCACGAAGGCGGAAGTGATTACAATGTCGCGAGCGCGGCACGGGAGAGACGCAATCAGTCCCGCGCCGCCAAACGGCAATCGGACTAGCGTTTCACCGCGATCGACTGCATCTCGAAACGGGCGTTGAAGAGCAAGGTGCCGGCACCGACGAAGGCGCGCGCCGGAAACTCCTGGGTGAAGTATGTGCGATACACCTCGTTGAACGCGGCGTAGTCGGATACATCCGAGCAGAAGATCTGCACATAGACCAGATCATCCATGGTCATGCCGGCCTCCGCCAGTGTGGCCTTGATGGAATCCAGCATGTTTCGCGCTTCCACTTTGGCATCGGCAGGACGTTCGCCGTTGACCACTCCCAGCATGCCGGAGATATAGAGCGTATTGCCGGACAGCACTGCACCACTAAAGGGCGAACCGGTACCAGACGGGCTGCTGGGATTGATGTAGGTGCGTTCCTGGGCGAAAGCCGTGGTCGACAACGCCAGTAGCAGAGCGGCACAGGCGAGCAGGATCTGGATGGGGCTTGCGGAAAATCTGGTGTTGGATTTCATGCGGGCTACTCCTGAAACAGACAGAAAACGGGAGAGCCTCAGTCTATACCGACCTGTAGCCATTGCCCAAGTGGAATCGCCTTGGGGTGCTGACCGGCCGAATGCCGGCGATCGGAAATTCCTTCCTTGCGAGCGTCTCACCTGGCCTGATTTCAGGGCAAGTTGACTAACTGACTTTATATGGCTAATAGGCAGTACATTTGGCCGCCGCTGAGCGGGCACAATGTCTCGAATGTGCGATGACGTTTTCTGTGCCCAATTCTTCGGGCAGCCGCATTGGGCTTACACCACGCAGAGCCAGATGCCCCAACAGGCCAGGGCAGTAGCGACCGGAACAGCCATCATGCCTACCATGTATTTAATGTGAATCATCTTTTTCATCCTCTGGTTACGTGTGCGGTATGGCGGGCTGCCCGACCGGGTCTGCCCCTCTTGTATCCAGTTATTGCAGACACCGTGCCAATGTCGCAGAATTTTTTTATCTTATTGAATTTATTGTAAAAATACTGGGAACGCTGGTGGTGTTGGGAGGTAACGATTGACGGCAATTGCCAAAAATGGCATATATCTCTGACATATTTGTCAAACCAGCCCAAAGAGTGCTATTGCCGTGTCGCTAATCCAGTCAGATCGACGTCATTCCCTCGCGGCCATGCTCGAAGGCTACGATTGCCCCGCCATTCTGGTATCGGCAGAGTACGCGATCCTCGCCTACAACCGGCAGTACGAAACCGCTTTCGGCCGTATCGACGTGGAGCAGTCCCCTCGGTGTTTCGCGGTATCCCACGGTTACACAGCACCCTGTGACGAATCCGGCGAAGACTGTCCGCTGGGCGCGGCGCGTAAATCCGGTCACAAGGAACGTGTGCTGCACATTCACCAGACACCACGCGGCAAGGAACATGTGGATGTCGAGATGCTGCCGATCTATGGCAACGACGGGGAACTGGCTTACTTTGTCGAATTGCTGCGACCGGTGCCGCTGGCCAGTGGCGTCAATACCAATCAGGAACTGGTCGGGAAAAGCCCCGCGTTTAACCAGATGCTGGCGAAGATTGCCCGCGTGGGACCGACCGAAGCGACGGCACTGCTGCTGGGGGAGTCAGGCACCGGCAAGGAGCTGGCGGCACGGGCCATCCACATGGCGAGTCTCCGCAAGCACAAACCCCTGGTGACACTCGAGTGTTCTGGCCTGTCGGATGCCCTGTTTGAGAGTGAGTTGTTTGGGCATGTGAAAGGCGCATTCACCGGGGCCCAGTACAACAAGAAGGGTCTGGTTGAGCTCGCCGATGGCGGCACCCTGTTCCTGGATGAGTTGGGTGATATTCCACTGTCGATACAGGTGAAGTTGCTGCGTCTGCTGGAAACGGGCACGTTTCGTCCGGTCGGCAGTGTGGAAGTACGTACCTCGAGCTTCCGCCTGATCTGTGCCACGCACCGCAATCTGTTGCAGATGGTGAATGAAGAGCGCTTTCGCAACGACCTGTACTACAGGATCAACGTCTATCCGATTCATATTCCGGCCCTGCGCGAACGGGCCGAGGATATCCCGCTGCTGAGCAGAGCCATTCTCGATCGCTTGCCGGGCGGTAAAAAGCTGAAGCTGACCGCCAGTGCCCATCAGGCCCTGGGACGGTATCGCTTTCCGGGCAATATTCGCGAGCTGCGCAACCTGCTGAATCGGGCACTGGTGATGGCGGACTCTGATCCAATCGATGGTGACCTGATCGCACGTTGTCTCGCCGAAGACACGGTTGTCGATGCTGTTTCGGGTGACTGGCCCGAGGCCACCCAGAAAGCAGACGATGTTGGCGAATGGCCATCCCTGCAAACCAATGAAAAGCGTTATGTTGAGCGCGTGCTGCAGGCCCACGGTGGAAACAAGGAGGTGGCGGCGCGGGTGTTGGGAATAAGTCCGCGGTCGCTGTATCGCAAGCTGCAGTGAGTCGAGCTAGCCGTGCGGGTTCGTCGGCGGCTGGAAGCGGGGATCCGGGGTGAACTCGGCTTTAAAGCGTTTGAAGTTTCTCACGTAAGTCTCGGCGCTCGCCAGCAGCCCCTTCTGCTGTTCTTCGCTCAATTGTTTCACGACCTTGCCTGGCGAACCCATAACGAGTGAGCCATCGGGTATCTCCTTGCCCTCGGTAATCAGCGTGTTCGCGCCAATCAAACAGTTGCGGCCGATCTTCGCGCCGTTGAGGATTACCGCGTTGATGCCAATCAGCGAGTTGTCGCCGATGGTGCAACCGTGCAGCATCACCTTGTGTCCCACCGTTACGTTGCGACCGATCGTGAGGGGATAATCCCAGTCGGTATGTAGCACCGAGCCGTCCTGGATGTTCGAATTTTCGCCGATGGTGATCAGCGCATTATCACCGCGCAAGACTGCGTTAAACCAGATGCTGGCATTGTTCTCGAGCACCACGGCACCCAGCACTGTGGCATTGTCGGCGACGAAAAAATCCTCGCCGCGAATCTCGACCTGCTTGTCCCCGAGCGTATAGATCATGGTGTTATCCGTCTTTTCTGGTCTTTCCTAGTCTTTCCTGGTCTTTCTTGGTCTTTCTTGCTTGCTTCGTCTTTCCTGGTCGGTCCTGCGTCGCTCTTGCGTGATTGCAGCGTCGCTGTGGGGCCCGACAAGTGTGTTCGCGTTATCTGAGCGCAATAAAAAGCCGGAGAGACGCGACATCTCTCCGGCTTCGGGTGTCGCTAGCGCTTTGAGTATTTCGTGAACGCGCCGCCGGCCTGACTCAGCGAGTTCGGGCCTTCTGCTGCATACACGTTGCCATCGGCGTCGACGGCAATACCTTCACCCGCGGTGCCTTGCTCAAGGCGATCCTCGCGTGGGAAGGGCGGAATATAACCGGTCACAACGTCCTCGTGGATGGAACCGATACGGACCCCATCACGCCAGTTAGGGTGACTTGTCGGGCTGGACTCGGAGTCGATTGCGTAGAGCATGTCATCGGCAGTGATGAACAGGCCGCTGATGCGGCTGAACTGATAGCGTGACTCCAGGTAGTTGCCTTCCTGATCGAAGATTTCGATGCGGTGATTGCCGCGGTCGGCGACCCACAGGCGACCCTGGGAGTCGAACTCCATCGCGTGCGGCGTGCGGAACTCGCCATGACGCACACCAATCTGGCCCCACTGCTTGATGAAGGTGCCATCCGGGGTGAACTTCATGATGCGTGAGGTATCGCCGTTGGCGCGGCCTTCTTCCATCTCGCGCATGGAGATCATGCCCTGGGCGTTATGGCCGTCGGAGACATAGATGGAGCCGTCCGGGCCGACGATAACATCATTGGGTTGGTTGAAGTGGCTGGAATCATTACCGGCCTGGCCTGCGGTGCCAAGACTCATCAACAGCTCACCGGTCGGGCTGAACTTGTGTACCTGGTGTCCCTTGGTGCCGGCTTCATTGGCGGCGAAGTCGGTGACCCAGACATTGCCTTCACTGTCGGCGTGGATGCCATGAGGAGTCATGAAGATACCGGCGCCGAAATTGGCCAGCACATGACCGTCATGATCGAACTTGAAGATGGGGTCGACCAGATTGGTATCGCAGTTGACCGGTACGCCGGCGCCGAAGTTACCAGCGCCACAGCGTTCATAACCCCAGATCATGCCATCGGTGGGATCGATATCGAGCCCCGCCGTGGAGCCCCAATTACGGCCCGCGGGCAGGTCACCCCAGTTCTGGGTGACGACCGGATTTGGGTTGGGAATGCCCTCGCCAGTGATTGTATTGCCGGCCACCATGACCGGTGCCGGCGCGGGTGCTGCCGCCGTGGCGACAGTGCCTACCGAGCTGTCTTCGCTGCAACCCGCCAGCAAGGCGGTAAGGCAGGCAGATGTTAAGAGAATGCGTGAGGGTGACATGGGAGCTCCTTTATTCAAATTGGTTGTAGAGCGAAAACGTGATCCCAGAGGATAAAAGCTATCGGGACACAAGTCCACCGAACTTGGAAGCGCAACCTGAACGTCCTGCGCTTCTCGCGAAACCGGTGCCCGCGGCCCGGGTGACAGGCCGGTGGACTTGGTACCGGTAAGCCCTTATTCTGCGAGCCAATGCGCCTAATTCCTGCCCTGATTGCTCTTGGCTGCCTGCTCACCGCGGCAGTCCCCGTCTTCGCCGATGCGGTCGACCGCGAGGCGGTGCTGCGGGCGATACAGAAGCCGGGCAGGCTCGAGGCTGATATTGAGCGGGACGGGCGCAGCCACCCGGAGGCAGTGATACCGTTGTTGAATCTGGAAACCGGCGATCGTGTCGTCGATCTGTTCGGCAGCGGCGGCTATTACGCCGAGCTGCTGGCAAGCGTTGTGGGTCCGTCGGGAGAAGTCGTCCTGCACAATAATCCCGGTTTCGAGGCCTGGGGCATCAACGGTCTCAACGACCGTTTCAATAATCGCGATCCGGGTAACATCGACCGACATACGCGCAGCGGCATTAATCTCGATCTGGGGCCGGAATCCCTGAATGCGGCACTGGTGGTGATGGCCTTCCACGATCTCTATGTCGTGCCGAAACGCTACAACGGCGAGGAATATGTGCCGGTAGGCAATCCGGCCAACGTCGGCTACTTTCTCGAACAGGTGTTTGCCGCCTTGAAACTCGGAAGTCGCTTCGTGGTCGTCGACCACGCAGGCGAGCCGGGCTCTGAGACTGAGCTGGTTGCCGACTTGCATCGCATCATCGAGAATTTTGCGCGGCAGGAGATCGAAGCGCGCGGTTTCCACTATGTCACCAGCAGTGATGCCCTGCGTAATCCTGAGGACGATCGCAATCGCATTGTGTTTGACGAAGACCTGCAGGGTCATACCGACCGGTTTGTGCTAGTGTTCGAAAAATGAAAACGCCGGATCGCGGCACGGTGCGAGCTTGCATCAGCTGAGTGAGAGACACTCTGATCCTAAAACCTAACTCACGCAAACAATGTCCTGAACAAAGTAAAGAAACACGATCAAATCAACAACCAAACTGTCTGAATACAAACGGCAATAACAACAGGAGCACACCATGCGCAGACTTCTTTTCACGTTACTAATCGGGCTGGGATTCGCCAGTCTGGCCTCGGCTCAGGATGCCCCCGCGCCCTGTGGACCAGCTGGTCAACTTACCGCAGAGTATTCCCGCAATGTGGCCGCCGATTCGCGCTGCTTCGAATTGCGCATGTATACCGCCGCGCCAATGCAGGACGGCAAGGGCGGCATCGATAACCTGCACCAGCGCTTCCGTGAGAAAGAGATTGCAATCTTCGAGAAGCTGGGCGCCGAGGTGATGGCCGTGTGGCAACGCATGGATGACCCGAATACGCTGGTGTGGATGCTGTCTTATCGGGACCGCGCCCATCGCGAAGAAGTGTGGGCGGCGTTCCGTACCGATCCCGAGTGGCTGGAACTGCGCCAGAAGTACGATGTTCCGATTACTGCCAACACGTTCCTGATGAGTGCGGCGGACTACTCAAAACTGAAATAGGCACACGCTGTGAGACGGCGGGAGGGGCGGTGGCACGCGACGCTGCCGCCGCTCCGGCTCTATTCTGTCAGCTTGTTATAGAGTGTCGCGGTCAGCCAGGCGACGAGTCCGGCTACCACAGACCACGCGACGAGTCCCACCAGCAGACCCAGTGGATGCATTGACCACTGCCTTTCCTGCAGATCCATGTGCATCATGTTGCCGCCCGCCATCATCGTCATTTCCGGCAAGGAAAACGCGAGTAAGGAGCAGATGACCCAGACCAAGGCGAAGGTGCCCGCGGCGGCCAATCCCAGGGCTTTGGCATTGAGTTTCATAATCAGGCTCCTCGTTCTTTGGCGGCAAGCTTTGGCGAAAGGCTTTGACTGTAAAAAGTGAGTGATGTGCGTCGCGACATCCGCCAGCAAGTAGTGCTCAAATCCTGCCCATGACTGTGTGGTACCTCTGCACTAGCGCTTCACTATGAGTTCCATCCGCCTGTGCCATGTTGATCGACATCAAGCCCCGCGGGATTTTGTCCTTGCCGGCACCGGCTGTCTCTGGTGGCGTACTGATTATTTCAATTCAATTACAGTCGTTGTGATGTTAGCCTGATCGGCGTTTTCGCCCGTACCCTCAAGAGTAGGTCTCGCCACCGTGATTGTGTTGCCAGCGCCCGCATTGCGTGGCCGTCATAACACCCCCAGTCATCCCCATAAGGCGACAGCAAGGCGGGTGCTCCGTGGCTGATCGACGCACACTCATTCTCATCATCGGGGTACTCCTGGCTTCTGCTCTGGCGCCCCTGGGCTCGACCTCGATTGCTGTCGCGATGCCACAGATAGCCCTGTTCATGAACATGGATTCGGGCACGGCTACCCAGCTGCTGGTCGGTGGCTATCTGTTGATCTCGGTGATCGGACAGGCCCCTGCGGGCAAGTTGGGAGATATCATCGGCTATCAGAAGGCGCTCTATATCGAATGGGCATTCCACAACGGAACATTGAGATTGTTGCAATGCCGGGGGATTACGCGCTAGGCGCGAATCTCGTTCGTTAAATCAAACGCGTTCGTTGAATCAAAAGCGTTCATTGAATCCAAAAAGGAGTGGCTATTATCTCACTCAGACTTCCGCTCTTTCTCACAATCCTGTTGTGCGCGCCGGCTTTGGCGCAAACAGCCGGAGCGCCACCGGCGCCAACTGACAAGGCTGTGGATTTTTCCCAGGCCGAGATCGAGGCTGCTGCCGAATTTCTAGCCGCCGAAGGCATCCTCACTAAGCGCCTGTTGGAAGGCGGTGTGTTCAGTGTCAACGTGCGCCACATTGAGGCCGCGGAGACTGCCCTGCAGCATGGCCGCATTACCGAGGTGTGGGTGGTGCGCGAGGGAGAGGGCCTGCTGGTGACTGGCGGGACAATCGTGAATGCCGAACCCGGCGCGGGCCCAGGTGAATGGCGCGGCACCGCTATTGCCGGTGGCGTCGAGCGTCAGATCAAAGCCGGCGACGTCATCTTCATCCCTCCTGGCGTGCCTCACGGCATTCGCCAGACTGCCGCGATCACGTACCTGAATATTCGCTTCGAGGCACGGCAGCCGGACTGACGGCCAGCCGGCGACTGACGAGCGGCGCGGCTATTACACCGAGCAGCGCCAGCGTCCACACGATCACCGCGCCAGTTGGCAAGTCGAACAGGGCTGACAGCAACAGACCCAGCACGTAACCGAGAATGCCGACCGCCAGCGAGATGAGAAGGCCGCACTGGCCTTTGATTGCGCGTGTCGGCAGGGCAGGAATAATCAGGCTCGCAAACACCAGATACACTCCCACCAGTTGTACGGATGCGGTGACTGCCACGGCGAACAGCAAATAGAAGCCGGCGTGGCCGATGCGTTCGCGACCCACTCCAAACCACACCGCAAGCACCGCCGCATACAGTATTGCGACGTATACCAGCGAGCCGAGATTGACCCAGAGAATCTGCCCGACGAGCAAGTCCTTCAGCTCCTCGCCCCCATGAGGGTTGTTAGCAAGAAGCAGAATACTGCCGGTCGCGCCGAGGGCAAACAGCACGCCGATCAAGGCTTCCTGTATCTGCGGAAATTGCTTCTCGGTCCAGGTCAGCAACACGGCTGCCAGCACGGCTGAGCCGACAGCGGCGGCCTGTACCGCAAATGCCGATTCAAACTCCATCATCGTGGCCGCGATGACGCCGACGCCGGCCACCTGGGCGATGGCAAGATCGATGAAGATGATGCCACGGCTCAACACCTCACGCCCCAATGGCACGTGGGTCGACAGCACGAGCAGACCGGCGAGCAGGGCCGGTCCTAGAATCGTGATATCCAGTCCGTCATAATTCATCGGTTCACCTCAAGCAGGCGATTGATGATGTCATCGAACCAGGCGTAGAGATCGCTGGCCTCGTCGGTGGCACCTACGGTATGGGGGATGACGATATCGGGGATGTCGGTACGGTCCATCAACCAGCTCGCTGCTTTGGGATTCTGGTAGGAGGCGCGCAGGAATGCCTTGACGTCGCTGGTTTGCACGACGTCCAGCAGACCGGCCAGGTGCGACGCGGTCGGTGGTAAACCGGGTTTCGGTTCCATCTGGCCGACTTCCCGGATGCCGAGCCAGTCCTCCAGATACACCCAGGCCGAATGATGCACAATGACCTGCATGCCGGCCAGGTTCTCGGCCTTGGTGCTCCAATTGGCCAGCGCCTTGGTCCAGCGTGCATTGAACGCTGCGAGCCGCTCGTCATAGTAGGCGGCGTTGCCGCTGTCGAGTCGTTGCAGACGCTCGGTCAGCGTCGCCGCGATGTGGGGCAAGTTGCGGGGGTCCAGCTGGAAATGCGGATTACCATTGGGGTGGATATCGCCCTCGGCCCGATCGGCGCTGGTGGGTACATCCAGCAGGCGCACCGATTGCGAGGCATCGAGGAAGCCGTTACTGCCTGGTGCGACGGCGGCGTTGGCCGCCTGCCGCAATAACACCGGTAACCAGCCAATCTCCAGATTGGCACCGGTGCAGAAGACGAGATCGGCGCGACGCACGCGCGCGAGCAGGCTCGGACGCGCCTGGATGAAGTGGGCGTCCTGGAATGCGGTGGTGGCACTGAAGGTCGACACCTTATCGCCGCCGATCTCGTCGGCAAGCGCGGCCCACTCAGGCTCGCAGGCAAAGATTTCGACGGCGGCATGAACTGGAACGCTGGCAAGAGTCAGTAACGGAACCAGTGCGAGTAAAAGACTTCTCATAATTTTATCCTCACTAATGTCACCGGTTGGCTAGAAGCTGTGGCCACCGTGTGCCCCCATGCTCATGATGTATTGAAGTACCCATTGCCGATCGCGATTCAGGCTCGAGTCGTCGTGGTTGTATTGCAGTCGTAATATGGAAAATTCGCTATTCCAGAAATCCACCATGGCGCTGAGCCGTTTCGGCGTCTCGCGGTTATCGTCCAGCACAGTGGGTGTGCCGAGCCCGAAGACACGGTTGTCGGCATCCAGCGTGTCATAGCGCAGACCTGCACTCCACTGGGGGTGGAAGCGGTACACTCCTTCTAGGTAGTAACCGCTCTGATCGCCGGAATAGGTGCCAGTCACTCCGTCAAGATCCAGCACACCGTCTTCCTGGCGGTCGAGATATTCAGCGGTAAAGCGGAAGTTGCGATCCCGCGGGTTGCCATAGGGTGCCCATTTCCACACCAGGCTCGCGATCCAGCTGGAACTGTCACCACCGAACAGGGGATCGATGCCGGACTCCTCGGCGGTACCGCCACTGCTGCGCTGGCTGACATTCGAATCGACGTACGACAGACTCGCGAGCCAGCTGTTGCTGACGTTGAAATCGCCGCCGAATTTGGCGAAGGCGGTGCGTGTACCGACACCACTGTTGGCCGCACCCGCGGCCGGGAAGCTGTTCCCCGAGAGGGCTTCAACGCCAAACTGGGCATACAGCAACGTCGGCGCCGTCCAACTCGCCTGAATGCCAGTGTCCGCAAGTCGACCGTTGAAGAAGGCGCGATAGGGCAGCGGGTCATCGGCGAAACCGGTGCCGTGGGAATGGATGCCATTGAGATAGCCGATGCCAGAGTAGAAGCGGCCGGCCTTGATCGCAAAGCCGTCGGGAAGGGCAAGTGTCTGCAAGTAGGCCTCTTCCACGGCCGCGCCACTCTCATCGCCATCGGACTCGAATGCGATGGTGGCCGCAGCAAAGAACTTGTCATCGACATTTGCCTGCAGATTGAGTTCGCTCTCACCGAGAATCAGGCCGTTGTTGAAGCTGCCGGATTCGCCACCGAGCTGGAAGCCGGGGAGGTCCCGCAGTCCCTCTGCATTGGAAAAGTGTCCATATTTGCCATCGAGGATGAGACTGATGGCGGGATTAAAGGCCTTGTCCGATAAGGCGCTGCCGCCGGTTGCGGGCGCGGGAGCGGCTGGAGCGGATTCCATGGCGGCGAGTCGGGCTTCGAGTCGCGCCAGTCGTTGTTCGTAATCCAGCTTCAATTGTTCGAGTTCGGCGCGGAGCTCAGCGGCGGATGCCGAGTCGTCCTGCTGGGCCACCGCCACCTGCGCTGACCACAACGACAATCCGGAACAGGCCAGAATTGCCACAAATTTTCTTGCACGCATGCGTATTGCTCCTGATAAATCCATGCTTCCCCATAGGGGGAATACCCGGAAACCCCACGCACCTGGCGCGGGATATCTTCTAAAGGTGTATCAGGAGTAGGTGGGTGGGGCGCGGGGGTGAGTGTTGCCGGCAATCGCCGATTGCAGTGCCGGGCCAGAGATCAATTCGACGAGTGTGACCGGGAACAGGGTCGGTGGCGCAGGCGCCAGACGGGCCGGTGGTGGAGTTACCGAGCTGCTCAGCAGACAGATCTTGCAGGCGCCGTCCGACCCCAGTACAGGATGGGTGTATTCATGCGGAATGAACAGCAGTTGGGAAGCGCCGAGCAGCACCACGAGCAGCCAAACCCAACGGGTGCGAACCCGGCGGGTGGGGTTGAACAGCGCCGGTGAGGCAGTGTTATTTTGTGGTGTCATGGCGGATTTCAGTCG
The DNA here is from genome assembly GCA_023257655.1 of Pseudomonadales bacterium. Taxonomy (GTDB): domain Bacteria; phylum Pseudomonadota; class Gammaproteobacteria; order Pseudomonadales; family Pseudohongiellaceae; genus UBA9145. Next base: position 63,235 of record JALRBQ010000082.1, read on the forward strand.
CACCTGCAGAAACAGATGCGTAATTTATACGCCAGCGTCAGTGCGCTGTAAACAGCAATCCGTGATTCACCTGCGACTCCCTTCGGTCCTTGCAGGAGTACGTCGCGCCAGATGCACAGTCACCCGTCACTCAAGCTGGAGAGTTCAAACTGGAGAGTTCAAACTGGAGAAATGCTCGCCGGCCGCGCATTAACGATCAATTGGAATTTGCGGGTGATGGGGTTGACGGGAATGTCCTCCACGATGGGCACCTCGAAGCAGACATTGCCGAGGCCTTTCTGCTCGAGAATCTCGGTCAGGCGTGCCGTGACCCCGGCCACGACCTGCGATCGTTGCTCCGGTGACAGACCGGTTTCGACGCACACGGGAAACCGGAATGAAGTGTCCGAGGTCACCTGCATCTGAAACCGGACGACACCTTTCACGAAGACCTCGTTGATCGTATGTGGACTGATGAAGTCACTGGAACCATCTGCCGCCTTGAAGCTGGGCATCTGTTCGCTGCGGCCCACCAGGTTCTCGACGATGATTGGATGCTCTCCCGGTGCGCTGATCGGCTTCAGGATGTCCGACATGCGATAGCGAATCAGTGGCATTGTGTAGTTGAACAGGTTGGTGACGAGGGAATGGTCCTCGAAGAATTCAAAGATCAGATTTGTATCATTCAGTGTCATCGTCTCGTTATCAGGATTGGAATGGCCCATCATCATGTGTTCGGTGCAGGCGTAGAGGCTGAGCACCGGAATGTCGCCAAAGGCTGCAGACAGGTACTCGATATCGTCTTTCGTCACGGTCTCTCCGGAGGCGAGTAGCCGGCGGGGCCGAATATGCAGGCTGCCCGCGCGCTGCTGCTCCGCGAGGATCTTCAGCCCGGTGGTATAACCGAACAGGATATCTGGCTGGAACGCATTGAGTTGGGTAACCACACTGGCCAACGGGGAATTGATCTCGAATGATTCCGCATTCACCAGCAACCGGGCGATGCCACGTTGCATGCGCGCCATCATCGTGACGCCGGCATAGTGACCACCGGTGGCACCATAGAACGCCATGCGCGGTCGGCGGAAATCTCGATAGGGAGAGCGGTGTCCATCGGGTTGCCGACCCTTGCGATAACCGGAAAAACTGCCGGACGTGCGCAAGGCATCGCGCCAGTCGGTGAGGAAATAGCCGACTTCACCTGAAGTGCCCGAAGTGTGGAGTACCGTGTAGCGATTGAATAACCTTTCCTTCGGATCAGTGGAACGCGTCAGAAAATCCGCGATGATCTGCTTCGTGATCTTCGGGTTCGTCACAATGGCATCGAAGTTGGCCATCAGCAGCGATTTGGTGAGCACGGGAAAATCTTTCGGCACACAGGTCTGTGGATCGATGCCGCGGTCGGCAATGAGTTGTCGGTAGTAGGGTGACTTCGTATTCGCATGCTTGACGAGCGCGCGAAACTTCTCCAGCCGCTTTGCGGCAAACAGCGAATCATTGGTAGAGGAGTGATCGAGATTGTTGTTGCTCATGGTGCCAGATCTTCGTGTCGGGTGAGGTGGATGCCGCAAATGACGGAGTTACTCAGGAGTCGAGTAACCAGGGGGTGCCGCCGTGGGCTATGCATGCTGCCAGCGCGGCAGACTCGTTAGCGCACGTGCACCACAGCGATAGTAAGGACTAGGGGGAACGACAGGAAAAATTGTACGCGTCGTCGGTGCTGCCAGCGCCGTTATAGACGGCGACCTCGGGATAGGGGCATAACGGTCGGGTGCGATCGGTGACACCCTGAGTCTGATGCGCGGCCTCGATGCTGTCAGGGGCGATGCCACTCTCAACCCAGGCTTCCAGCGCCGATACCGTGTCAAAACTGTTAGGACCCGGTCCGCCTCCGCAGTGTCCCATGCCCGGGACCATGAACAGGCGATAGTTGTCGTGGATTGCCTCGCGGCTGCCGAACAGGTCAACGACTCGCTCGTAGTACTGGGAGGAGTTAGCAGGGGAGATCTGAGGATCGACCCAGCCATGATACTGAATCAGCTTGCCACCGCCGGCGATGAATGCACGCAGGTCCGGGTCGAGCGCATTGAGCGTGTCGGCGTCGGTCAGCTCGGCCTTGGCGCTGTCGATGTCGAAATCAAACTGCTCCAAGGTCCAGTCGGTATCGCCATAAACCAGATATTTGAGCTGGTTATCGCCGGTGTCGCGCGCGGAGGCGGTCCAGCCGAGATCGGTCCAGCCCGGCTCGCTGCCGGGCAAGAGACCGGTGATGGCGCGACCGGTGGCGGGATTGGCGGGTGATGCGTAGATTAGTTGTGCGGTCTTGACCTGAGCCGGAGACAGGCAGTCTGCGGTCGCATCTCCGCGGCATTGCAGGTCGGCAGGATCGAAGCGACATTGCAGCGGATTTTCGATGACCCCATCTGTGACGCCGTCATTCGCATCACAGGCCAGCAGGGCACCGGCATGCAGCAGCTCGCGCTGCGGTTCCAGCAGCATGGCCTGAGGATTGCCGGTCAGGTATTTTTCGATGCGCAGGGCGGATACCGCGCGACCGGTCCAGTCCAGACCAGGGGCGCCGGCGATGATGCCATCGAAGTCGTCGGGGAAGCGTTGGGCTTCCTTCATGGCCTGGCGTCCACCAGCGGAACAGCCGTTGAAATAGGAATACTCCGGCCCGCGGGCGTAATAGGCGGCAATGACCCACTTCGAGACTTCCGCCATTTCATGCACGGCGCGCCAGCCGAAGTCGATCACTTTCTCGGGATGGCCAAGACCGAAGCTGGCGGTATTGCCCTCGTGGCCGGTGTCAGTGGAACTGGTGGCATAGCCACCGAGCAGGGGCGCGACCATCGAGGGGTAGCGGATATTGCCGGTGAAGGCGGCATTGCCGACGGCCAGGTATTTGCCATTCCAGTTTGCCGTTGGCAGCCAGACTTCCATTCGAATGTCGGAATCGTCGCTGGGACGCAGGGTGAGTGCCACCTTGCAGAACTCGGGCAAGGGCAGGTACAGCCGGTTCGGGCCTTCTCCGGCCGGGCCGCTACCGGGAGGCGCAAACGCCCCGGCACTGATGATTTCGGCGCTGGTGATTGATCCGGAGGGTATCTGCAGAGAGGCCAAGGTCGCGCAGGCCGCAGTTTCGGCCGCGTGGCTGAGGCTGCCCAATGACAGCAGGAACAGGGTGATAATCAGTTGTCTGATATTCTTTTTATTGGGACTTGCGGGCATCGCAAAGCACCTCTGTAAAGCACTTCCAGAGAGCACCTCTCCGGAGCTCCCGAAGATGCTACGGTGTTTCGCCGATGATTTCCACGCTATTTTCAGGCAGGTTCGCCGGTTGGCATCGCCCAGGCCGGGCGATGCCGATCAGAGTCAGGCTTAGTCGATGACGACGTTGCGCACCACCGCGTAATAGTCGCCGACTGCCCGGCGGAAGCGCGACTCGGGCACCTGTTCATCATTGCCGTGTACGCCTGTAGGTTCGCCGGTCTCGGTGATGAGAGGATTGAAACCATAACTCACGATACCGAGGTCACGGGTGAAGTGGCTATCGGTGAAGCCGGTGCTGACTGAAGACAGTACGCGCGAACCCGGATGCAACTCGCCTGTCACGTTCTCAATGGAACGGAACAGTCGCGTATTGGTTTCCGAGATCGCTGGTGTAAACGCCATGATCGTCTCGACTTCGACACCGCTGTCGGCAATCAGCGTCTTCAACTCTTCAATGAACACCTCCGCCGGCTTGTCGGGCAGGATGCGGCAGTCCAGTTCGGCCCAGGCTTCCGGTGGAATGACGTTAATCTTGGTGGATCCGCTGAGGCGGGTCATGGAACAGGTGTCACGAATCAGGGAATTGAAGCCGGGGCGTTCCTCGTGCAGCTTCGCCACGAAGGCGGGGTCCTTGATGGCCTCGTCGATATTCGCGAACGCCGGTCCCCACTCGTCATCCATGTCCGCCGAGAGCGCCGAGAAATAGTTGGCGACCGGACCGATGATGCGTGGCGGGAAGGGATTCTCCAGCATCGTATTCAGCGCGCTGACGATGCGGGTCACTGAGCTCTGGGGACGAGGGGAAGAGCCATGGCCAGGAATGTCGACGGCGTTAAGGCGCAGCCATACGGGGACCTTCTGGGTCACTTCCACGCCAAACACGATCTCATTGTTCTCGCTGCTGCCGCCGCCACCCTCATTCAGGAGGAAGCCGACGCCTTCGAAAATTTCCGGGTGATTCTCGATCAGCCAGCCGACGCCGTAGAAGCCGCCGGCCTCTTCATCGGCGGTGGCCAAAAAGATCACATCGCGGTTGAGAGGCGCCCCGGAGCGATGCAGGCTCAGAAAGGTGGCGAGTTCCAGGATGCCGAGTCCCTTCATGTCGCGGGCACCACGGCCGAGGATCATGCCGTCGCGAATGTCGCCCGACAGTGGGTCGATGGTCCAGAACTGCTTTTCTGCCGGCACCACGTCAGTGTGTTGCAACAGTATCAGCGCCGGTTCGTCACCGCCTTCCAGCCGGGCCCAGATATTGCCCCGACCTGGTGCGCTTTCGGCGGTTTCGTAGGCGATGCCTTCGGCTTCAAAAATCTTTGCATAGAACTCGACGGCCCGCTGTTCATTGCCTGGAGGATTGATCGTATCGATGCGAATCAGTTCCTGGAGCCAGACAACAGCCTCGTCCTCCAGAGAAGACGGGCTCTGCGCGAAAACGGAGGTCAAACTGAAGCAGGTGAGGGCAGCGAGTGCAGAGGCGAAGCGGTGTGGTGAAGAGGACACAATAGACTCCTGTCGGGATCACGAATGAAGGCGAAGCGCCGAGACAGGGGTAAATATAGCAATGTACATGCCATCTGTCCCCGCCGGGGCAGGGTTTGAATCAAATCACAGCCGGCAACGGATTGCCGCCAGAGTTGTTAGTTTGGTCAGATGTCATGTTTCTGCCGCCGCTTGCATGACCGAGGCCAGAGTGCTGTAAGTCTCGGTCCAGGCCGCCTTGACGTCGCCTGTAAAAGCGTCATCGAGACCCTGTTCCAGCGTCCACAAACGGGGCGGCGCCCACGGTGGCACTGTGCGCGTCCAGCACACCATAGCCGACGTGCCGCATGCCGAGCGCCTGTACCGCCGGCAGCAGAGCGTCGAGGTTGCTGAGACCGCGTACCGCAATACCGAGCAGCTTCATGAGCTTCTTGCCCTGCTCGGTAATGTCAGAGGTAAAGAGCGGTTTGGCCGGGGGATCGATCTCGATCAGTTTGTCATAGAAGAGTCTTGCTGCTACATCGGCGATGGGCTCGACTTGCGCAAAGCGCGATTGCTCCAGCTGGATCTGTGCTACGTTCATAAGGCACTCCTTCCTCAGACGGATTGTTGGTGCGGGATGCGTTGCAAGTTGCACGCCCATTCACGTGCCAATTCGCGTGCGTGCGCACCAACAGAACGGCGGATCCTTATAACAGCTATTCTCTGATCCGGGTAAGAGGAGACAGAGAGATTCGCGCGTTTCGTCGCATTCAGCTAGAAGCGGAAGGTGTAGCGGAACTTGATACTCAGGTCAGAATAGGCCGACTCGAAGCTATTGTCTTTGTCCTTATCCTGCATGTTGTAATTCAACACGATAAAGCCCTCCTGGCCAGCGCGGGGAATCCATTGCAAGCGAGTGTTGATCCCGAGTTCCTCAGACAGGTTGTCGTACTGCAGAAGATTGATCCAGTAGAGCGTCGGCGAAAACGCAACCTGGGTCGAGAGACTGGTGAGTCGCGTGATGAAGTCACCTTGCGGCAGCTCGATGTCGTTCCAGTCCAGGCGAGCCGTCATGGTGAAGTAGCGGGACTGGTTCCAGGACACTCCAGTGGTGATGTTGGTGCGCTTGCCGTTGTAGAAGTCTCCCTGCACGTAGTCGATGTTGGTGGAGAACTGTCGCTGTCCTCCCGTGCCGAAGTAGACGCCAGCCTCGTTGAACTCATAGTCGCCGGGTTGGATCACGACCTGGCGTCCGGGTTCGGAATAAATGTTAAAGGGCCGTTCGACGACTTCGCGGTTGGTATTGAACGAGAAGCCCAGATGGTCGTTGGCCGTGGTGTCCAGTTCCAGCAACCGATACACGACACGCTCACTCTGCAGGCCGCCGTCCAACACTTCGATGCGCTGGGCATCGATACCGGTGAAGGCCGATTGCAGCCACTCGCTGTCGAGGAACCACGTGTAACCCACATCACCGCTCATGTCGCGGATGTTGGAGCGATTGACATAGCCCATGGCTGGATTGAAGTTGCGTTGCACTTCTTTATAACCGACACGCGTCCGGAAGCCACTGCTTGAGGGCAGGCGCAGGCCGAGACCGAAGGCGGCGTCATCGCCAGACAGGCCGGGAGTATCGGAGACCTGATACCAGCCATCTGCCTGAAAAATGCGATTGCCGAGAAAACTGTTGTCCACGTACTGGAAGTCGGTGCCGAGCACGCTGTTGTCGCGATTCGAGGCCGGGTCACCATCGGTGTAGATGAAGCCTACCGAAGAATCCTCCAGCACATTGGCCGAGACGCGGGCAACGAGCAGGTCGGAAGCATCCACCGCGCCGAACTCATCCTGATGAATCGCCAACGTGCCGATATTCCAGCGCCCGATGCGGCCACTGATGCGGCCGCCGTAATTGATATCGACGGGCGCGCCTGACTGACTCAGTCCGAGCTTGCGCGAGAAATAGGGACGCGCGTTCTCGCGACTGCCACCGCTGGCGGCGAAGTTGCCACCGGCCATGCCGCTGATATTACCGAACTGGAACAGGTCGGAATCGTTGAGGAAGAAGTCGCGCTTCTCCGGGAAGAACAGATTGAATCGAGTCAGGTTTACCTGCCGATTGTCGACTTCGGTGGCCGAGAAGTCCGTGTTCAGAGTTAGCGCGGCATTCAGCGAGGGAGTCAACCGATAGAAGGCATCCAATGACGGTTCTAATGAACTGTCGTTGTCGCCAGGGCTATATTCGCGGCGACGATTGACGGACAACGAAGGCACCAGGTCAAGCCCGACACCGGGATCCATGCCAGACAGGTTGGTGATGACGCCGGAGAAACCGGGATTGTAGGTGCGATTCTGGGATACCCAGGCCATCTCCTCGCCACGACGACGAATACCGCGTCCGAAATTGAAACCCCAACTGTCCAAGGCAGGATCGAAGGGCAGCGACTTGAAGGGAATTTCCATCTCGGCAACCCAACTATTGCCGTCGATGCTGGTCTTCACATCCCAGATCGTGCTCCAGTCGGCCTGGAACGAACTCGTGGTCTGGTACAGCGCGTCATGGCGCACGCCGTTCAGATTCGTCTCGAACCGGTAGCCCGAACGCCGCGTACTGAACGGATCGAGGATGACCACGAGGCGGTCGTCATTGCCGAGTCCCTGGCCATGGCGAATCGTTGGCGCCGCAATCAGTTCCGGCTCACTGTCAAACATGCGCGCTGCAATGTACATCGCATCGTCATCATAGATGACATAAAGCTCGGTGCGCTCTGACGGGGGAGTGCCATCGCCGGGTCGAGTCTGGTGAAAATCTGTCACTACCTCGGCCTGTTGCCAGACCGCCTCGTCGATCACGCCGTCGATCACCGGTCGCGTCGCCACGCGCACGGCACGGAACTGCTTCGTCACGGCGGTGTTCGTGATGGTCTCGGTGGAGGCGCTCACCTGAGCCAGTGCGCTGGGGGGCAACAGGCAAACAACAGGGACGGCGAGCATGGCGACGAGGAGTCGCATTGCAGACAGGCATTGGCGAGGAACAAGTTTCACTGCAAACATCTCCACTTGCGGGTTCCGGTTTGTCAAAAGGGGCGGATTGTAACAACAGAATCCGGGAGGGGACAGGCGCAGTCGACCTGAGGCCGGATTTGAGGGATGGCAGGAAACGGTGAGCGAACGCCCGATTTTTGCTTAACACGGCAAGCAGGAGGCGTATACTTGAGTGCATTGCCAAAATCAGGCTATCTCGGGGAGGGAACAGGAATGCTGAAGAGAATCGCGGTGCTCGCTACCTTGTTGAGCGTGAGCCAGTTGCAGGCACAAACCACTGACTACAGCGCACCACGCACAGAATACGGTCAGCCAGATCTGCAAGGTGTCTGGAATTTTGCAACGAACATTCCGATGGAGCGTCCCGCCGCCTTTGCTGACAAGGCCTATCTCACACAAGAGGACATTGCCGCGTTGGCCGCTCGCACCGAAGCGGGCCTGCAGGCCCTCAACGAAGCTGGCGCCAATGGCTACAACACCTTCTGGCTGGAAATGGGCAGCAGCAAGGACACCCGCACCTCCCTCATTACTTATCCCGAGAACGGACGTTTGCCGCCCCTTCGCGAGGGCGCACCGCGGATCTCCGGAGGGCTTGGACCCGATGTGGAAGGCACTCGACCAGTACGCTTCATCGTCGGCGGCATCGGCAAGGATGGGCCGGAAGATCGAGGTCTGTCAGAACGTTGCCTGGTGGGCTTCAATGCCGGACCGCCGTTCACGCCGAACCTGTATAACAACAATGTGCAGATCTTCCAGAATCGCGACACCGTTGTGATCATGACCGAGATGGTGCACACGTCACGCATCGTTCCTCTGGACGGTCGCGATGCACTCGATCCCGAAATTGGTCAGTGGTCCGGCAGTTCACGTGGCTATTGGGATGGCGATACCCTCGTCGTGGAGACGCGCAACTTCAACGGTCTCACCCAGAGCTTCGGTAATTACGGTACCTCGAAAGACAAGTTCCTCACCGAGCGTTTCACGCGCACCGACCCGGTGACGCTGGAATACGAATTTACGGTGGATGATCCTGCTACCTTCACCGACAAATTCACGGCGATGATTCCGATGGCGAAGGTGGATGGTCTGATCTATGAGTATGCCTGTCACGAAGGCAATTACGGTATGACCAATCTGCTGCGTGGCGCCCGCATGGAAGAGAAGCTGGCGGCCGAGGAATCCGGTCGCTGAGCGATGAGAGAGCCGGCGCTGACCTCGAAATCAGCGCCGTTGTGTGCCCGGGCTTACCTGGCGCGCATGGCAATGCGCTTGTACTCGCGGTATTCCGGTTTCCAGAAGTTTTTCTCAATCGACAATTCCAGCTCTTCCGGCGCCGTGTCCCTGGCATAGCCTTCTGACTGTGCGGTGCGAGCCACGGCGAAGGCGATCTTCTTGCTGATGTTGTTCAGCTCAGTCAGTGGCGGCAGGATCGGTGCCGACGGACTGCCGGTCGCTGGCGACAGCTCTGCCAGGGTTCTGCTGGCGATCATCAGCATCGCATCGCTCACGCGCGTTGCCTTGCACGCGATCACGCCAAGACCAATCCCCGGAAAAACATAACTGTTGTTACATTGAGATATGGCATAGCGCGTGCCCTTGTAGTCGACATCGGCGAAGGGACTGCCAGTCGCGACAATCGCCTGTCCGTCGGTCCACTCGATTACCCTGGCAGGCTCGACTTCGACCTGTCGTGAAGGATTGCTCAACGGCAACACGATGGGCCGCGGACAATGTGTGTGCAAGGTGCGGATCACCTGCTCGGTAAACAGACCGGGTTTACCGGACACGCCGATCAGAATACTGGCGTTGCAGTTGCCGACGACATCGAGCAGGCTCGGAAATTCACCCGACTCGGTCAGGGTCCAGTCGGCGATTGCCGACTTCGATTGCACCAGGCGTTCCTGAAAGTCTTTCAAGCCCTCGGCCCCTTCGACAAGCAGGCCGAAACGATCGACCATATAGATCTGGCTGCGTGCCTGTCTGTCATCGAGCCCCTCGCTGATCATGGCGCTGATAATGAGTTCGGCGATACCGCAGCCGGCGGAGCCGGAGCCGACGAACACGATGCGCTGATCGCGCAGGTCCTCACCCTTGCGTCGGCACGCCGCGAGCAAGGAGCCGAGTGTTACGGCAGCGGTGCCCTGGATGTCGTCATTGAAACAACACACTTTCTCGCGCTGACGTTGCAATATCGGCATGGCATTGGGTTGCGCAAAATCTTCAAACTGGATCAGCACACCAGGCCAGCGTTCCTGAGCCGCGGCGATGAATTGGTCGACGAAGGCATGATATTCATCACCGGTGATACGTGGATGGCGCATGCCCATGTATATGGGATCTGCCAGCAGGGTTTTGTTATTGGTGCCGACATCCAGCATGACCGGCAGGGTGTAGGCCGGACTGATGCCACCGCACGCGGTATACACCGAGAGTTTGCCGATCGCGATGCCCATGCCACCAATGCCCTGGTCGCCCAATCCCAACACGCGCTCGCCGTCGGTGACGACGATCACCTTGACCTTCTCTTTCGACACGCTGCGCATGATGTCGTCCATGAATTCCCGTTCCTCATAGGAAACGAAGATGCCGCGGGCGCTGCGGTAGATGTCGGAAAAATGTTCACAGGCATCGCCCACTGTCGGTGTGTAGATGATGGGCAGCATTTCCACCAGGTGTTCGCTCAGCAGCCGGTAAAACAGCGTCTCGTTATTGTCCTGCACAACGCGCAGATAGATGTGCCGATTGATCGGTTCATCGAAACTGCGGTACTGCTGATAGGCTCGATCCGCCTGTTCCTCGATGTTCTCGTAGCGCGGTGGCAGCAGGCCGATCAGATTGAAGGAACGGCGTTCACGTTCCGAAAACGCCGAGCCTTTGTTGAGTAGCGGCGTTTCCAACAGGCTCGGGCCGGCATAGGAGATCGAGAGGGGCTTGCGAACAGTCATAGGGGGCTCTTCAAGTGAAAGGTGTCGAATGCGCACAGAGTGCCGAGCGCTCATTGTAGCCGCAATTTTCCGAAATAGACGACACGCTCGCCGCGGCCAGCGGTCCTCCAGGTTCTGTGAGAGGCGTGTGTGGATCTCGCTAACGGGTGGCGAATCACGCTATTCCGACCGGCTGTTTTGCAAAAGCAGAATACAAAAGTCTTGCAAATCAAGGCGTTGAAAACTGGCACGGTTACTGCTTTTGTCCTTAATACATGCCCCCGAGCAAGCCCTGCAGCAAGACTGTACTTTTGATCTGAGCAAGGAGATACGCCCATGCCAAAGACCCGTTCCCGCCAGCCCGTGAGCTGGTTCGCCAAGGCTTTCTATCTGGTCGTGATCGGCGGCCTCGTTGTGCTGGGTGTGATCGGGCTCGTGCTGCCGATCATTCCCGGACTCGTGTTTCTGAAAGCGTATCGCTGGCAGTACATCGTCTCCGGAGTGCAGTTGCCGCGATTCCTCGAAGTTTTGGGAAGATTGATTACACCAGCCCTGGCTGGCCGCATAAACGAGGCCCTGGCGCCCATAGTTGCAAGCCAGGCCGAATAGGCGCGCCTGGCCACAGACATTAAGGACAAAGACAATGAACACGCTCTACAAAACACTCATTCCCCGCTTCAGGTCGCTGCCACTGGTGTGGCGGCTGCTTAGCGCCGACCCTGGAATCAGTCGTCCGGTGTCGATACTGCCAACGGGGGTATTACTGCTGACCTTCATCGCGTTCCTGGCAAGCAGCCTGTCAGCGCATGCCGCCTCAGTGACCGATCCGTTGGAACCGGTCAACCGGGTGACGTTTGCGTTCAATCGTGCAGTCGATACGGTGCTGGTCAAGCCGCTCGCCCAGAGCTACGACTTTATCGCGCCAAAACCGGTGAAGCGCGGAGTACGCAATTTCTTCGGCAACCTCGGCGAGTTGCGCAACGCGGCGAACAGTCTGCTGCAACTGCGCTTTGGCGCGGCGGTAAATGCCGTGGGCCGTTTCGCGATCAACAGCACGCTGGGACTGGCGGGCGTTTTCGAAGTCGCTGACCCGGCCTTCGGGCTGGTACGGGAAACCCAGGACTTCGGCCGCACTCTGGCGCACTGGGGTGTTGGCTCCGGGGTCTATGTCGTGTTGCCACTGATCGGACCCAGCACAGTGCGAGATGCGTTCGGCAGCGGCGTCGATACCTTTGCCAATCCGGTGGTGCAGCTCGAGGAGACGAATGTGAAAGACCCGGCTGTCGCTCTGGAGACGACCGACACACGGGCGCAGTTTTTGCCATTGGATGGCGCGATCAGCGGCGACAAATACCTGTTCGTCCGCGAGATGTACCTGCAGTACCGCGAGCAGCAGATTCAGGGCGGCAGTGGCAATCCGGAACTCGCGTTCGAGGAATTCTGAAACAACACGCTTCCCAAAAATTGGTGACGAGCACGTGTCAGGCGTTCCAACACGGCGATGACTTTATGCGGTGAACGGGCAATAATGCCCGGCCTAATTGAACGCATTCAGGAGTCTCGTGTGCGCGAGCGCATCGTGTTGGCGAACAGCAAGCCCGGTGAACCGGAAGTCTTCCATTCCCTGCAGGGTGAGGGGCCGGCGGCGGGACGGCCGAGCATCTTCGTGCGATTGAGCGGCTGCAACCTGGCCTGCCGCTGGTGTGACACGCCCTATACCTGGAATTGGGAACGGACTAAATTTTCGCATCAGGACGGGCGCAAGTACCGCAAGCCCGATGAACAATCGCGCACGACAACCGCCGTCGTGGTCGCCCTCATTCGTCAATTCGACTGCGAACACATTGTCCTCACGGGCGGTGAACCCTTGGCGCAGATGGAGGGATTGATAGGTCTGTGCGGTGCTTTGCGCAAGCACGCTCCTTACCAGTTTGATATCGAGACCAATGCGACGCTCATGCCGTCGAAGGCACTGGACGCATTCGTCGCCAGCTATGTGTGCTCGCCGAAGCTCTCGAACGCCGGCATGACGGCGCGGCAGCGACTGAAACCGGACGCGCTGGCCTGGTTTGCCCAATCCGCGAAAGCAAGTTTCAAGTTCGTGATTGAGCACTCGCAGGATCTGGAAGAAGTGGAGGCGCTCGTAGAGAAATACGGCATTCAGCGCTCGCGGATATTTCTGATGCCCCAGGCGATCACGGCGGCGGCACTGCGCAAGCAGGAGAAACGATTGGCAGAGAGTTGTCTGGAACATGGCTTTCGCTTTAGCGACCGCCTGCACCTGAAACTCTACGGCAGCAAGCGCGGCGTCTAGTCGGTGGTCGCGGCGTTCACGATCGCCTCGATGGTGTCCTTGTCCAGGCCAATTTCAGTCAGCACTTCGCGCGTGTGCTGACCCAGACCCGGTGCCGGCTTCGCTGGCACCTTCTCATAGTCACTCAACTGAAACGGACTGCTAATAGTTCTTATCTGGCCAAGTTGGGGATGCAACATTGGCACGATCGCTTCTATCGCCGCCTTCTGTGGATCGTCAGCCGCCTCGGGATAATTCGCCATAAGCGCGTGGGGGATGTCGTATTCCGCCAGGCGAGCCTGCCACCAGGCCATCTCCCGAGTCAGGAAGCGTTCGGATACGATCGCAATCAGTTCCTGCATGTGGGCGAGTCGGTCAGGCTGTGTCAGAAAGCGGGGATCGGTAATCAGCTCGGTCAGCTCCATCGCCTGACAGAAGGGTCGCCAATCCTTGTCAATATTGACGATGCCCATCTTCAGCAGTCGATCATCTCGGGACCGGTAATGGATCGTGGTGAAGGTCCAGGCGTTATCGCGCGGCCGCTTGTCCTGGAATTGTGCCCTGGCGAGTTGTGCCTGCAACATCGTCGCGTTTGCCCAGGTACCGTTGGCGAGCAGTGAAGAGGATACCTTGCAGCCCGCGCCGGACTGCTGGCGTCTATAGAGTGCAGTCATGATAGCCGCGAACAGGGTCATGCCACTCGGATGGTCGCCGGCGCCAAACGGAAACTGGCTGAGCCAACCCTCATAGGGGAATACGTGTGCTTCGATGCCAGATCGGGACCAATAACAGATCGTGTCGTAACCGGGTTTCTCTCTTTCGGCACCTTGTTCGCCGTACCCGCTGGCATGGGCATATATCAAACGTGAGTTCAGCGATTGCAGCGCATCGTAATCCAGTCGCAGGCGCTCCAGGACTTGAGGACGCAGGTTCGTGACAAACACATCGGCACCGCGGATCAGCTCAAGCAGGGCGGTGTGTCCGGCCGCCGTCTTCAAATCGAGAGCGACGCTCTTCTTGTTGCGGTTGTCGACCTCGAAGGTATAGGCCAATTCGGAAACCGGCATGCCCGGTAATTTGTGATAGCCGCGGTTCAGATCGCCAGCGCGAGGTTCCTCAACCTTGATAATCTCGGCACCGAATTCGGCGAGGATGACACAGGCCGACGGCGCGAACACCATGGTGGCGAGTTCGATGACGCGCAGACCGGCAAGCAGCGGCGTCGAAGCAGATTCAGACATAAAACGGGCGCGACCTCAGGGTCTGGTTAGCGAGAGCGCCATTCTAGTCTAAATTTGCGCCGAGTTGAGCTATTCGCGTCGCTCGGGCCAGCGAATCAGTCGCGCCGGGTCGGCGCTCGATGGGGAGCCTTACTGGCTAGCAGTTGCACGGTACTGATGCGGCGTTCGCGGAAACCGCCTTCGCAGTAGCCGAGATAGTACACCCACAGATTGCAGAAGCGCTCGTCATAGCCGAGCTTTCGTACCTTGTCACGGTTTGCAAGGAAAGCCTCGCGCCAGTGCTGGAGTGTGCGGGCATAATCCAGTCCCATGTCGAACACATCACGAATCACGAGCTCGGTCTTGCACGACACTAGCTCAGTCATCAGCGCCAGCGACGGCAGGAAACCGCCGGGGAAGATGTGCTTCTGGATGAAATCTTCGCCACGACTGTAGGCGGCAAAGCGCTGATCGGCGATGGTGATTGCCTGCAACATCAACAGGCCATCGGGCTTTAACAGGGCGTTCATCTTCGCGAAGAAGCCGGGCAGGTAGCGACGGCCAACTGCTTCGATCATCTCCACCGAAACGATCTTGTCGTATTGTCCCTCGAGCAGGCGATAGTCCTTGTCGAGGAGTTCGATGCGATCACTCAGGCCGGCAGCATCGATGGCGTTGCGGGCATGGGCGAACTGGGCATCGGAAATTGTCGTCGTGGTGACCCGGCAACCGTAATTTCTGGCCGCAAAGATCGCCAGCCCACCCCAACCAGTACCGACTTCCAGCAAGTGATCTTCCGGGCCGAGTTGCAGGCTGTCGCACAGGCGGGTCAGCTTGTCGACCTGGGCCTGGTTTAGATCGCTGTCCGCGTCGCGATACAGCGCCGAAGAGTATTGCAGACGCTCATCCAGGAACAGCTTATACAGGTCGTTGCCAAGATCGTAGTGCGCGAGAATGTTGCGCTTGGCTTGTTGCTGGGTGTTCGCCCGCGCCAACAGTCGCCACCAGCGCAGGGGCTTGAGCATCCAGCCGAAACGGCTGTCCCAGTGATCCATCATCGCCAGGTTGCGCGCGAAGAAGCGAGTCACCGCGGTAATGTCGGGAGAGGTCCACCAGCCATCAACGAAAGCCTCGCCCGCGGCTGCATTACCCCCCAGCAGGGCTCGAGTGTAGGTGCGCAGATCCAGGATGTCGACTTCGGCACGCAGGCTGTCATGCCGGTCGCCGACTTCGGCGATGACACGACCATTTTCCTTGAGCAGGAAATGACCTTCTTTGGCCTGGCTCAATACACCGATGAGCAGACGGCGCAGTAACAGGGCTGCGCGAGTCAAGGGTTGGCTGGTTTCGCCGCGCGTGGCAATACTCAGGGTCATTTGTTTGTCTGTCATGATGTCTTCGTCTCTTTGATTTTCTAATTATTGTTCTGGCTTGGCGGCAGCAGGAGTCTGCGGAAGCCGATTTGCCGTCGCTTGCTTGCGCGGGTGTGCATAAAGCGGGGTGCGTTTGAGAAACAGACGCAGCGCCTGCCAGTAGATACCCAACGCGATTCCAAGTGTCTGCATGGGCGACTTCAATAGTACGCGTCGTAATTCGGTTTGGTTTAGTGGGTGACGTTGCAACATCAGCGAAGCGTCGAAGACCCGATGGCCCGCCGCGTCCTGCGGGTGCGCCTCGATGTGCACGAGCAGTGGCGCGGCAACGGGCGAGGGAGGGATTACGCGCCAGTGATACTGCTGTTGCATGGGATTGAAGGGCGATACATGGAACGCCTTCGCATGCGGTTTGATGTCTTGCAGATCGAGGACGTAATAATGTCGCTCGTTCCAGGGTGTGTTGCTGACCTCCGCGAGCAGATAACGAAATTCACCTCCCTGTCGCAGATAATACAAATTGAGGGGACTAAAATAGAAACCCAGACAGCGTAGCTGGGCGAGCATGAACACATCGCCCGTGAGGCCCGATCGCGGCAGTGACGTCAGCTCGGCGATCTTGTCTTTCACAGCAGTTTCAAGATCGACACCGGATGCGCCGAGGTAGTCTTCGCGCCGAAAACGCAGCCAGCTCAGGCGACCACTACCGAGTGGCCAGAATGAGTCGAGCACGCGAGGAATCTCACTGATTTTCAGCAGCAGCATCGACAGCGAATAGTCGAATTGATGTTGAGTCGGTGCGAAACGCCGATGGCGAACGATACCGGAATAGATGGCGCTCTCGAACGCTGTCGGTGTGGAGTCGGTCGGCATTACAGGCTCGCTCCGAATCGAGCGCAGACATCGAGAGCGCTGCGCACGCCATCCTCATGAAAACCGTTATACCAGTAGGCTCCGCAGAAATGGATGCGGTCTTTGCCACAGATAAGATCCCGCCGGGACTGAGCCTGCAAGGCGGCGGCAGAATACACCGGATGCGCGTAGCGGAATTCCTGCAAGATCCGATCCTGGCGTATGCGATTGCTGGCATTCAGGGACACGAGCAATGGCTGTGAACTGACCAGCCCCTGCAGGATGTTCATGCTGTAGGTGACGATCGGCAAGGCCTCCTCTCCCGTGGTCCCAGCCAGGAAATTCCAGCTGGCCCAGGAACGCGGTCGCATAGGCATGAGGCTTGGATCGGTGTGCAGGGTCACCGTGTTTTCCTGATAGCCGATTGCACCGAGAACCGTTGTCTCATCGGGTTCCGGATTCTGCAGCAGTGCCAGCGCCTGGTCGCTGTGACATGCCAGGATTACCTGGTCGAAGGATTCGGTTCTGCCATCCAGCTGCACACGAATTTCGCTGGCGGTGCGGGTCACGGCTCGCACCGGTGTCTGAAGTTGAATTCGATCGCTATAGCCTGCCGTGAGCGAGGGAATGTAGCTGTGTGAGCCGCCTTTCAACACATACCACTGCGGGCGATTGCGAATATCGAGCAGGCCGTGGTTGAGAAAGAAACGCAGAAAGAAATCCAATGGAAAGGCGCCGGCCTGTTGGGTGCTGCACGACCAGATTGCGGCCACCATCGGTAGCAGATAATTGGCGCGGAAGTCTGTGCCGAAGCCATGCTGGTCGACGAACGCGTTGAGCGTCATCGTCTGCGTCGCCGCATCGTCCACGGCCGCCCGCGCGATGCGATTGAAACGCAGGATGTCGGTCACGAGCCGGTAGAAAGCCGGTCGCAGCAGATTGCGTCGTTGGGAAAACAGGGTGTTGAGCGTGTGACCGTTGTATTCCAGGTTCTGGACGGTATTGCGCACACTGAAACTCATCTCGGTGGGCTGCAGCGTAACTGGCAGCCGTGACATGAGTTCCAGAAAATTCGGGTAGTTGCGGTCGTTGCAGACGATAAACCCGGTATCCACCTCAAACGATTGCCCATCCAGGGCGACGGGGACTGTGTGCGTATGGCCCCCAATATAGTCGTTAGTCTCGTAAACGGTAACGTCGTGCTGCTTGTGCAGCAGGTGGGCGGCGGTGAGTCCGGAAATACCGGTACCGATGATGGCAATGCGTTGCGGGTGCGTCGCAGGGCTGGAACTGAGTAGGGACATAAACTGCTTGCGTTACAAATTGATATAGCCAGTCTACGCGGGAAGCAGGCGCTTGGATCATTACCGACCGGCAGTCCGCCGCCGACTGGCGGGCAAGTTGACTAGCGCTGCAGACGGGCTGACAGGAAGTAGAAGGCGAGGCCGGCAACAATGATCGCCAATCCAAACAAACCTTCTACGGGACGGGACACGAGGACAAACCACAGGGTCCAGCCGGTGAGTCCCAGGTAGAGTATGGGCGGCAATGGATAGAGGAAGGTGCGATAGGGGCGCAGGAGTTGCGGTTGTCGCCAGCGCAATACGAAGATGCCAAATACGGTCGCAAAGCTGTTGAGGGCCAGGGTGAATCCCGAGAACACAAGCACCGACTCGAATGTCGATGAGAGAATGAAGACGAACGCAATCGCAGACTGCACGCCAATGGCTACAGCCGGAATGCCGTGGCGGTTCTTCCGGCCCAGCAGGCGAAGTCCCGGAAAATCTTCACCAATGACCTGAATGACGCGCGGACCCGCGATTGTCATGGCGCTCACGGTGGACACCAGCAACAGAGCGAGCACGAGCCCGGCGAAGCGGCCTCCGACATCACCGAAGGCGGCCTCGGCGGCGATGTAGCCAACCTCGACCTCGCCTACCATCGACTCCATTGGCGCGGTATAGAGAAACGCGAAGTTGAGTGCAACATACAGCAGCATCACGATCGTCGTGCCGCTGATCAGAATCCACGGCAGTGTCCGCTGCGGATCTTCCAGCTCACTGCTGAGATAAGTGGCGGCATTCCAGCCGGTATACGCGAAGCTGACATAGATGAGTGAAATCGCAAATGCCCCACTCGTCAGCAGCGTGCCGTCGCCGGCAACCGGTAAAAATGCCACAGGCTGCGGGTCATCGATCGCCAACGTCACTGTGATGCAGAAGGCGAGGATGATGAACACCTTGAGGATGGTGAAGATCAATTGAATGCCACCGCTGTTACGCCGATTGGTGGCGTGCACAAAGGTGAGTGTCGCCAGCAGCACGCAGGCGAGCGTCTTTTCAACCCAGGGCGACTGCTCCCCGGGCAATACGGTTGTGGCATAGGCGGCAAACGTCATCGCCGCCAGTGCCACCGGACCTGCAAAGCCAATGGTCGCCGATACCCAGCCCGACACAAAACCCGCCGCCGGGTGATAGATATGGCTGAGGAAATTGTACTCGCCACCGGATCGGGGCAGAGCGGCACCGAGTTCGGCATAGGTCATCGCCCCGCACAGTGCCACCAGGCCGCCCACGGCCCACAGCATCAGCAAGACGAAACCGGAACGGATATCCAGCAGCTGGAAGCCGAGACTGGTGAAGACACCGGTGCCCACCATATTGGCGATGACGACCGCGGTTACTGTGACGTACCGGAATTTATCCGTGGCCATACGAGTACAACTCTGTGGTTTGTGGGCGCGCCCATTATTGCCGCGTTCTCCCGGGGCGTCCATGTCTCGCGCTGGAATTCCCTGCCGGGCGACCCGCCACCCGGGCTTTGCCGCGAGTCTTTTACGTTCCCTTTACGGTTTTGCGCCCAGGCAAACTTAATTTCCACGACCCCGTTCGTTACCCTACCTGCCGTTTAGGGGAGATGTCAGACCCCGCCATCCAGGAGTTTCACCACCCATGCAGCACCGGTTTTCCCAATTACTCATGACCTTCATTTCGCTCGTCGCCAGCAACGGCGTGGTGTCGGCCCAGGCGCCATCTGACAAGGGTATTGAAGAGGTGGTTGTGTTCGGTCGCAACGCCGAGCTGTTGGGACGCGCACAATCGGCGAGCCAGGGTTCCATCGGCGGGGCCGACCTGCTGGTGCGACCGATGCTGAAGGTAGCCGAGATTCTCGAGGCGATGCCTGGCATGGTGGCAGTCCAGCACTCCGGCAGCGGTAAGGCGAACCAGTATTTCCTGCGCGGCTTCAATCTCGACCACGGTACTGACTACACCGCCTATGTCGATGGCATGCCCTGGAACATTCGCTCCCACGGTCACGGTCAGGGCTATCTTGATGTCAACGGGCTGCTCCCCGAGTCGGTCGATCAGATCGACTATCGCAAGGGACCGTACTACGCCGACCTCGGCGACTTCTCGTTGGCCGGAGCTTCTTTCATTAACACGATCGACAAGCTGGAGCGCTCCTTCTTCTCTGGCGAACTGGGCCAATACGACTGGCGGCGACTTGCCGGCGGCCTCAGCACCGAGGTGGGCAAGGGCACGCTGACTACCATAGGAGAAGTGAAATCCTATGCCGGCCCCTGGGAGAATGCGGAAGACCTTCAGCACGTGTCCTTGTGGGGCAAGTATGTGCAGGACACCAGTTTCGGTCGTGCGTCCGGGACCCTGTCAGTGTACAGCGGTGATTGGCACCCGACGGAGCAGATCCCGGAGCGTGCCATCGGTACGTCGATCTGCAGCAACGAATTCTGCTCGCTGGACTCCAGCGCCGGCGGCAACACCCTGCGCTGGATTGCGACGACGCAAATAAACGGCGCCGACTGGCAAGTCTCGGCCTACGGGCAATATTACGACTGGACCATGGAGTCAAATCCCACCTATGACGCCCAGATCAACCAGTTCGACCGCCGCTGGACGGTTGGCGGTCGCGCCGACAAAACGTTGTTTGACCACGGTGACCTTGTCTTCAAGGTAGGCACCGAACTGCGCTACGACTCGGTGAGCGACGTCGGTCTCGATTCTGAGGACATGGGCGTGTTCATCGAGAACATCAGTGACAACGAGATCACCGAAGGTTCGCTGGGCGTCTACGGTGAGGCGCAGTGGTCGCCCACCGAGCGGCTGCGACTGACGGCGGGGCTGCGCGGTGACTATTATGACTTCGATGTGAAAGCCCGCAACGCGAACAGCTTCGGCGGCCAGGACTCCGATTCCCAACTCGCACCGAAACTCGGTGCCGCCTTTCTGTTGAATGAAACGCTGGAACTGTACGGGAACTGGGGCAAGGGCTTTCACTCGAACGATGCGCGCGGTGTCGTCAACTCGCTGGACCCGGTGTCGGGACTATCCAAGGGTAAAGGTTATGAATCGGGTCTGCGCGCCTCCCTCGGCAACCTTAAACTCACTGTCAGTTACTGGTGGCTGAATCAGGACAGCGAGTTGATCTTTGTTGGTGACTCCAATTCCGTGGAACCGAAAGGCGGTTCCGAGCGCGAAGGCTATGAGCTGACGGCATTCTGGCAACCGGTAGACTGGATCGGAGTCGACGCGGTCTATACGAACAGCGAGGCGCGCTACACCGACAATCCGGACGGAGAACACGTGGAGGGCTCGGTGGAAACCGCGGCACAATTCGGCGTGTCGGCCGTGAAGGATAACTGGGAGAGCAGCCTGCGTGTGCGCTTCCTCGGACCCTATGCCATGCTCGCCGACAACAGTCAGCGCGCCGACAGCCTGACAACGGTCAGCCTGCGCGGGGCCTACCATCTGCAGCAATTCACGGTCTATGCCGAAGTCATCAACCTGCTCGACAATGACGGCAAGGACATCGTCTATTATTACGGCGCCTATGCTGAGGGCCTCGACCCGCCCGGGCTCAGCTCCGAGGACATCGACTGCGACATCACCAACTGCCGCATGAGTCGTGCAACTGAGCCGCGCACCTTGCGAGTGGGTGTCAGCTACAAATTCTGAACAGGTTCTCCCACCTTACAGCGGTCTGGCCTGCCTCGTGTCTAACGCGTGTTCTAGCTGACCATCGCCAGTTCCGGTTCGGAAAACTGCGACAGGAACAATGAATAGTAGAAACCTTGAGCTGCCATTAATTCGGCATGGCTACCCTGTTCGACAATCCTGCCCTTGTCCATCACCAGGATCTTCTCCGCATCCTGAATCGTCGACAGGCGGTGGGCGATGACGAAACTCGTGCGATTCTTCATCAGTTTCTTCATCGCCTGCTGAATCTGCATCTCGGTGCGCGTATCCACATTGGAGGTGGCCTCATCGAGAATCAGGATATCCGGATTCGCGAGAATCGCCCGCGCGATTGTCAGCAATTGCTTCTGGCCCTGGGAGATATTGCTGAACTCTTCATTGAGCACCGTGTCATAGCCGTCGGGCAGGGTGCGCACGAAGTGATCGGCATGGGCCGCCGTCGCCGCGGCGATAACTTCCTCAGGCTTTGCATCGGGCCGACCGAAGGCGATGTTGTCGTAGATCGTGCCACCAAACAGCCAGGTGTCCTGCAACACCATTCCGAAGCGGCTGCGTAATTCGGAACGCGAAAGCGACTGCACGTGTTTGCCATCGATGGAGAAGTCGCCGCCATCGAGTTCATAGAATCGCATCAGCAGATTCACGAGTGTGGTCTTGCCCGCTCCGGTTGGGCCGACGATGGCGATGATGTGGCGCGGCTTCACGTCGAGTGACAGATCCTCGATCAGTGGCTGCTCCGGCTTGTAGCGGAACGAAATGTGGTTGAGTTGTACCGCGCCGCGTAATTCGGATTCGGCGTGCGGCACAGGCGTGAAGCGCTCGAGTACCGGATCGGCTTCTTCTTTCTCATCCAACACCTCGAAGACACGTTCGGCACAGGCGATCGTGCTCTGCAGCACGTTGGCAATGTTGGCCGTCTGCAGGATTGGCTGTGTGAATGAGCGTGAGTACTGGATAAAGGAAACGATGCTGCCGACCGAGAGACGACCACTGGTTATCCACATGCCGCCGATCACCGAGATCAACACATAGCCCAGGTTCGAGATGAAACTCATGGCGGGAAAGATGATGCCGGAAATGAAGTTGGCGCGCTGATAGGCTTTGGAATACTCTGCATTGATTGCGCGGAAGGTCTCCACGGACGCGGCTTCGTGACCGAAGGCCTTGACCACGACTTGTCCGGAAAACATCTCCTCGACATGCCCCGACAACAAACCGAGCTGTTTCTGCTGGGCGGCAAAGTGCGGTTGCGACTTTTTCGCGAGCAGCACGGTCGCAACCCCATACAAAGGCAGAGTTGCCATAACAACCAGCGTCAGTGCCGGACTGATCGTCAGCATCATGATGATGAAGCCGATCAACTGGATCACGGAAGTGATCGCCTGGGTGGCGCTCTGTTGCAGCGTCGTCGAGATCGTGTCGAGATCGTTCGTCACACGGGACAAGATGTCGCCGTGGGAGTGACTGTCGTAATAGGACAGGGGCAGGCGTCGCAGCTTGGCCGCGGCGGCTTCGCGCATCCGCTGCACGGTGCGTTGGGAGACACCTGCCATGATCCATTGCGTGCACAACATGAACGCGGATGACAGCAAATAGAAACTCAGCAACCACAATAGCACCTGATTGATTGCGGCGTAGTCGAACTCGGCAGGAATACCACGGAAGCGCTGCATCAGTGTTGTGGTAATCAGGTCAATGGCGTTCCCGACGAGCTTGGGGCTGGCGATTGTGAAGCTGGTACTGGCAATTGCCAGCACGAGCACGGTGAACAGGCGCAGGCGGAACGGCTGGAACCAGGTCAACAAGCGGCGGAACGTGGGACCGAAATTTTTCGCCTTGACCGTAGGCTGACCCAGAGTGCCCATCGGACCGCGGTTCATCATGGAGGGAGGGGGTTGCTGACGTCTGATTTCACTCATGCCACATCCTCCGCACGCAGTTGGGAATCGACAATTTCCTGGTAAGTGGGGCAGCTCTGGAGCAACTCGGCGTGAGTACCGCGCCCGACGATCTCACCTTCGTCCATCACCAGAATCTGGTCGGCGTCCATTACCGTGCCGACGCGCTGTGCGACGATGATGACGGTGGCACCCTTGACCTCGCGCTTCAGCGCGGCGCGCAAGCGGGAATCGGTGGTGAAATCCAGCGCTGAGAAACTGTCATCGAACAGGTAGATCTCGGCGTCGCGGGCGAGGGCGCGGGCAATCGCGAGTCGTTGTTTCTGCCCTCCGGACAGGTTGCGACCGCCTTGCTGCAGGGTGTACTCCCAGTTGCCTTCCAGTTCCTGGATAAAAGGCATTGCCTGGGCAATGCTGGCGGCGCGTTCTATCTCCGTATCGCTGGCCTCGGGGTTGGCTATCTGCAGGTTATGCCGTACGGTGCCACTGAACAGGGTTACCTGTTGTGGCACATAGCCGATGCGTTGGCGCAGGGCATTCTGTGCATACTGCCGCGTGTCGACACCGCCCACCTCGATCGTCCCGCTCTCCATATCATAGAAGCGCGGGATCATGCGAATGAGGGTGGACTTGCCGGCGCCAGTGGAACCGATGATGGCGGTCACCTTGCCGGGCTCGGCGCGAAAGCTGATGTTCTTGAGCGCCAGCGCCTCGGCGCCAGGGTAGCGAAAGTTCACGGACTTGAATTCGATTGTTGCCGGCGCGGTGGATACTTGCGGTTGTTCCGGATCGCGAATGCCCGGCTCAACGTGCAGCACCTCGTCAATGCGGACAGCGGCGGCTTGTGCTCTCGGCAAGATGTTGAACATCATCGACATCATGATGAAGGCGAAGAGGATCTGCATGGCGTACTGGGTGAACGCGATCAGACTACCGAGTTGCAGAGTGCCGACCTCAATTCGCTTGAAGCCGAACCACAATACCGCGAGGGTCGTCAGGTTCATTACCAGCATCAGCCCTGGCATCATGAACGCCATCAGGTGGTTGACGTTGATGTAGGTGTCGGCGAGTTCGTTGCTGGCAGATTGGAAGCGCTGTTTCTCATGATCCACCCGGTTGAAAGCGCGAATCACGCGCACGCCACTCAGTGCCTCACGCAACGTAGTGTTGAGCCGGTCAATCTTGATCTGAATGGACGAGTACAGCGGAATCGCCTTGCGGGCGATGAACAGCACGAGTGCTACCAATGCCGGCACGGCAACAGCCAGCACCCAGGTCAGCTCCGCGTCTTTGGAGTACGCCATGATGAGACCACCGATCGCCATGATCGGTGCCATCAGCAACATGCGGGCGATGACGATCGTGATCATCTGCACTTGGGTGATGTCGTTGGTAGCGCGGGTTATCAATGTCGAGGCGCCGAACTGGTCAAACTCGTGCAGCGAGAAATCGGAGACCTTGGTGAAAACTGCCGCCCGCACGTCCTGACCGAAGCCGGCAGCAATGGTCGAGGAGAGCGAGCTTGCAACCACGGCACAGCTGATGCTGAACAGGGTGATCAGTAACATGATGCCACCGATGCGCAGGATGTAGTCGGTATCGCCCAGCATGACGCCCTTGTCGATAATGTCAGCCATCAGGGTTGGCAGGTACAGATCAGAAATTACCTGCACGAACACGAGGGCAATCAGAAAGGCGATCGACCCCCGCCAGGGATGCAGAAAGCGGAACAGTTTTAGCATAAAGCGTTCTCCGGGTTTTCCAGAAAATCAGCAGCGCTCTGCAGCAGCTGAATCAGCCTGTCCGCCTCCGCGTCGCCGAGATGGGTAATCAGTTGTTCAAAGTGCGCGAGGTATTCATCGCGCACCTGTGCCAGGCGCTTCTGGCCGCGGGCCGTCAGCTTCACCAGCACGACACGTCCGTCCTGTTTGTCCTGTTTGCGCACGATTAGTGACTTCGCTTCCAGATTGCGCAGTTTTTGGGCGACACTGCCTGCAGTTACCTGCAGGCGTTTCGCCAGCGCAGAGGGTTGGGCTCCCGTCGGGTCTGGCCAGTGGTTCAACAGCCACATCAGGTGCCACTCCGCGCGTCCGATGTCGCCACTGTTGATGGCGGTGCTGCTGGAGAGGCCGGCGCGAGTGAAGCGCCGGGTCGCCGCCAGCAGCGTCTCCGAGCGAGAAAAGGTTTCCGAAGGCATGGCACTTCCTGGGCGTAGGCAGGGGGCAAACTAGTTTAGCTGCTAAAGTATATTGACTTTTGGCGGAATCGCAATAATCTTGGCAGGCTTTGTTGTTATGCGGGCACGACAGGCTGTCGCCTGTACGCGATGATGTTCATGACGAAAACTCTGTCGTTCACCGTGTCCCGGCTTGTCGCCGACCTGCAGCTTCTGTAGAACACAAGACACCTTCACCCCATTCGGAGAATACCTCATGCAAAAAGCTCTGCGATCAACCCTGGCCGCCATCACCTTGTTCCTGTGTGGTACTTCTGCGCTGGCCGCCGACAATGCCGCCATCGTCGGCACCTGGAGCATGGCGCTCGACCTGCAGGGCCAGCAGTTTGTGTTGGACCTCGTCATCAAGGAATCTGCCGATGGCCTGTCCGGCACGATAGGTGCGCCGGAATTCGGTGTGAACCCGGTTTCGAAGGTGCAGTTTGATGGCGACACGCTCAAGTTTGAGGCCGACGACCAGCAGGGCGGTGTGGTGGCAATTGCCCTCAAACTCGCCGAAGACAAGCTGAGCGGAACGCTCGCCTCTCCAATGGGTGATATTCCGGCCACGGCCACGCGCAAGTAGACTCGACGAACGGTGGCTGATTCAGCCTGCTGACAGCCGGCATGAACAACCTGCTCATCCTCGCGGTCATTCTCTGGTTCGGTTCAGAGCTGGCGCTATTACTCAGCAAGCGCGCCTCGGCCGAGGCGCGTGATGCCGATCGCTCCTTATTGCGCTACATCTGGTTTGTCATTGCGCTGGGGAATGGCACGGGCATTTTTCTCGGTGTGAATGGCATTGGCGCGCTCCCGACAGCGTCAGCCTTCTTTTATTAACTGGGCATCGGGCTGATTGTGTTTGGCATGGCAGTACGGTGGACTGCGATCTACCAACTCAAACACTTTTTCACGGTGAACGTCGCCCTGAGCAAAGATCACGAGCTTATCCAGACGGGTCTGTATCGCTTCATCCGACACCCTTCGTACAGCGG
This sequence comes from Pseudomonadales bacterium, assembly GCA_023257655.1. Lineage (GTDB taxonomy): Bacteria > Pseudomonadota > Gammaproteobacteria > Pseudomonadales > Pseudohongiellaceae > UBA9145. The sequence goes on from JALRBQ010000082.1 coordinate 89,754, forward strand.
AGCCCTGATCTCTTTCTTCGGTCTAGGTGTGGCCTTTGCCAATCCCCTCAGCACGTTCGCGATTTCCATGCCGATTTTTCTGGTGTTCCGATTCCGGATTGTTGTGGAGGAAACCGTCTTGCTCGAACATTTCGGCAGTGCACACAGTGACTATTGCACGAACACATCCAGGCTCTTGCCCGGTGTCTGGTAAGGTGCGGGTGACGATGCGAGTTCTGGTAAACAAACCGCGTCGAAAAGCTTGATCCAGCGCAGCTTTCGAGACAATTTTCGAGACTGTTTTCGCGATAGCCTCGGAGTGGGACTTGCGAGGAGATCGTCAGTGCCTATACAGTCATTGCGAACTTACTGACATTCTTTATTGTGTCCAGCTGGTTATATGAGAGGTCATATGATAGGTCTTACTGAGGTCTTAGATGAGGTCTTGCAAGAGGGCTTTTAGCACTCTGCTGCAGGACTCTCTAATTCTGAATGCATATTGGTCTCTTAATGGACTCTTAATTGACTCTTAATAGTTTCTTAGTAGTTTCTTAATAGTGTCTTAATCTAAATTGCGTTTACTTCCCCGGAAGTGTGTGAGCTTTCGTGCTCACGCGAGAAGAAAATCTACTTGCAACAGAGTCTTAACCCTGACGGACATTGCCATGAATGACCTGAATCTGATTCGACGTTACGAGCCAATATCGGTTGCTATGCACTGGATAACGCTGCTCCTGATGATAGCCATCTATGCGAGCATCTCGCTGCATGAGGCAATTCCGAGGGGCAATCCCTGGCGCGGAGCCATGGAAGACTGGCATATCTATTTCGGTTTCACCGTGCTCGCATTGGCATTGATCCGCCTGGCTGTGAATCTGCGATTGCGTACTCCGCCTATTTCCCCGCCCCCTCCAGTATGGCAGCTGCGCGTATCGGCTGCAGTGAAGATCTATCTCTACGTTCTGATGCTGGTTACACCGGTATTCGGCTGGTTACTGGTGAGCGGTGAAGGCGAATCGGTCAATTGGTTCTTCATTCCGATGCCTGCGCTGGCCGCGCCTTCGGAGTCTTTGGCCGATCTGGCGGGAGAAGTTCATGAGATGCTCGGTGAGTCGGGGTATTTCTTTATTGCGCTTCACGCAGTTGCGGCTCTTTACCATCACTATATGGTGAAGGACGATACACTGCGACGAATGCTACCGGCTTTTCTGCAGAAGCAGGGGCGCAACTGAAAATTCTTATTTCGGGTAGCGCTGTTGGGACGACGCGAGATTGCGCTGGCGAAATTGCTCCAGCTTTTCCCTGATGCGAATCTCCAGTCCACTCTCGACCGGATGATAGAACTGCGCCTCGTGGATCTCGCGAGGTAGATAGTTTTCGCCGGCGGCGAAGCCTTGCGCCTCGTCATGGGCATAACGGTAGCCTTCTCCATAGCCCATCTCTTTGGCGAGGCTGGTGCTGGCGTTTCGCAAGTGCAATGGCACTTCCAGACTGCCGTGTTCGGCTACCGCTGCCTGGGCGGCGGCGAAGGCGGTGTACACCGCGTTGCTCTTGGGGGCGCAAGCCAGATAGACGACCGCCTCGGCCAGGGCAAGCTCGCCCTCGGGGCTGCCGAGTCGAGTGTAGGTGTCCCAGCAATTCAGGCAGAGATCCAGCGCGCGGGGATCGGCGATGCCGATATCTTCGATTGCCATCCTGACAATGCGCCGAGCCAGGTAGATCGGGTCGCAGCCGCCATCCAGCATGCGGGCCAGCCAGTACAGCGCAGCATCGGGCGACGAGCCGCGTACGGACTTGTGCAGCGCCGAGATCTGTTCGTAGAAGTTGTCGCCACCCTTGTCGAACCGACGATACCCTTGCTCCACTACCTGCTCGATGAGCGCGTCCGCGACGACGCGTTTGCCGGCCACCGATTCGGCCATGTCGCTAAGAATTTCCAGATAATTCAACACGCGCCGCGCATCGCCATCGGCGGTGCGGGCCAGTGTCTGCCTCTGCGTGGTGCTTAGTTCCAGAGCGAGTTTGCCGAGACCACGATCGGCATCGCTCAGTGCCCTGTCGATGACCTGCTCCAGATCGGCCGGTGTCAGTGCCTTTAACAAATAGACGCGGGTACGCGAAAGCAGGGCATTGTTCAGTTCGAACGCGGGATTTTCGGTGGTGGCGCCGATGAACAACACCCTGCCATTTTCGATGTGCGGCAGGAATGCATCCTGTTGGGCTTTGTTAAAGCGATGTACCTCGTCAACAAAGAGTATCGTCTTGCGCGCCCCGTTGCTCTGATGATAGCGGGCCTGATCAATCGTCGCGCGAATCTCCTTCACACCATCGAGCACGGCCGACAGCGATTCGAAGTGACAGTCGCAGGCAGCAGCGATCAGCCGCGCCAACGTCGTCTTGCCAACGCCGGGAGGCCCCCACAGGATCATCGAGTGCGGCTGCTGATTGGTGATCGCCTCATAGATCGACTTGCCCGGCGCGAGCAGATGCTGCTGGCCGGTGAATTCCTGTAACGTAAGCGGGCGCAATCGCGCCGCCAACGGCTGGTAGGGTGACTCGAACGGGTTCTCCTGAAACAGGGATTTGCTCATGGGCTCCAACAGTATCAGTGAGCTCGGCGCAATGGCTACGCGGGTGATTCAGAGCGAGATACTAAACCCGGATACTAAAAGGCGATACGGCAAAATAACAGCACTTATGCAGTCGCCAGCTGTTCTGCCAGTGCAGCCAATTGGGAGAGCGCCGTGCCCCAGCCATCGGCGAAACCCATGGCGGCATGTCGCTCGCAAGCCTCCGCGGAGACATGCATGGCGACGGCGGTATAGCGTGTGCCTTCAGGATGATCTTCCAGAGTGATAACGGCGGTGAAGAAGGGCTCGCTATTCGGGCGCCAGCCTCCCTGCAAGGCATCGGTGAATACGATGCGGGCCTGCTGCTCGACGTCCAGAAAACATCCCTTGCCAGCGAACGTGGTGCCGTCTTCAAGCACCATGGTGGTGTTGAAGGCACCACCGGGGAAAAGCTCATGCGCCTGGGAAGTCGTGACGACGGGTGCCGGTGCCCACCATTTGACGAAATGCTCCGGGTTGGCCCAGGCCTGCCACACGATGTCGCGGGGGGCCTTGATGATGCGGGAGACCTTCAGGTCCAGTTCACTGTTAAAACTCATTCTGCTACCTCGTGTTGAGTCAGGGATTCGGCGTACGCGGTGAGTCTGTCGGCGCGCCGCTCCCACACAGCCAATTGTTCAGTTAGCCAGGATTCCGCCGCGGCAAGCCGCTCTGGTCGCAGTCTACAGGTGCGCACACGCCCGGATTTCCTCGACATGATGAGACCGCAATCCTCGAGCACCCGCAGGTGTTTCATGAAACTCGGCAGGCCGATCGCGAAGGGCTCGGCGAGCGTCTTCACCGGCGCCGGTCCCGCCAGCAGCTGTTGAATGACGGCGCGGCGGGTCGGGTCCGAGAGTGCGTGAAACGCGGCATTGAGGACTGGGGATTGCGAATTCATGCCGCGGATTCTAGTCAATAGTTTTCCAATTGGCAAACTATTATCTTTCGCCTTACCAGAGACGGGATTCCAACACGGCAAGGAATGTGTGCGCCGCTTGCAGATCGCCGGGGGTGGCAAAAAAGCGCCACTCCTTGCTGACGTGAATCGGGGCAGCGCCCTGTGCCGCAAGTGAGGTCGGGAAGCGCGGCAGACTGTCCGCGAGCAGACGTAATTGCTCGAGCGCTGTGGCGTCACAGAGGAAGAGCAGACTGTCGAGCAAGGGGTTCAGGTTGTGAAAACGCCCGTTTGGATCTGTCTCCTGCTGCGCCGTCGCGAATTCCTCGCGAATCAGCGTCTGCAGCCAGGGCTCCTTGCGAAGTCGACGCTGGAATTGCGCGGACTCCAATGCGCGTTTGAGCGCGCCGTGGAGCTTGCGGGGAATCGCTTGCAGCAGGAAATAGCCGATGTTGAAACACCTGATCAGGCCCGGCTCCTGCTCCAGCAGCTCCCGCACCAGTGCAGACTCTTCATCCCAGGGCTCGACATTCACGCAATATTCGAGTCCCAGATTACAGGTGTGATAGACGCAGTCTGTCGCCTGCTTTTCGGTCAGCCGTTTGCCATTGAGCGAAGTGCCTTCCATGACCACATTGCCGAGAAAAACCACCTCACGGAATCGGTGTTCCAACGCGGCGCTGTCGCGCTGACCCAGCGCCTGCAGTTGTTGTTCGAGATAGGTTGGCTGAGGCTGGTCTGGTCCCTCCAGCAACAGTTTGTTGCCGGGATTCAACTCGGTGAGAATGGGGTCCAGCAAGTCAGCGAGCGCGCGATGGTGCCGCTCTATTTCGTTTTGAGCGGAAGAGGAGAAAGCAGAGTGCGCAGTCGCTGGCTGGCCTGAAGCGTGCAGATTGTTATTGCGCTTGAGCTGCATAGCTGTAGCGGGATCGTAGGTTGACTCCAGCAGTAACTCTGTCAGTGAGCAGGCCTTGAGCCGGGAAAGAAACGCACTGGCACTCAAAGTGGTGACATAGCCGCGTTCACGACGATGGCGATCGCGATCACCCTCGACATCCGGCGCCAGATTTTCATTGGCCACGCTATAGGTTTTCTCGACGACGAGTGAGCGGCACTGACAGCAATAGCCAAAAGCCTCATCCAGGAAAGCCGGATCCTCTTCCCAGATCTCACAGAGAAACTGAAACAGCAGGGGCCATTGCTCGTCGTCTTTCGGCATGACACCGAAACGATCAAAGGTGTCCACAAAGCCCGACACGCCGATTTTGAAGATGTCCACGACGACCACATATTTGTCGAGGGTGAGGGCGAACAGCTGTGCGCCGAGATTGCGCAGCTGGGTGCAGAGCTGCGTCGGACCGGCGTCGCTCCAGAGCTCGATCCACTCCAGGAATTTTTCCGGCGAGAAAGTCTCCTCTGCTCCCGGTGAAGGGCTTTGCCAGGCATCGATCTCTATCAAATCGGTGATTTGCTCCGGTGTCGCATACTGCAGAATGGGCTGGGCATCTTCTTTGCCAAGATGCTGCACCAGTTTGGCGAGAGAGTTGCCCTCAAGCCGTTGGATGTAAGCGGGAAGTTGCGGGTTTTCCAGGAGAGTGGAAACGAGGTTGGAAGTTTTTGACCGAACAGGGTGTTTATGCGCCATACTCATCCGCCTTCGGTGAAAAGGACGCGCATTCTAAGGGCGGACTCAGAAAAAATGTAGTCTGTTTTTTTTTCGGCAAATGGGGTTACTATTAATAACACTGAAAGTTTACTCGCCCGCTGCACCCCTCCCTTTCCCGATTGTCTCGCTCACTCTCTCCCTGATTTTCTGCTGCGCGCTTTTCGTGTGCCCGGATATGCGTCAGGGATTTGGACCGACTAGCACCAGCACAGCATCGATCGCCGTATCCAGCATCGCCTCTACCTCCGACGTGAAATACTGTGCGTGAATGGCGTGGATGCCGGCCATCAAGGTGTCGATATCCGATTTCACCTGGGTCAGTTCGGCGGCGTCAGCCGCCGTGTAGGCGACGTTGTAATCCGGGATGAGTTGCTTGAGTTGTCCCCGCAAGGTCAGCGCCTGGTCGCGTACGGACTCGGGCAGCAGGGCATAGTAGGCATCGAGGAATCGACCGGGGGCAGTTTGCGGATCCGGTGCTTCGATAATGCCGATCCGGTCCCCCTCGAGCGTCAGTAGCGTGAGCTCAGCAGCCTGCAACTGCGCCGAGAGGGCGAGGCACAACCCGACGGCGCAGCTGATGTGCTGCACCTGCGAATGCGCGAAGTAAAGCATCGACATAGTCTCATTCCGGTAATGGCCTGGCTTTCGCGATGGTGCCGGCAAGATGAACGCACGACCGGCGCGTTCAGGTTGGAACCAGGGTGCCGGTTAAGAAGACTATCACATCGCACACACGTATAATTCGCGCCATTCAATTACTCCCACGTGTCCGCCGCGCCGCGGGGGCCACCAGACGGAATAGCCATGAGCGATTTGCCTCCCTGTAAGAACTGCAACTCCACCTTCACCTATGAGGACGGCGATTTGTTCGTGTGTCCGGAATGTGCCCATGAATGGTCGCGGACCGAAGTGGACGCAAGTGTCGAGACGGTGCGAGTCGTCAAGGACAGCAATGGCAACGACCTCGTTGACGGCGACACGGTGACGGTCATCAAGGATCTGAAGATCCGTGGCACGAACTCTGTCGTGAAGGTTGGTACCCGGGTCAAGAACATCCGCATCGTCGACGGTGACCACAACATCGATTGCAAGGTCGACGGGGTGGGTCCCATGAAACTGAAGTCTGAGTTTCTTAAGAAAGCCTGAGGGGCCGCACGGCGTCCGGGGATGCGCCGCCTGCTGGCGCTTCCTGCAAGTGTGCGTCTGCTGGCAGGGTGGCTGGCCTGGCTGGTGTGGTTTCAGGAATGGCTGTACCCGCAGCTGTACAAGGTGTATGTAGACTCGCTTTACCACCGCATGGAGGCGATGAAGCAGCGCCTAACACCCTATCTCAAACCCGAGATCAATCACGAGTTCGCGTGGTCCAGTTACTTCATCCTGATGACGGCCTCCTCGCAGCCGAAGACGTTTGAGAAGATCGGCATGACACGGGAACAGTGCATCTATGAGGCATTTACGTTCTGGATGAACGGGGCTGTCGATATGGAACGTCTGCGAGCCGCGCAACGCGCGAGCGACTGATTCGGTCCACGTCTTCGATCCTCTTGCTTCCCCTGGTCTCGTGATTGCCGGTCAAGGTCGCATCCCCCATCCCCATTGCCCTGCCCAGGCTTACCCTCGCCAGCT
>JALRBQ010000046.1 GCA_023257655.1 Pseudomonadales bacterium
CGATCTCGCCGACGCTGATTCATTGCACCTGATTGCTAGCCGCTAAATCTTTGCACAAGCGTTCACGCTGATCGCGTACCAGCGCATCGCCAACCCCAAGATCGATGCTGATGTGATGCTCGCCCTGTCCCTCATAGTAAGCATCGGCACTAATGAAGCTGCGTTCGTTGTCGGCGCGGTATTTCAGGCCGCGTATTACCGCATCGCCGATGCCGGTCTGCAGCTGGATATCGGCGAAGGCTGACTCAATCACGTCAACGCGGACCGCACCGACACCGACTTCAAGTGTGAGGTCATTCTCCAGCTTATCGATATCCACCTCGCCTACCCCTACGCTGATTGCCAGCGCCAGATTCCGAGGTATGTGCATTACCCAGTGCTGTTCTACGTTTTTGTCCTCGATGCCGAGGAACAGCGTGCTATTGGATCGGTGTGTCACCAATTCCACATCGTCCACGGAACCGGAGCGCAGACCGAAGAAGCGCCGCTCGGCTTCCAGCTGAACCTCGAGCTCGATGACATCGCCGTCTACGATTTCGATATCCAGCTCAGCGACGGAAATCTCGAGTTCCAGTCGCTCCAACTCCGCTGCGTCAAACGCCTGCGTAATTGTTTTCGTCGTGGCTGCCGTGGCAATCACCGGCAATATAAAGGTAAATACAATGAAACTGTGCCTGCAATAGGACTTGATCGTCGTCATGGCCGCGCTCCCTTTCTGTCGGTTATGTTTTAGACGCAGGGCAACGCCAAAGGTTACAGCCAATAGCGCACGTGCACGCTAGTGGATGAGAAGAAAGCCGCTGATCCGGAGCAGCGAGGCCGGGTGCAGGCCGGGCGGATAGCCGACCTATCCGCGCTAAAGAGACCCTGTGATTAAGGCTTGCTTGTGGCCAAGTGCTCCTGGAGTTGGCAGTTCCAGAAATTCAGAGTTCTTCAAGCGACTCCCAACGCTGGTAAGCAGCCGCGAGTGCTTCCTGCAGGTCAGCCAACTGTTTGAGTGTCGACTGAATCGCGGCGCTATCTCGATTGTAGAATTCCGGATCGGATATGGTGGAGGTGAGCATGGCATGCTCCGCTTCCAGCGCCTCGATCTGCCTTGGCAGGGACTCCAGCTCGCGCTGCTCTTTATAGGACAACTTGCGCGACTTGGCCGCTGGTGTGCGGGGTTTCGGTGCCGGGGCGACCACGGCAACAGGCTCCGGTGGATCTGTCTGCTCAGCGGCAATGCTGCCGGCGCTGGACAACGTTCCACCATGCTGCACCCAGTCGCTGTAGCCGCCGACGAATTCTTCGATGTGACCGTCACCCTCGAATACCATGATGCTGGTAACGACATTGTCCATGAACTGGCGGTCGTGACTCACCAGCAAGACGGTGCCATTGAAACTCATCAGCAACTCCTCCAACAACTCGAGAGTTTCAATGTCGAGGTCATTGGTGGGTTCGTCGAGTACCAGCACATTCGCAGGTTTGCTGAACACCTTCGCCAGAATCGCGCGGTTCTGCTCTCCGCCCGACAGCGCCTTCGCCGGCGTGCGGATGCGATCGGGGGTAAACAGAAATTCATTCAGGTAAGTGATGGCGTGTTTGCGTTTGCCATTGATCTCGATGTATTCCTGACCGCCGCAGATATTATCGATGAGGTTCATCTCCGGATTGAGCTGTGCGCGTAATTGGTCGAAATAGGCGATCTCCAGTTTCGTGCCAAGCTTCACAATGCCACTGGTCGGCTCCAGTGCTCCAAGCAGGATTTTGAGCAAGGTGGATTTGCCGGTGCCGTTGGCGCCGACCAGGCCGATGCGGTCACCGCGCATAATGGTCGTGGAGAAGCGGTTAATGACGCGGCGGTTATCAAAACGGTGGCTAACGTCAATCAATTCCGCAACCAGCTTGCCGGAGGCCGAAGCGGACTCCAGTTTGAAGTTTGCCTTGCCGGTCTGTACCCGGCGTTGGCTGCGCTCAGTCCGCATCGCTTCCAGTGCCCGAACACGGCCCTCGTTGCGTGTCCGTCTGGCCTTGATGCCCTGACGTATCCACACTTCTTCCTCAGCCAGTTTGCGGTCAAACAATTTATTGGCAGCCTCTTCGGCAGCCAACTGTTGCTCACGATACGTGAGAAACCGCTCGAAACTGCCATCAAACTGGTACAGGTGACCCCTGTCGAGCTCCACAATCGAGGTCGCAATGTTTTGCAGAAATGAGCGATCGTGTGTAACGAGCAGGATAGCGCCACGATACTCCTGGAGCTGTTTCTCCAGCCATTCAATGGCGGGAATATCGAGATGATTGGTTGGCTCATCAAGCAGCAGGAACTCCGGTTCGGTGACCAGTGCCCGGGCCAAAGCCACCCGCTTGCGCCAACCGCCGGAGAGCGCAGACATCAACTGGTCGGCGGGTAATTGCAGCTGCGAGATGACGGTGTCTACCTTTTGACTCAGCGTCCAGCCATGCAGCGCCTCAAGCTGGTTCTGCACGCGTTCCAGTTGCTGCATGTCAGTATCGGCGTAATCGGCGGTAAGGTGATGGTACTGGGCGAGCAACGCTCCGACCTCGGCCAGTCCGCCGGCAACCATGTCATACACGGTCTGGTCTGTCCCCTCCGGCAGCGACTGTTCCAGCCAGGCGACCTTGACCCCGGGGCGCAACCAGCGCTCGCCCCCGTCAGGCGCCACCGAACCGGCGATCAACTTCATTAGCGTCGTCTTGCCGGCACCGTTCCGCCCGAGCAGACCAATCTTGTCGCCCTTCTTCACACTGAAATCGACTTCGTCCAGCAAGATGTGCGTACCGAAGTTCAGTGAAACTTTGTCGAGGCGAATTAATGGCATGGTTTTCTACGATCGTGTGGACGGCGGACGCGATGGTTACCCCGTGTGCTTGGGCACACGACGCTTGCCGATATTCTTCGTGTCCTTGTGGCGTTTCTTCGGTGGTTTTACAGGCTTGTCCTCAAAGGCCGAATCACTGTCCTTGGTTCGGGATTTCGCGGCATGTCTGAGGGCTTTCTTGCCGGCCTCGCCCTGCGCATTGCTCTTGTGCTTATTTTTGTGGTTATCTTTGTGCTTGTTTTTGTTTTTGTCTTTGTTTTTGCCCTTGAACGGTTTGTCTTCCGCGGCAAATTTGCGCTTCATAGGCTTGTCACCAACATCGGTGTGCGGTGCATCGCCCAATCGGGAAATATTCAGCGTTTTGCCGCTTACCCAGACTTTCTTCAAATCCCGGAAAATGTCATCTGGCATCTCCAGGGGCAAGTCGACTGTACTGTAATCCTCATAAATTGTTATGCGGCCAATGTCCTTGCTGTCCAATCCTGCTTCATTGGCGATAGCGCCGACTATATTGCCCGGCATCACATTGTTGTTATGGCCTACTTCAATCCGGAATCGCTCCATGCCCTTATCAGGGGCTGAGTCTCGCCGAGGTGTGCGCTTTTCAAAACCGTGCTCGGTATGATCATCCCTGTCGCGTTTGCGCTTGTCCTTCGACTTTTCTCTGGCGTCGAATTTCTCTCTGGTTTTTTCCCGGTGCTCGGGTGCGTGTTTGTCCCAGGACATGTCCGGTCTCGGTGACGGTTTATGTTGCAATAACAGGGGCTGATCACCGTGGGCCAGGCTCGCGAGTGCCGCCGCGATCTCATTGGCTGGAACATTGTGTTCTATCTGGTATTGCTCAATAAGTTCGCGATAGAGATCGAGTTCTTCGGCGGCCAGCGTGTCTGTTATCGCCTGCTTGAACTGTGCGATTCGCTTATTGTTAATCAGTTCGGTCGAGGGCAACTCCATTAATTCAATCTTGCGACCTGTTGCTCGTTCTATGGCACCGAGCAGGCGTCGTTCCCGAGGTGCGACGAACAGGATCGCATCGCCCTGTCGTCCGGCGCGTCCAGTGCGGCCAATCCGATGAATATAGGCTTCGACGTCATAGGGAATATCGTAGTTGATAACATGGCTGATGCGATCGACATCGAGACCGCGTGCGGCGACATCGGTCGCCACCAGTATGTCGAGTTTGCCCTTTTTCAGCTGATCAATCGTGCGCTCGCGCTGGGCCTGGGCGATATCGCCATTGAGGGCCGTCGCCGCGAATCCCCGGGCCGACAGTTTCTCGGCCAGCTCCACGGTCAGCAACCGCGTGCGCACAAACACGATCATGCCATCGAAGGTTTCAGCTTCCAGGATGCGCGTCAGCGCGTCCAGCTTGTGCATTCCACTGACCGGCCAGACCCGTTGCCGGATCAGGTCGGCGGTGGCCTTCTTCACGGTTATGGTCACTTCCGCCGGGTTATTCAGATGACTGTTCGCAATGCGGCGGACTTCGGCTGGCATGGTTGCCGAGAACAGCGCGATCTGTCGAGTGGGTGGCGTCTGCTCCAGAATCCACTCCACATCCTCGATAAATCCCATACGCAGCATCTCGTCGGCCTCATCGAGCACCAGTGTAGTGAGCTTCTCCAGTTTCAGCGTGCCCTTGCGGATGTGATCCATCACCCGACCCGGCGTACCGACTACCACGTGCACGCCGCGCTTGAGGGCGCGAATCTGGCCGCTGTAATCCTGGCCGCCGTAAACGGGCAGTACATGGAAGCCCTTGATGTGGCTGGCGTATGTCTGAAACGCCTCGGCCACCTGTATCGCCAATTCCCGGGTTGGTGCCAACACCAGTACTTGGGGCAATGTTTCATTCAGCGCCAGTTTGCAGAGCACTGGCAGCGCAAAAGCGGCGGTCTTGCCGGTACCGGTCTGGGCCTGGCCCAGCACATCGCGACCGGCCAGCAACAACGGGATGGTCTGGGCCTGGATTGGAGAGGGACTCTCGTAACCAACGTCTTGCAAAGCCTGGAGAACAGGTGCCGTCAGCGCAAGCTGGGCGAAGGGAAGTACCGTATCGGTAGTCATTTGGGACTCTTTATGGGCGCGGAACCGGGCTCGTGGTCGCTCGGTTCGGTCGCGGGACAGTAGCGGACGCGGATAGTAGCACGAATTCGCTCCTTGCACGGGCCTGAATTGCGGCGGATTGCGGCTTGCCTGTCTATCGCAGTGGCGAAGATCCGGCAACACCGCCGGCACGCAGCACGCCCGCCTTCCCTGCTGCTTCGGGCCCGCCCGGAGGTGATTGCGATTACTCCTTCATCTTTGCTGTCGGTGAATATGAGCAGATACCGGCAGAATCCTCGCCGCTGGCTGACAAGTTTGGCTGCAGTACGCGTGTCGAGCTGCCGGAAGTACTCGATCCGAAGAAAGGTTATGTGTGGGACGCGACCCGACAGGATCCCGGTACCGATGGCTGGGGACGCGTGCCACGTTCGGGTCGGGCCAAGGTCTATCAATTTCCGGACTGCAAGGATGGTTGGGTGGTCGCCGATGTGGTGAAGCTGAAGAAGGGACACACCGAAGGCTATGAGCCCAACGTCACCGACAAGATCATCGCAATGGCAGTCTCCGCACGCGGGGGCAAGATTGCGCACGGTACCTGGACTCCACCGCCGGCTCCTGAGCCCGCGCGCGGTCCTTTTGGTCGTTGAGCCTTCGCTCCTGCAGGCGACGACAGAAAGCAGGACCATGCAACTGGCAGGGCTGAAAGCGGAACAGGTTCCAGTCCTGCCAGGTCGTTCACTCTCACTGGGCGTCGTGGAAAATGATGCCCAGTGTTCGCCGATGACCTAGGCGAATCGTGCTGACGCCGTGTCGTAATTTCATCCGAAAGAACCCACGTGCCCCCGGGGCCGGTCGGTCGTTGACTGCAAACACCACGGCGTCGCCCTTCTGCAGTGGAATCACCGTTACTCGTGATTGCATGCGCGGTCGCTGTTCGGTGATGACAAACTCGCCACCCTCGAAGTCTTGCCGCGGATCGCTTAGCAGCACCGCCAGCTGAAACGGGAACAGATGTTCGCCGTACAGGTCCTGGTGCAGACAATTGAAATCGTCTTTCCCATAGGTGAGCAGCAAGGGTGTCGGGCGTAACTGTCCGGCGGCATGACAGCGAGCGATGAAGTCGGCGTGATGAGCAGGAAAGCGGGTGTCGTTACGAAAGTGTTCCTGCCAACGGTTGGCGATCGGTGCCAAGCGCGCATAGGATTCGGTACGCAGGGCGGCAATCTGGTCCGGCAAGGGATAGCTGAAATAGCGATATTCGCCCCGACCGTAGCCATGGCGCGCCATGACGACACGATTACGGAAGCGGGAATCATCCTCATACAGACCAGCGACATTGTCGCAAGCCAGGGTATCGAGCAGCCCCAGCAGACAGGACCAGCCCTGTCGATCGAGATCGGACTCGATAAAGTTCCAGTCGAAAGTGGCAAGGTCGGTGAAGGAAATGGGAGGCGCTCCAGTGGCGGGTGGTTGCTTGTCGGTGCGCGCACTATAGCATCAAATTGCGCAGTACAGCCGTGCGGGTTTGCCCGGCTCAGGCGAGCCGTGCAATAAACAGCTGGGATGCCGGTTGCCCGGTTGTGGGCAGTGCAGGCTCCTCGATGCGAGGACGCGCAAAGCCGTTAGACTCGAACAGAGCGATCCAGCTCGTCTGCGTCCGGCAATACCAAGGTGGCGGGTTGCGAAAGGCGGCACTGAATCCCTGCCAGGAACCTTCCCGCCAGCCGTCAGATTCGCGCTCAGAGTCGCGTTGCGCCGTGGGGTGCAACGTCTGCACAATAAAATGCCCGCCCGGGTTTAGCCGTGCCGGCACCGCCGCGAACAGTTGCCGCGTAGAGCGATCGCCGATGAGGGAAAAATTACAGACTACGCAATCGAAACGTTGTCCGAGTGCAGCCGCGCCGCTGGTCCCGAAAGGCACGATGATCATCACGCGCGCCTGGCACGACAACACCGCGAACAACCCCTACAACCCGGACCCGAATCAGTGGGTCGGCTGGGGCGATCGCACCGTGGACGAGATGGCGCATAACTGGGTCGATGTCACCTATCTCGGTCAGGAAGAGTACGAGCGCATGGTGGCTGATCGCAACGCCAAGCTGGCGCGCCAGTCCGGCTCTGATTAGACCCGCTATCCGGCTCCACAACAAAACCGGGGAGTATCGCTCGCGATCTCTCCGGTTTTTTTTATGGGCAACTGAGTGCGACTACGCTGCGTGCTTGCGACACGGCAGAGTTCGCTCTAGGGCAAGAGCAAGGGCATGCCGGCGGCCGCATTGCTGCTACCCGTTGAGAAATCCTGTCCAATGGCGGCCTCTCCTACTCGCATCACGGCGAAATCAAAATTGCCACCTATTCCAAGTCTCAGTTTCTCGCTGCCACTGACAAGCTCAATTCCGCCGTTGTAAACGGCAAATGCAACAGTCTCTAATCGGGAGATGGCGACAGCAAAATCAGCCTTGACGGCAGTGAGTCGCAGAAATCCTCCAGGCACGGAGAGTCGATAATGCGCAGTATCGAACAGCCTATTCAGGGTGCGCATGCGTCCGCTGAACAACTCGAGAGCGACGTTCGCATCGGTCTGTCCGTCTTCGCGGTACTCAGTGATACGAAGCTTGCCGTCGCGGGTCAGCGCGAGCAGACTGCCATCGGCGAAGCGCAGTTGTATGTCCCCTTGTTCACCGGTTTCGATGGTGTCTCCCTGAAACACAGGACTGCGCCGTGTGAGTTCCCTGCGTTCTCCCCGACTATCGATTGCGGTGACGATACTTTTTGCACTGATCACAGTGGCAATGCGAGTCGGCTCTTGTGCGAGGATACCGAGAGCTAACACACACAAGGTTGCGGTGACGAGGATTCGAGCCAGCACGTTCACTTTCTTCCCCCGCTATGGACAGCAATTATCATTGTTGCCTCCAGGTAAGCACTCTGTCGCCGAATGCGCACCCCGCTTGCCCTGTCGGCGTTATTTCTGCCGCGCCGCATCGAAGCTGCGCGCCTCTCCCGGTCGCCGATCCGAGCCCATGGATTCCATCCACAAAGGATACGGCAGTGGTAACCGACTCACCGCATCCAGTTGCGTCAGCTCCTTCGCAGACAATTCAATGTCGACAGCGCCAAGATTGTCTTCCAATTGTTCCATCTTGCGCGCGCCAATGATGACACTGGTGACGGTCTTGTTCGCCAGCACCCAGGCCAATGCGATCTGTGCCACACTCGCCTTGTGCGCCTTGGCGATGGCCGCCAGCGCATCGACGATGTCGTAGCCTCGCTCCTTGTCGATCGGCGGAAAATCAAACGCGGCGCGGCGCCCCGAGCCCTTGCCCTTGCGCGTGAATTTACCGCTCAGGAAACCGCCCGCCAGTGGACTCCACACGAGCAGGCCGAGCCCCTGATCATTGAGCAGCGGAATAGTGTCCCGTTCCAGTTCGCGCCCGGCCAGGGAATAGAACGATTGCGTGGTCTTGAAGCTGTGCAGGTTCTTTGCGCGCGAAACACCGAGCGCCTTCATCAGTTCCCAGGCAGGCAGATTGGAACAGCCGATGTAGCGCACCTTGCCCTGACGTACCAGGTCATCGAGTGCGCGCAAGGTGTCCTCGATGTTGGTGCGTGTCGGAGCGATGAATCTGATAGAGATCGATGTAATCCGTACCCAATCGCTTCAGGCTCGCCTCGATTCCCTGCATGATGTGCAAGCGAGACAGGCCGACGTCGTTGTGTCCTGGCCCCATACGCCCGCGCACCTTGGTTGCGAGCACCACGTCCTGACGTCGACCCTTCAATGCCTTGCCGGTCATCACCTCAGACTCGCCTGTGGCATACACATCTGCGGTGTCGATGAAGTTGATGCCACCGTCCAGTGCCCGGTGCACCAGTTTGTTAACGGCAGTCTGGGGCATGCCACCGATCATCTCCCACATGCCACCCTTGCCACCGAAGGTCATGGCGCCAAGGCACAGTTCCGAGACGAAGACACCGGTGTCGGCGAGTAAACGGTATTTCATGTGATTGACTCCAAATCAGATTAATGGGGTTTTGATCTACTGCAATGCCTCACAGCGGTGCTCTGGGCGGCAGTCTCGTCGCAGCAGCCTGGCCGCGGCAATTGATCGCCCCGGCAAGACCGCGAATAACTGGATTACTGCAGCGTGTCGCTGGATTCGACAATCTTCACCGAGGTGATGTTCAGCGGATACTCGGCGACGACGGCATCCTCGGCCTTGATCGCCTCGGGCAGACCCTCGCGCACGACATCGGAATAACTCATCGGTGACGGCCGATTGGTGCGAATGCTCTCCGCCAGGGGCTCGGCCTCGCTGGCATCGGTGATGATCGTGACAAACATGTTCTCAGTCTGCCAGTACTTGCGAATCGCGGCGTTGACGTCAGCCAGCGTGACGGCACGCAGCAATTGATCCAGTTCCTGCAGATAGTCCTGGCGACCGTAGAAGCGCGAGTCCATCAGGTAGCCGAGGCGATCGCCCGGCGTCTGGGCATACAGCTTGGTATAGCTCAACAGGAAATCCCGCGTCGCCTCGAAATCGGCTTCGGTCATTCCGTGTTCAACCAGTTCGCCCAGTTCTTTCACGATCATGCGCAAGGCGAAATGGGCATGTCCCACTTTCAGATCCGCCAGCTCCGGATATTGCTGGCGCAACTGGGCCGCGATCTGCACCGGGCGCACCCACATGGAGAAATAATTTGAAGAGCGCGGCACGCCCGAGGGTGGCAGCATGTTCTGGCCACCGCTCTCATACCACTCAATATAGGAATAATCGCCGTAGTTCATGGAGCGCTGCTCGCGAATCTTCTCATAGAGGCGCGAATAGGATTTGCGGTGTTCGCCCAGGTAGGAGTTCGCCACCATCAACGCCGCGAAGTCATCATCAGCGCGAGTGATCGGCAACGGGAAGCCGGTGAAGATGGCCGAACCAAACGCGCCTTCCTTTGCCACAATCTCCACTTCGATGCCGTTCGGCATGCGCGCGGCGCCGGGCTTGGGGAGATCAGGAGTCGTCGCTGGCAAGCTCGCCATGTCCTGCTTCAGTTGGGCGAGAAACGCGTCACTGTAGTTACCCGCGATGCCGATGGTCAGGTTGTTGCGCGTAAACAGGTTTGCATAATGGGTCTGCACATCACTCAGGGTGATATTGGCGACACCGTCCGAGGTGCCCTGCTTCATGTGCTGGTAATTCGTGTCTCGAAACAACAGGTCTTCCAGTGCCACCTTGCTGTAATCCTCGTCCGACGACGCGCGAATCACCTGGTTCACGTAAGTCTGCTGGTTCGTCAGCACGCGGGAAAAATCCTCGGGGGCAAATCGCGGCGTTAAAATAAGTCCCTTGAGAATCGGATAGAAATCATTGAGGAAATCCTTGTGTACCTCGAAGGTGAACACGGTCACTTCTTTATCCGTATTGGCTTCATAACGGGCCGCC
>JALRBQ010000080.1 GCA_023257655.1 Pseudomonadales bacterium
GGTCGAGAGAGTAGGTAGTGAGATAACGACCTATGACAATGCATGGTCTGTTGTTAGCACACGAGAGCCGCTTATTTACTTAGTCCCAGTTGACAGTCCATATCAAGAAAACACAACCTTTGATGACCTTGCAACAACCTGGGATGCCCTCAATGGACAAAACCCTATCTGGGACGCTCCTGTTGTCGCTGAAAGCATTGAGATTGAGCTAGTTGGGGTCAATCCAAAAATGGATTACGGGATATAGGTTGATTTAAAACATGAACTATTTGGGTATTCAACATTACCTATTACATAATCCTGGTAGCTATAAGCAAACTCAATAAAGCAATGAAGCTTGCCGGAAGAAAAAACCCAACAGAATTTGTTGGGTTTTTTATCATAGGCAATGCGGTGAAAAGGCATCTTTTCTATTAAAAAAATTGCAAAAAATAGATATAAATAGATCGGATAATAAATCTGCTCACAAACGTCACAGCAGACCCTAAGATAGCGTGAAGTTGCTTTCTAGTGCAGTGTTCGGTCGCCCGATTGTCTGCCGACTGCAGATCGTATCACATACCCTAGAATTGCTTGTTACCGGTAAGATTCACTCAAAAACTGGCCTGGATTCTACGCTAGCATGTGTAGCCTCTTTATGCATCAGAAGGCTTGTCAAGAGGGCAGGACTTCTGCATAGCAGCCATTATCCATGGGCGACTAGCTCTCGTTCGAGGGTCAGGCTTACTTTTATCTATTGTAAGACTCTCATATATCAGCTTAACTTAGTCAGGCTCAGATGCTTAGCATAAGGCGGGTACCGTCCACTTTCTTGCTCCTTCAAGCGATAGGCGATCTAGTTCAACTTTCTTTAATATCAACTAGTTAGTATCACAAAGTTTGGCAATACTCTCTTTAGCTCTATATCGCTTAGAATGAAGGGTTAAGATCTCCTGATATTAAAGTTTCATCATTTTCATATCTGGAATATAAAAGAGAGGTAGGGCTAGCATCACAATCCCGCCCTAATTCATCCTCACACCGCCCCGATTACGGGCTTTTACGGTTAGATTTGGCTCGTTTAATGTAGGCTCAATCAAGTAACAGTGATTGAATCCCTCCTGAACCTCGACCTACTTTTAAGGCCCTCTCGCGAGGGCCTTTTTTTCGCCTTGGATTCGAGCGGCGCAGTCGCAGATCAGCGGCGGGCAGAGGAGTCGTCGAGAGAAGCGAGGCGATGCTCGCTGAGATTGATAAAGTCAATCAGTACCCGACCGCTCTCCAGAAGCAGCGGATCTACTTCTTCGATTTCGTCCTCGTCCGATTCAGTCGATTCTTCCTCGGCCGCGGCGAGTGTGCTCTCGTCGTCGTTCACAACGCCAGCGCCAACTTCCTCAGCATTTTCGTCTTCCTCATCGACCCACTCACGCAGTGGCAGGCCTTTCAGGAAACGGCGCATGTTTTCAGCTTCAAACTCAACCCGGCGACTCTCTTCGCGATCCGCCTTGACAACTGCCTCATTGAGCGAGAGGGTCTTGCGCTCGCGCAGAGTTCGGGTGCGCTCGATCTGTTCAATTATGTAGTTGAAATCCGGCGACTCCTGAGCACGCGCTTCGTGCATTGTTTGCAATTCAGGCAACAACGCCTTGATGGGGTAGTAGGCGCGATATTCAACGGGTCGCACGGTATCCCAGGGTAGCGCACCGTCGAGGCTGCTCTCGCCGATATCCTCATAGGCATCATAGTAATCCGGAAACGCGATATCGGGCAGTACGCCACGATGCTGGGTGCTGGCACCGGAGATTCGATAGAACTTGGAACGCGTCAGTTTGACCTGACCGTACTCCATTGGAATGATTTCCTGCACAGTGCCCTTGCCGAATGTCTGACCACCCAAAATGATGCCACGCTGATAATCCTGTATTGCGCCGGCAAAAATTTCGGAGGCCGAGGCACTGGTGCGATTGACCAGCACTGCGAGCGGACCTTCGTAGGCGACTTCGGGGTCATTGTCGCCAAAAGAGCGCGTGAAACCATTACGCAATCCGGAGTAGCGAATCTGCACGGTTGCACCGGTTTCGATAAACAGGCCGACCAGCTGGTTGGCTTCGCTCAGGCTACCACCACCATTGTTGCGCAAATCAACGACAACCGCATCCACGTTTTCTGCTTTCAATTCTTCCAGCAGCGCTTTGACGTCGCGAGTAGAGCTTTTGAAATCTTCCTCGCCGCGAGAGGCCGCCTCAAAATCGAAATAGAACGTGGGAAGGTGAATAACACCGAGTTTGTAGTCATTGCCGTTGTAGCTCAGTTCGATGACTTCCTGCTTAGCCGATTGATCTTCCAACTTCACAGTGTCACGGGTAATGCTCACGATGTGAGCGCTGCTCTCACTGACCGCATCCGCCGGGATTACATTCAATCGAACGACAGTGCCTTTCTCGCCACGAATCTGGGCAACGACATCATCCAGGCGCATACCGACTACATCCTGCAGTTCACCATCGACACCCTGGCCGATGGAAATGATGCGATCGCCTGCCTGCAATTCCTTGCCACGTTCGGCAGGTCCGCCCTTAATGAGTTCAGCTACCTTGGTGTATTCATCTTCCGTGGTCAATTGAGCGCCAATGCCCTGCAGGGACAGTGACAGACCCATGTTGAAGTTTTCAGAATCGATCGGCGAAAAATAGGCTGTGTGCGGATCAACAGCGCTTGCGACATTGGACAGATACGCCTGGAACACGTCTTTGTCATTGGTCTTCAATATCTGGCTAAGCTGATTGCGATAGCGCTTGGACAGCTTCTCCTTGATTTCCTCGTTGTCATCACCGGTAAGCTTCAGACTCAACACGCTGTTCTTGAGCCGAAGACGCCAGATCTCATCCAATTCTGCGACACTGGCCGCGTAGGGCGCGTCTTCACGATCGACTTCGATTTCTTCATCGAGGGTGAAGTCCATGGCCGGGATGTCATTCTCGATCAGATTGATGGCAAAAATAAGCCGCTCGAGTATGCGCTTGTAATACAGATTGTAGATATCGAAACCGGTCTCGACACTACCAGCCTTCAGGCTATCGTCCAAGGTATAACGATAGGCGCTAAGTCGATCGATATCTTCTTTCAGGAAATACAGGTGCGAACCATCCAGACCATCCAGATAGCTGTCGAACACGGTCGAGGAGAAATTGTCGTCGATCTGGACATCAGAGTAGTGTTTGGTCTGCAGCTCGCGCAGCAATTGTACCGCCGTCGTACCATGTACTTCCTGACTGGCCAGCGGCTTGTAGAGCTCATTGATGTCGAGGACGGCGTTAAGGTGATGCGGGTCTTCCTGCGCGAGCAGGTTGCCTGCGACAAATGACCAGGCAGTAAATGCCAGTGCCGGGAAGAGGTAGTTTCCTTGAAGTTTACGACTCTGAATCTTCATAGCACTCCACAAATTGCTGTAGGTTTGTAGTCCATTCGCCCGTGTCACGCGGCTCGGATATACCAGAGACTAAGCGAATTTATTGGATGAGAGAAGTAATTTTCTGTCATTTTAGGTCTGGAAATTGTCCAGAATCGCCATTGGCTCTACCGAATCAATTTACGCCGCGCCGAGGCGTGTCGTTCGGCCCTTTCCACATCGATGTAGCGATCGGTAATCGCACTGGATCCATGACCGGCGTCATCCCGGACATGTTCCCGCGGCCGGTGCTTCACATCCTCGGAAATGCCGGTGTGACGCAACCAGTGTACCGTCGCCGTCGCCAACCGTTCGGCATCTTCGCTGAAGCCTTCCTTGCGCATCTGCTCGGTGGCCTTTTCGAAACAGTGTTGGACTATTCCACGAATTTGTCGGGTGCTGGTGATGCCGCCCTTGCCACGCGTCTTGTGGATCAGGGGGGTGGACTCACCGGGACCGGGCAGGGCAGAGAGCCCCCGGGATTTGCGGTAGCGCCTGAGCGCCTCCAGCATCGCGTCACTGACGGAGATTTCGCGTTCCTTGTTGCCCTTGCCGACGGTGAGAAACCACCAATTGCCCTCCTGGTCGGTCTGGAAGTGACCCATCTGTGGCTGCCAGCGCGGCGTCTCAACCAGTTCTGAGACACGCAAGTACATCGCAAACAGGGCATTCATGATGAACAGGGTCCGCTCGTGCACCAGAGGTTGCTCCAGCGCCAGCTTTTCAGCGGCGTCGACCACATACTCCCACTGCAGGGGAGACAGGCGGCGAATCTTGGCCTGAGTCTGGTGTTTGCGCAGGAATTTGCTCTTCTGGCGCAGTTGGGCAACCGGGTTTGACGCCAGATGGCCTTCCTGGATCAGGAAGTTGAAGAAGCTGCCCAGCACACTGAACAGTGACTGCAAGGCAGACTGTGAGACCACGTATTCGCCCGCCACCGATACATATGGCCGCCACTCGGGGTTGGGTAATCGCAAGCCCTCCCTGTTGAGATAGCGGGCAACGTTCTTCTCGCCAATCCAGCCAGCAGGGGGCTGCCGGGCGAAATCCACATAAGACTCGATATCCTCTCGTACTATTTGCGGCAGCGATTTCCTGGCCACTAGCCAGCACCAGTGCAGGAAATGCTCGATTTCGCGCCGATAGGTGCTGAACGTGTCGGGACTGCCACGGTAGGTGTAGATGAACTCACTGGCGTATTGGTAGTCAGCCAGCGCATCCGCCGGACAGTCTCCGGGAAAGTGGGCAAGGGCAGTCAGCGGCTGCTTGAAGGGGTTGGGCATCGCCTCCAGCGTGTCAAAGACTGCTGGTGGCGATTTAATATCTTGCATTAATATTACAACCTAACTATATGATATTTAGAATTTAGTTAAGATATCCGACCCGATGTAAGAGGGTCAAGCGGCACAGGGAGAGCCGCAATAAGGTAGTCGGACTGTTACCCGCATACTTGATCAATTTCGGCGCAAAGGATCTGGTAACCAGCGTGTTTCTAGCCCCGGCTTCCCATCGCGGCGGAAATGCCTATAATTCCGCTATATAAATATTTATATAACGGAACCTGTTTTGGCTGCAAAATCATTCACCTGCCTGCGTTTCGCAGGCGTTGTGGTGCTCCTCCTGCAGGCCTCTGCCTGTTTGGGCGATACGCTGCGTGTCGCAGTCGCCTCCAACTTCAGCGCGACGCTGGCGCTGTTGCAGCCCGACTTCGAACGCGCCAGCGGGCACCGCCTGCAACTCATTCCTGGATCCAGCGGCCGCCATTTCGCCCAGATCAGCAACGGCGCTCCTTTCGACTTGTTCCTGTCGGCCGATGCCGAACGCATACGGGCACTCGAGGCAGCGGGGCGCATCAATGCCGGGCAGCGTCGCGTCTATGCCCTGGGTCGACTCGCCCTGTGGACTCGCGAGGCTAATCAGTCAGTCAGTCTGGACCGGTTGGCCACGCTCGCAGCTAGCGAAAGAGTGGCGATTGCGAATCCCCGACTCGCGCCCTATGGCCAGGCAGCTGTCAGGGCGCTCACAGCACGCGAACTCTACGCGGTCGTGGAACCGTCCCTGGTGATGGGAGAGAACGTGGGACAGACCTTTCAGTTCGCTTACAGCGGCAGCGCCCGCTTTGCCTTTGTGGCGTATTCCCAGGTACTGTCTGCGCCGGAGCCGGGCAGCTATGCACTGGTTCCGGATGACGACTACGAACCCATCGTACAGGAGATGGCACTCTTGAAAGAGAGCGAGGCCGCCCACGCCTTGTTTGATTACCTCAGCAGTCCGGCCATCGCCCCGGTGCTGGAGCGCGCTGGCTATTACGCGCCGAATTCACACTGATAGGTTTCCTCTTATGCTGACTGCATCAGACCTTGACGCCTTTCTCTTGACCCTGCAACTGGCCGCGGTGACAACCCTGATCCTGCTGCTGCTCGGCACCCCTCTGGCCTGGTGGCTGGCGCAGACCCGATCCCGGTTACGCGGGCCGATAGAAGCCCTGATCGCCTTGCCGCTCGTGCTGCCACCAACAGTGCTTGGCTTCTACTTGCTGTTATTGCTGGGTCAGGATGGTCCCATAGGCCAGTTAATGGTCGGGATGGGACTACCGGCATTGGCCTTCTCTTTTTGGGGCCTGGTAGCTGGGTCTGTGGTGTACTCGCTGCCCTTTGTCGTTCAACCACTGCAAACTGCCTTCGCCGGGATTCCCAGGCGATTGCTCGAAGCCGCTGCCACACTCGGAGCAACCGGTTCTGACCGGTTTCTGAGTGTCGTGCTGCCTCTCTCTCGGGTCGGCTATCTGACTGCCATAGTGCTGGGCTTCGCCCATACCCTGGGTGAGTTTGGCGTGGTGCTGATGTTGGGCGGGAATATCCCCGGAGAGACCCAGGTACTGTCAATTGCAATCTACGACCACGTTGAATCACTGCAGTATTCCCAGGCGCACTGGCTGTCCGGGATCCTGCTTGTGTTTTCATTTGCGGTGTTACTCACGGTCTACGCCCTCAATCGGCGTGGTTTTCGGGTATCAGTTCCATGATTCATGCCGAACTCAAACAACGGAAAGGGCAGTTTCAGCTCGATGCCCGGTTCGCCGTACCGGCAAATGGGGTAGTCGGTTTGTTCGGCGCCTCTGGCAGCGGCAAGACTTCCGTTTTGCGAGCGCTGGCCGGACTGGAACCGGATGTGAAAGGGGAGATCAGGTTCGGGGAGCAGGTCTGGCTCAATTCTGAGCGTGCACGGTCCACGGCGGAACGCGGCATCGGCTACGTGTTCCAGGAGCCCACTCTGTTCCCTCATCTGACAGTGAAGGGCAATCTTGACTATGCTACAAAGCGCCGGAATTTGGCGCGGCAATCCATTGATTTGGATAGACTTATTGAATTGCTCGAGCTCCAGCCATTGCTGAATCGCGACACCCGGTCGCTATCCGGGGGAGAACGTCAGCGCACCGCTATTGGCCGCGCGCTCGCCACCAATCCCGCCTTGCTATTACTGGACGAACCCCTGTCCGCCCTCGACCAGGACGCCCGCCAGAAGGTGATGTTTGTTCTCGAAAATGTGTTTCAAAATCTTGAAATTCCTGCATTTTATGTATCGCATTCCAGCGATGAAATTGCCAGGCTCGCCGATAGTCTGATTGTGATGGATGCTGGTCAGGTGAGTGCCTGCGGAGCCCTGACGCAGGTTCTGGGCCAGGTGGATGGGCAATGGCATGAGTCAGAGGCGGCCTTTAGTGTCCTGCATTGCAGAATTCTGGCGCATGATCTGCCTTATCTGAGTCGTCTTGTGAGCGCCGGCGGGGAAGCGCTGCTGGTGGCCCGACAGTCGCTCAATCCCGGTGACCCACTGCGGCTTCGGATTCAGGCGCGCGACGTGAGCCTGTGCCTGGAGAAACCTGCAAACAGCAGCATTCTCAATATCTTGCCAGCCACGGTAAAAGCGATTTCGAAGCAGGTGGAGCAGGGCAGTCGCACCGTTGGGCTGGATCTCGCAGGCGAGAGCCTTTTGGCTCGAGTCTCGGAGCACTCCGTGCAACAACTGCGCCTGACGCCTGGCAGCCCGGTGTTTGCCCAGATCAAGTCAGTGGCACTGCTGAGCTAGCTACCCCCAGTTAGCTCCCCTCAGTTAGCTACCCCCTAGGCGCGCATCAGGATGATGCTGGACGCCTTGAAGAAGGCGATTACCGCGGCTCCAACCATCAGCCCCATTTGATCGCTACTGGTGTTTGTCACCATGGCGCCCAAGGTCTTGCTCCCGCCCAGATCGATGGACACGTCGGTGTTTACACCGCCGCGCTCCAGGCGGGAAATCACGCCATGAAAGCAATTGCGGGCACTGACATTCACGGTTTCTCCGATAGCCAGTGTCACTGAGGAGGCCTTGATGAGGGCCAATACGCTGTCGCCCTGCTGCAGCCCCATTTCCTGGCGGCTGCGCTCGGTAATCTGGGCAACGAGCTGTAATGAATCGGCAATATCGAGTACCACACCCGTATTCACGTTGCCGGTCTCGAAGTCGCGCACAGTGCCAAGGAACTGGTTGCGGGCACTGGCGGAGAGGGTGGAATGTTGCATAAATCCCTTGATGTCATCGAGGCTATGGAGCTGCCGATTGAGACCCGCCAGAAACTGCTGGTGCTGAGCCTGCAATTCGGCAAACCCGGCAACCAGCTGCCGTCCATACGCGGTCAGTTGTGTGCCGCCCCCTTTGTTACCTCCGCTGGAGCGGGTTACCAGGGGATTGCGCGAAAGATTGTTGAGTCGTTCCAGGCGGTCCCAGGCGGTCTTGTAACTGATACCTGTGGCCTTGGCCGCGGCGGAAATGGACCCGGTAGCGGCAATAGCCTCAAGCAGGCCCAACTGCTCCAGGGCCAGTCGGCTCCGGTCATCCGTGGTCAGCCAGATTTCTCCCTCAAACTCGGCCATGCAGGCACTCCGGTTGCAGTTCAAGGCTGTATTATGCCTGAGATTCGCCGAATCAAGTTTCAATTTTACTTGCTGTGGTAATGCGCTGATATTACGAGTTTTTATCCAATGATTGATTGGAACTCCCAGCCAATCTGGAGGCCAGTGAGAGAACAGGGGTCCTGCGTTACCCGCACCGGATTTCATGATCAATGGACTTTTCCGGACCCGATCGATGGAGTAACTTAGGAGCGATCCGGGCCCCTGTGTACACCTGCCTGAAGCGATTATTGACCTTAACCGAGTCGCACCGCGACTTGAGGAACATCACCATGCAAAAACAACTCACCCTGGCGATCAGCACTGCACTGGTCTCGCTTTGTGCCTCACTCAGCCACGCACAGGAATGGCAGTTACCCCGGACACCCGGCGGCCATCCCGATATCCAGGGCATCTGGACCAACAAGACGCTGACTCCGCTGACGCGCCCCCGGGAATTCGCCGACCTGCGCGCACTTTCGCCAGAGCAGGTAGAACGACTCGAGAATGGCCATCAGGATTACCTGGATGCCGAATACGCCCCCAGCAATCCGGACCGCGAAGCCGGGTCGGGCGCCCAGGCGGGCAATGACGGTGATACGGAAGACGGTTACAACGAATTCTGGAAGGATCTGGGCACCCGCGTGCAGGTCATCAACGGCGAATACAGGTCATCGATCGTGGTCGATCCCCCTAACGGTCAGATTCCTTATGTCGGCGACTTCCGCAGCCGATTTGCCCGCGATCCGGCCGCTCCAAAACCCTCCGATGGCCCTGAGGGCCGTCCACTGGCGGAGCGCTGCCTGCTGGCCTTCGGCTCCCATTCCGGGCCGCCCATGCTGCCCGTGATGTACAACAACAACTACCAGATCGTGCAGACTGACGATTATGTAGTGATCCTGGCCGAAATGGCCCACGACGCCCGCATCATCCGCATTAATGACGAATTGATGCCAAACATGAAGAAATGGATGGGGGATTCGGTGGGGCACTGGGAAGGTGACACGCTGGTGGTCGAGACGGCGGGTTTCCATCCCCAGCAGAGTTTCCGCGGTGCTTCGGAACACATGTCTGTGGTTGAGCGCTTCCAGCGCGTGTCAGACAATGAAGTGCTCTATACGTTCACCGTGACCGACCCGACTGTGTTCGAAACGGCCTGGACCGGCGAGTTGATGTTCAACGCCCGTCCCGACAATGAGCCGATCTACGAATATGCGTGTCACGAGGGCAACTACGCCTTGCCGGGCATTCTGGCCGGAGCGCGTCAATTGGAGCACCTGGCGGCGCAGGAGCAGCAGTAATCGCGGCGGGCCCTAATCCTTGTACTTGTCCTTGTCCTTGTCCTCAAGCAACCAGGCTACGGCATCCTCATATTCGCGAAAGATGTTGATGTGGGATCTGGACGGGTACAGGTCCGCATAGGACTGCAGCATGCGGCCGATGCCGTAATCCACGTTCTTCGCGAATACAAAGGCCACATATTGCTCACGGGGAGCATGTTTGGCGGACTCACGATAGCCCGAAAGCAGCCGGTCGCCCGGAATACCGGACCAGGTGGCATCCCGGAAATCCCACAATACCAGCGAGGTGCGATTTTCGTAGCCAAGCCCCTTGATATAGGCCAGCAGGTCTCCCGACTGCACATCACCATGGAGTGAGAAGGCACTGACACCGTTGGCCGGATCGATCTCTTTCCTGATTTCTACCATGGCGTTACTACTGACCCGGTAAGCTCCCGCATTTTGGGGAGAGTGTGCTGTAAGGGGGTTAATTGTAACGGTCGACAGCCTGAGCGCAAGCGACGCGGCTGTGGCGGGGCCCGGCATCTGACCTGCACCTGCATTCTTATTTCCGGTAATCTTTATTACCGGAAATAGTAGAATAAGCTGAAACAAGCAGATTTCCAGCTAATCATATTATGTTCAGTCAGTTAGGCTAACTTCTTTGAGTAGATAATTAAGTTGCTTCAGTCGTGCAATTTACGCTTGCTGCGCATCGTCATGAACTCTTCCGCCAATGTCGGATGAATGCCAATGGTTCGATCGAAGTCAGCCTTGGTCGCACCCGCATTCATGGCGACGGCAAATCCCTGCACCAGTTCACCGGCATCGGGTCCGACCATGTGCAAACCCAGAACCCGGTCTGTGGTACGGTCAACCACGAGCTTGAGTAACGAGTGCTCATCACGGCCACTAAGCGTGTGTTTTAGCTGTTTTACCTTGGCGAGATAGATATCTATAGCCAGCCCTCTGGATTCGGCTTCCTGTTCGGTAAGCCCAACCACACCGATATTTGGGTGGCAAAACACCGCCGACGGGATGTTCTGGTAGTCCATAGCGCGTCCTGGCCCCCCAAACAGGCTGTTTGCCACAAGCTGACCCTCTGCCAGAGCTACTGGCGTCAGCGTCACGCGATCGATGACATCGCCGACCGCGTATATACCGGGTGAGCTGGTTTGAAAGTTCGCATCCACCTTGATAGCTCCCGCGGCCGTTAATTGCAGATTTACGCTCTCCAAACCGAGATTGCGCGTCATGGGCGTACGGCCAGTTGCTGCTAGCACCAGGCCACAGTGCAGAGTCTGGCCAGACTGACAGTGTACCTGTAAGCCATTGTTTTTTCTGTTAATTGCAGCGATATTATCGCCGAGAATGAGGTTCATCGAGCGCCCCAGCTCGGCCGTGATGAAGCTACGCACGTCGTGATCGAAACCACGCATCAAGCGATCACCCCGATAAATCAGCGTCGTATCAACGCCGAGACGAGTGAAGATGCTGGCGAATTCCACGGCGATATAGCCACCTCCCAGTACAACGATCGAATCGGGCAAGGCCGGCAGCGAAAACACTTCATTCGAGGTAATGACGTGCTCGTTCCCAGGAAATTCCGGGATTGCCGGCCAGCCACCCACCGCCAACAAAATATGCCGCGCCGATACATGCTGTCCGGCCACCTCAACCTGGTTTGGCCCCGCCAGCACCGCACGGGATTCAAACACAGCGACCTGATTGGAATTCAGAATCTGGCGATAGATGCCGTTCAGACGCTCGATTTCCTTATTTTTGTTCGCCATGAGGGTTGGCCAATCAAACCGGGCATTGTCGATCTGCCACCCAAAGCCGGCGCTGTCCTCAAGATCATCCCGGTAATGCGCCGCGTAACTAAACAATTTCTTCGGCACGCAACCGACATTGACACAGGTACCTCCGAAATAGCGTTCTTCGGCGACACCCACGCGAGCGCCCAGACTCGCCGCAACCCGGCACGCGCGCACGCCACCGGAACCGGCACCTATAACGAACAAATCGTAATCAAAGTCCTGCAAAATCTTGTATCCTCTGGTCAGAATGCGGCACCAGGCCGGCATTATAAGACGATCCGGACGTACCGCTATGCAAAGCAGCCTGTTCCAGGCAATCCCGACGACTGAATCGTGTCAGATTCATGATCTGGGCAATGCCAGCCTGCGTGAATACGTGCACGCCTTCACGCCGGCGCAAGCCGATGACTTGTTGCAGAACTTGCTGTCAGCGATCCCGTGGCATCAGGCGCAGCTCAAGATTGCCGGCAGGACGATTCCCGTGCCGCGACTGCAGTGCTGGATGGGCGACAAGCAGTCCCTGTATGGCTATTCCGGCATGCGGCTCACACCAGAACCGTGGAACGCCGTGGTGCAGACCATTCGCACTCGCGTACAGGACCTTGCGGGCGTCGAATTTAACTCGGTGCTACTCAATTATTACCGCGATGGTCAGGACAGCGTGTCGTGGCACGCCGACGATGAACCGGAACTCGGGACTGACCCAGTGATCGGATCGGTCAGTTTTGGTGCCGAGCGCCCTTTCCAGCTCAAACCCAAGTTCAATCGCCCCAATTCACCGCGCTCAGAATCTTTGCGAATGATGCTGCATCACGGCAGTCTGCTGGTCATGGACAAAGGCACGCAGCGCTACTGGCAGCATCAGTTGCCGAAGTTACCGGGACTGAAACTTCCACGCGTCAATCTGACCTTCCGACAAATTCTGTAACGACGCACTTCGCGCCACCGCCAGGGAATGCACTGTTGAATGACATCCGAACTCGACCATTTTGATATCTGTATCGTCGGTGCCGGAGTGGTCGGCCTGGCGATTGCCTGTCAGCTATCACGACACCCTTTACTACGAAGACACAGCCTCGTCATTCTGGAACGAGAGTCAGGTTTCGGGCAGCACACCAGCAGTCGCAACAGTGAAGTAATTCATGCGGGCATCTATTACCCACAGCACAGTCTGAAAGCGCGTCTCTGCGTGCGCGGCAAACACCTATTATATGAGCACTGCAGCCGGCATGATGTCGCCTTCCAACGCACCGGCAAACTGATCGTGGCGCAAACGACTCAAGCAGGAGAGCTGGAACAAATCGCAGACAAGGCAGCGGCGAACGGAGTAGAGGATTTACGCTGGCTCGACTTCCGCGCACTCCAGGAACTTGAGCCAGCCGTGCGCGGTCACACCGCCCTCCTCTCACCGTCAACCGGCATCATCGACAGTCATCGCTACATGGAAAGCCTGTTACACCTCGCGCAGCAAGCTGGCGCTCATTACGCACCTTATACGGTCGTGGATGCGGTGGAACCTACTGCAACCGCCTATCAGGTGCAATGTCGCATCGGCGGGAATACAGAGCAGGAAAGCTATCGTTTTACCGCGGACAGCCTGATTAATTGTGCCGGGTTAGAGGCACAGTCACTGGCTTCCCGCATTGCCGGTTTGCCAGCCACCTGCATACCGTCGCTGTATTTATGCAAGGGCGACTATTTCAGTTACACCGGCAGGAGCCCTTTCAGGCATTTGATTTACCCGGTACCCGAGAAGCACATCACCGGACTCGGGATTCACGGCACACTCGACCTCAGCGGCCAACTCCGTTTTGGCCCCGATGCCAATTATGTGGAAACACTCAACTACACAATCGATCCGCACAAGAACATCCATTTTGCACAGGCTATTGCCCCGTACTTTCCTGATATCAATGCCAACCGACTGGTTCCCGCCTATGCCGGTATTCGACCGAAACTGGTGCCTGCCGGTGCGGCGGCAGCTGATTTCAGCATACAGGAATACAGCGCGTTTAAGCTGCCAGGACTCATCCAGCTGTTTGGCATCGAATCACCGGGACTAACCGCGAGCCTCGCGATCGGCGAACATGTGGCTGAGCTGGTCTGCGACTATCTCGGATAGCGTCGCCACACCAGATTACAGCGTCAGGGAATTCACGCCTGCCGGATCATCGCCTGCGATCAATTTTTCTATCTCGCGCTTCAGCTTGTGTTGGCGATCGCAAAGCTGAAAGCCGAATCCTTGCTGCCGTTCCCGTCCCGGTGTCGCGGGTGTGAACCACGCTATGCGGGCGTGGACCGGATAGTTTGCGTCGCTGTCCGGGAGCCGAACCAGCAGGAAGACTTCATTTCCCAGCACATACCCCTGCAAACCGGGGATAAACAGGCCCCCACCTTCGAGAAAAGGCATATAGATGCGCCTGAGCGCATTTGCGTCAGGAATATCAATGGTGAGTATCGAAGAGGGTGCCACGAGCGACCTCTCAGCGAAGTGCGTGAGTGGCTCAGCCTCTGGCTCGTGACGAGTGACGCACCGGCCCGAGCTTGCTCCACTGCCACAGCAACGACTCCAACAATAATTGCGGATTGGGATTGGTGCTGCCGTGGACTTCGCGCTGGGCTTGCTCTGCGAGCGCATTGAATGCGAGCAGTTTGCGCAACAGCTCTTCTTTACGGACTGCCGCCGCCCGTAGATTATGCAGCACCTCTGCCAGCACCTGATCTCCAGGCTCCTCTTCTTGGGACAGGCTCCGTATAACTATAGTCGAGGCGCGCAGCAAATACTCAACTGCGACGGCTTCGCCGAGCTTGAGCGCCACAGCAACGCAATGCTGTAACAGACTTTGACTCTGCAATAGTCGGGACAGTTGCCGCAGAAAATCCTGTGCGCCATTCACTCCGTCACGCTCGGCGAGTGCCAGCGCATACAGGGGGCGACTACCGGCGGCAGTGGCAAGCGTTAGCGCGTCGCTCGCTGTCAGCCCCTTCGCCGTTAACCAATCAGCGGTGACACCGATTGCGGGCGTTGCAAATTGCAAGCGCTGACAACGACTGCGCAAAGTTGCAGGCAGACTGCCCGGCCTTTCTGTCACGAGGAACAGAACCGTCTTGCTTGCCGGCTCTTCCAGGGTTTTGAGCAGGCTGTTCGCTGCTGCTACGTTCAGCTGATGCGCCTGATTGATGACAATCACTTTCATCAGCCCGGAGTGACTGGTGCGCGCAACAAATTCCGCGAGCGACCTGATCTGATCAATCTTGATGTCGCGACTGCCTTCTTCCGGCGCCACTATCAATACGTCCGGATGGGCACCACCCTCGGCAAGCGCACAATTTACGCACGTGCCGCAGAGTGATCCGGTAACGGGCGACTTGCACAGAAGATATCTTGCGAAATGCCGCAGCAGGTCGAACTTGCCGATCCCTTGTTCTCCATAGGCGAGATACGCATGGGCCAGACTACCCCTGTCGTGTTGCTGTTGCAGCCGCTCCCATACGGCTACCTGCCAGGACTGCACGGCCGATCCTGCAGGGTTTTTGGCGGGTGTGGTGTTCACTTGAGATCCAGTCGCTGCCGCACGGTGGAGAGCAGACTCTTCTCAACCTCAGCGAGTGATCGGGAGGCATCAATGACGGCGCACCGGTTCGGCTCGCGAGCCGCGATATTGAGATAGCACTGCCGAACGCGTCGGAAGAATTCTATCTGCTCCAGTTCGAAGCGATCGAGCGCTCCTCGTTCTGTCGCACGCTGCATACCCACGACCGGATCCAAATCAAGAATGATCGTCAGATCGGGGCGCAGCCCGTTCTGCACGAGTTCCTGCAGTGTGGCAATTGTCTTCGCATCCAATCCCCGACCTGCCCCTTGATAGGCAAAGGTTGCATCAGTAAAGCGATCGCACAACACCCAGATGCCGGCATCCAGTTGTGGCTTGATGAATCGTTCAAGATGCTGGGCACGTGCCGCGAAAACGAGGAGTAGCTCCGCCAATACCGAAAGAGGCTCATCATCTACAGCGAGCAGCAAGCCACGTATTTTTTCGGCCAGCGGCGTGCCTCCCGGTTCCCGAGTAATTGCATAGTCGATGCCGTTTGATTCCAGCAAGTGTTTCAAGTGCGCAATATTAGTCGACTTTCCGACACCTTCTACGCCTTCTATGGTGATGAATTTTCCTCTCACTCGGGCTACTGACTCCTGCTAATTCGATTCATTACCGGTCTCGAGCTGATAACGGCGTACTGCCGCATTGTGTTCCTCCAGCGTACTGGAGAAGTGATGCTCCCCATTGCCTTTGGCAACGAAGTATAAATAATCTGACGGCAGCGGATGCAGACTCGCAGTAATCGCGTCCAGTCCGGCCATCGCAATTGGCGTCGGTGGCAAGCCGTTAATTCGATACGTATTGTAGGGGGTTTCCCCGGCAAGATCACTCCGTGTCAGATTGCCGTTAAAATTAGCTCCCAACCCGTAGATCACAGTGGGGTCAGATTGCAGACGCATGCCGCGTTCGAGACGATGCACGAATACGCCCGCAATATGTCCACGTTCAGCACCGAAGGCCGACTCTTTCTCAACAATCGATGCCAGGATCAATGCTTCATAGGAATTCTGCAAGGGCAAGGCGCCCAGACGTTGATCCCAGGCAGCGGCGAGCACTGATTCCAACCGTGCATGGGCGCGTCGCAACAGTTGAAGGTCACTGGTTCCGGCCGTATAGAAATACGTGTCTGGAAACAGTTGCCCTTCCGGGTTGGTTTGCTCCAGACCCAGTAACCCGGCTATCTGCTCAGGATCAAATGCAGGGATTTCACGCGTCAGTTTCTCCTGGGACCAGAGTGCGTTCAGCGCCTGCTCGAAAGTCCAACCTTCAACGAGTGTTATGCGATACTGCAACACCTCGCCGCGCACCAGCGTCTCCAATAACTGGCGCGGCGTCAGGTCAGCCTGCAATTGATACTCACCTGTCTTGATGCCGTTTTCGACGCCGCGCCAACGCGCCAGCAGGCGAAAAAATAGCGGATGTTGCAGATAACCTGCCGCTTCGAGTTCGCGACTGACGCGGGCGAATGAGCTGCCCGCTCTGACTTCGATGAGCGCCGGGGCCTTCAGGGCTGCTATGGGGGTATCGAGATAGCGTGCAATGAACAGCGCGGTACTGCCCAGCAACAAGAGTACTGCGGCGACACTCAAGACAACGCGCCGCAGTCGTGGCCTAGCTTGCAGAACTGAGAAGATCATCGTGATAGGAAAGTGCCTGTCGACTCACTGGCCCGATTGGCCACGTCAGCACGGTAGCATTTTCCAGCAGTTTCCGCACCGGCCAGACGCCGATGACGCTATTGCACAGAAAGACTTCGGAGGCCCTGCGCAAGTCATCCAGCCCTACCCGTCTGGTGACCAGCTGGCGGTGGTCGCGATGAAAACGCGCAGCCAGCTCAGCCAGCATCACGCCGGCGACGCCACAACCATCGAGCGCCGGAGTCACGAGCTCGTCTTCGATGACCATCACTAGATTGCTGCGGGTGCCTTCGATGAGAGCACCCGTCTGATCGAGACACAGAGTTTCGTCACACGGTTCCAGCCAGGGCTCGCTTGCCATCACCTGATCCAGTCGGTTCAGGTGCTTCAGTCCAGCCAACACGGGTGAATGCGACAACCGGAACTCACCAATGCCTACCGTCACGCCTGCGGCGGCTTTGCTGGCGAGATCATCAGGCAAGGGATAATAGAGCAGCAGCCGGGTTGGTTGGGTCGTCGGTGGTGGGCGATAGCCGCGACCTCCCTCGCCGCGCGTCACCATAATCTTGATAACTCCCTCCGCCGGACAGAGGGAGATCAGCGCGTTGAGTTCGTCTCGCAGCAACGTGGCTTGGAACGGGATTCGTAATACGGCGCAGGCGCGCTGGAGCCGCTCGAAATGCGCGTTCAGCAGCAGCGGAACGTGATTGACCAGTCGCAGGGTTTCGAAACAGCCATCGCCATAGTGCAGACCGCGGTCCCGCGCAGACAGGAATTCAGTTTGCACACCGTTGATCAATGTCGCCAAGTGCTTGCCCTGACCCTGAGTTAACGGAGATCAACCCTTATAACGCGAGAAGATCAGACTGCCGTTGGTTCCGCCAAACCCGAAGGAGTTGCTGAGGACCACATCGACCGGTTGTTCGCGGCTGGTGTTTGGTACGTAGTCCAGGTCACAGCCTTCACCAGGGGCATCGAGGTTGATTGTGGGCGGAATCACCTGATCACGCAGAGTGAGCACGGCGATGATCGCCTCAACGGCGCCTGAAGCGCCCAGCAGATGTCCGATCATGGACTTGCTGGAACTGACCGGGATCGACTTCGCCGCGTCGCCAAACACCGACTTGATGGCCTGGGTTTCAGCCACGTCTCCTGCCAGAGTAGACGTACCGTGCGCGTTGATGTAGTCCACTGCTGATCTGTCGATGCCTGCACTCAGCAGAGCGTTACGCATGCACAAGGCGGCACCCGCTCCGCCCTCAGAGGGCGATGTCATGTGATAAGCGTCTCCGCTCATGCCGAAACCGCTGACCTCGGCGTAGATCGTCGCGCCACGCTTACGCGCGTGCTCGAGTTCTTCCAACACCATGATGCCTGCCCCGTCGCTGAGAACGAAACCATCACGATCCTTGTCCCAGGGGCGACTGGCGCGCGCCGGATCGTCATTGCGCGTGGACAGGGCACGGGCCGCGCAGAAACCACCGAGGCCCACCGGCGAAGTCGCCATCTCGGCGCCCCCTACCATCATCACGTCAGCCTGATTGTTGGCGATCATGTTGGCGGCGATGCCTATATTGTGGGTACCTGTTGTACAGGCTGTGGTCACCGCGATGTTCGGACCTTGTAGCCCGAAACGGATTGACAGACTACCCGCAATCATATTGATGATGGAGCCGGGAACGAAGAACGGAGAGACCTTGCGAGGACCTGTCTGGTGAATCTGCAACGAGGTTTCCTCGATGCTTGTAATGCCGCCGATACCGGAACCGATCGCGACGCCGAAGCGCTCGGGATTCCAGCTGGAATTCTCGATGCCTGAATGATTGAAGGCCTGCACACCTGCGGCGATGCCGTATTGGATGAAAATGTCGAGACGCCTGGCTTCTTTCATCTCCATATAAAGACTGCAATCAAAATCTTTGATTGAGCCGCCAAACTGTGTGCTGAAACCACTCGTGTCAAA
>JALRBQ010000090.1 GCA_023257655.1 Pseudomonadales bacterium
CAGCATCGATCCGTTGCGCGGCGAACTGGAAGGGCTGATCGACCGTCTGACGCCCCGCCTCGCCGCCGTCGACGCAAGGCTCAAGGAGCTGGCGCCAGCCGCCAAGCCGGCGGAGCCGCCCAAACCCGCCGAAGCCGCGCCGCCGCAACCGCCGCCGCGGCCGGCTCAGGACGCGCGACCATCCGCGCCCAAAACGGAGCCGTCGAAAGACGCCGCCGCGCCGGATAAAGCGACGACGGCGAAGACGGCAAAGAACAAATCTGCCGCCGAGCCGCCGCCTGCCGTCAGCGAAGAACCGGCCGGACCGAGCGCGGCCGAAGCCGCAGCCAGCGCCGAGTTGCTGGAGCATCGCAAGATCTTCGACTCTCTTGACGCCTCGCTGAAACGCGCGCGCGCGCTTTTGCTGGAAGCGCGCCAACTTTCGACCACGATCGTCGGACGCCAGCGCGACCTGTTCTCAAGCCTGCTGTTTCTCAACACCGACAGCCTGTTTTCGCCGCATCTCTGGCGTGCGGCGATGCCGTATTGGATGAAAATGTCGAGACGCCTGGCTTCTTTCATCTCCATATAAAGACTGCAATCAAAATCTTTGATTGAGCCGCCAAACTGTGTGCTGAAACCACTCGTGTCAAAGTGGCTGATTGGCGCGATGCCGCTCTGCCCGTTCTTGAGGGCAGTCCATGCGGATTCGACATTATTGCCAACAGGAGTAATGAGTCCGAGCCCGGTAACTACTACTTTTCTGTCGTTCAACGAGGCTTTCTCCCCGAAAAATTATTGCCAGTAACCCAATAAACAAAAGCTACTCCAGAGTGCTCCAGAGTAGCTTTTACGTATTGCAATCAATTAATTCTTACAGATGATTATTGATATAGTCACAGGCTAACTGGACAGTGGTGATCTTCTCGGCTTCTTCGTCAGGAATTTCAGTTTCGAATTCTTCTTCCAAAGCCATGACCAATTCTACGGTATCTAAAGAATCAGCGCCTAAATCTTCTACAAATGAAGCAGAAGGTTTTACTTCTTCTTCCTTTACGCCCAACTGTTCGCAGACAATTTTCTTAACGCGCTCTTCTATGCTACTCATATCTATTATTAGCTCCTAAACAATGTCTCTTGCGGTAATTCTTCCAGCGTGATTCTCGCCTAAACCTCAGTTGCCTCGCAGCGCTTCAACCGGGCATTTTAGAGACGCAAGTTTACCTCTATTTTATGGCGATGTAATGCTTAAATTGCAGATTTAACCCATTCGGGCAAACCCCTTTCAATCTCAGTAACTTAGCGTTTTTTATGCGCTTATCCCATGTACATTCCACCGTTCACATGCAGGGTCTCTCCGGTCACATATGCCGCTCCATCGGAGACTAAAAATCCAACAACTTGTGCAATTTCTTCGGGCTGTCCCAGCCGTCCCAACGGGATTTGGGAAAGCAATGCCTCTGTCTGTTTTTCGGGCAAATCGCGGGTCATATCCGTGTCGATGAAGCCCGGCGCGACGGCATTGACGGTAATCCCGCGTGAGCCGATTTCCTTTGCCAGTGAACGGGAAAAACCCTCGATACCGGCTTTTGAGGCCGCATAGTTCGATTGCCCTGCGTTGCCGCTGGAACCAACTACGGAACTGATGTTCACGATTCGACCCCAGCGCGCCTTCGTCATGCCCTTCAGGCAGGCCTTGCAGAGGCGATACATGGAACCCAGATTGGTTTCAATCACGGCGGACCATTCTTCGGCCTTCATGCGCAGCAACAGATTATCGCGCGTGATACCGGCGTTATTGACCAACACAGTGGGTACGCCAAAATCCTGCTCAATCTGAGTCATCATGGCGGCGACCGAGTCTTCGGATGCCACATCGACCTGCAAGCCTTTGCCAGCAATTCCGTGTGCCTGCAAATACGCTGTGATGCTGTCTGCGCCCTGCTCGGTAGTGGCGGTGCCGATAACGATCAGGCCCTGTGCGCCCAGTTGGAGGGCGATTGCCTTGCCAATCCCGCGACTGGCGCCACTGACGAGGGCAATGCGGGTAGATTCGTTCATATCGTGACTCCTTGCGGGACGCTGCTTGGGTGTTTTTGGCTCTAAGCGCCCATCTCGGCGATGGCGCTGGCGAGGCTGGCGCTATCATCACTGCCGAAGCAGGCGAGGTCCGGTTCAATGCGCTTGATCAGGCCACTCAGCACCTTGCCGGGGCCGCATTCGACGAGCTTGCGGGCACCGGACTGGTACAGCGTATGAACGGAATCCACCCACTGTACCGGCTGATAGAGCTGCATCGTCAGATTGGCCCGGATCGCGTCGACACTCTCAGCCGATTGTGCATTGACGTTCTGGACAACAGGGATCTGTGCGGGGCTGAACCGGGTTTCGCGCAATACGATTTCCAGCTTGTCGGCCGCCGGTTTCATCAAGGCGCAGTGGGACGGCACGCTGACATTCAGTGGAATCGCCCGCTTGGCCCCGTTTTCCTTGCACAATTCAATGGCACGATCGACGGCAGCGCTGGTACCCGCGATGACGGTCTGGCCGGCAGAATTGAAGTTTGCCGCGGACACGACCTCATCACCAGCAGCCTCGGCACAGATGCGATTGATGATGTCGTTCTCAAGACCGACGATAGCGGCCATCTTGCCGGTGCCCGGCGGCACTGCGTCCTGCATGAACAGGCCACGCTGGTGCACGAGATGGACTGCATCGGCGAAGTCGAGCACACCGGCACAGACGAGAGCGGAGTATTCACCCAGGCTGTGGCCGGCGAGAATAGCAGGCGTGGGGCCACCCTGGTCTTGCCAGACACGCCAGATCGCGACTGCAGCGGCGAGCAGGACTGGCTGGGTAATCTGGGTCTGGTCGAGCGTGTTGCCATTATCGTATTGGGCGATGCTCCAGAGGTCCATCTGCAACGCGCTGGAGGCCTCAGCAAAGGTCGCTTCCACCCGCGGAAAATCCGCCGCGAGTTCTTTCAACAGTCCCAGTTTTTGTGATCCCTGACCTGGAAATACAAATCCGAATGTAGGCATAGCGCGTCTCTTCTGTCGTAATTCCGACGCTCGGCTGACTCGCCAGGCGCGGGCGTAATTCTGCTAATGAGTCTCGGGCTTCAATCTGCCGCCATGATGGCAGCTACTTTTTTTGCGATCAATTGGGGCACGCCGTTTTCAACTTCCTTCACAGCCTGCCGAATGGCATGGGCGAAGCCATCCTGGGACGCATTGCCGTGGCTCTTCACCACACTTCCCTGCAGCCCCAGCAAACTCGCACCATTGAAGCGGTGCGGATCTATCTGGGCGTTGATTTGCCGCAACAGGGACGCGGACAGCATCGCAGACAGGCGATTCAACCAGTGCTTGCGAATCTGCGCCTGAACGATATTCCTGACCACATTGGCGACGCCAGCGCTGGACTTGATCGTCACATTACCCACGAAACCGTCACACACGATGACATCGGCCTTGCCGGCGAGCAGTGCATTGGCCTCGATGAAGCCGACATAGTTGATCGCCGCACACGCCTCTAACAGAGCCGCTGCCTGCTGGACTTCATCAGTCCCCTTGTGTTGCTCCGAACCGATGTTCAGCAAGCCGACGCGCGCCGGTTCTCCGCTCAGACTCTCCGCCAGGACTGAGCCCATCACCGCGAACTCGAACAGTTGCTGACCGTCGCACTCCGGATTGGCCCCCACATCGAGGAGATAAGCGCGTCGCGAAGCGACCGGAATGGTGGCAACCAGGGCCGGCTTCTGTATGCCCGGCAGGGTCTTCAACAGATGCCGACCGATCATCAGCAGGGCCCCGGTGTTGCCGGCACTGACTGTGGCCTGAGCAGCACCGGATTTCACCAGTTCGACGGCCTTGTATATGGACGTCTGTTTACCCGTTCGCAAGACATTGGCAGGTTTGGCATCGTCGCCGATAGCATCGTCGGTATGGACGATTTCGAGGCGGTGACGCACAGCACTCGGAAATGACGACAAAAAAGACCCCATCCGGTCGTTGTCTCCAACCAGATAGAGTGTCAATTCGGGAATTTCCTGCAGAACCTGCGCCGCAGCCGGCAGCGTCACTGCGACGCCACCATCACCACCCATAGCATCAATTGCTATGCGCTTGCTGGAACTCAAGGTTATTCTTCGCCGCGATCCAGGACTTTTTTGCCCTTGTAGAAGCCATCCGCGGTCACGTGGTGTCTGCGATGCACTTCACCAGTCGCCTTGTCGACAGACAGCGTTGGCCCGGTCAATGAATCATGGGCACGACGCATATTACGTCGGGAGCGAGTTACCTTGCTCTTTTGCACAGCCATTTCAATCTCCTGATAAATCTTTCTATATAAATCAATAAGTTCAATCGCTCTCTTTAAGCGATTTCAATACTGCAAACGGATTCACCGTCCCGTTCTTAGCCGGACTTTCAGCGCCGGTACCCGCACCGGCCACATAGCCGGACTGGCGGCTGCATTCTGCGGGTTCGTGCACACTCACGATCGGCAGGCACAGCATCAATTGTTCTTCTATCAAATCGGCCAATAACAACTTCGTGTCGGCACAAATCCAAGGGTCGTAGGCCTCATCCAGGCTGGCAACCTCCGCTTCATCCTTGAGCAACGCAAGCTTTATATCGTCTTGCAGTGCAATCACTAAAGGCTCGAGACAACGCTGGCAAAGCACGGTAACCTGTGCTTGCAAATGCCCCCAAATGATCCGCAAACCGGTATCACTGGTGTCAAACTGCAATTCCACCTGAACAGTTCCGGTCTCGCTGGCGAGACACTCCCTGAATCTTCCCAACCGCTCCAGACTCACAAAACCGGCGACTTTACCCCGTTGTGTAAAGACTTTGCGGGTATCAACGTAGACTGGAACTGGGCAGGCCGACATAGGCGCGCAATGATAGGCGGCAACACCGGTACTGTCAAAGATTTCCGAAATTGTTTTTACCTTAATTAGGCTACTTATCACCTTGTTATCATTGTTCTTTTTCTAAACTGGCAAGTACGCTTTCAAGCATTTTATCCACAGGCGCACTGACTTCCAGTGGCGCAGGTAGATGGGGCACCGCAAAACGTATGCTGGCGGCATGCAGGCACAGGGATTTGACCCGGTTGAGAGTGTCCAACTCCCCCTTCGCGCCATACTTGCTGTCTCCCACGATCGGGTGCCCGGCATACTGGCAATGCACACGAATCTGATGAGTCCGGCCGGTCTCCGGCATCGCCTCTACCAGCGTGGCGCCTGTGAAGCGCTGCAGCACGGTAAATCGGGTGAGGGAAGGTTTACCCTCGCGCGCGACCCTCACGATCCTCTCACCGGAGCTGAGCTCGTTCTTCAGCAAGGGCGCCTCGACTACAGTCGTCTCCTCCGGCCATCGGCCCTGAACCAGTGCGTAGTACCGCTTTTGCACCCGCTTCTCTTTCAGGTCTGTCTGAATCTGCTTGAGAAATTCGCTGGTCTTGGCAATAACCAGACAACCTGACGTGTCGCGATCGAGCCGATGTGCAAGCTCCAGGGTCGCCCACTCAGGTTTGAGCTGACGCAGGGCTTCGATCAGTCCCAGCCGAACCCCGCTGCCCCCATGAACCGACAAACCCGTCGGTTTGTTGATGACCAGCAGATGCTCGTCTTCATAAAGCAAACAGCCTAATAACAGCTCCTGCAATCCCGGCGTCGGTTTGCCTGGTTTCTGTTCCGCCCCACTGGCGAAGGGGGGAATGCGGACCTCATCACCAAAGTCGAGCTTGCGATCAGGTTTGCAGCGCTTCTTATTGACCCGTACCTCTCCACGGCGAATGAGCCAGTAGACGCGGGAACGGGGTACCCCCTTTAGCCGGCGCAGCAAGAAATTATCCAGGCGCTGGCCTTCCTGTGGCTGCAGCACCCTGATCAGCTGCACCTTCTCACTGTCACTCATGGCGTCCTCATCGACCTATCCCGCCGAAATCGGCAATTCGGCATTTTACACCAAACCGCCGCGCGCTTATTGGTGTACAATCCCCCTCCTTTTCCGAAAACCAGATTCAATGAATAGCCTCAAGCACTCTCTCAACACCCTACTGACCGAGCTTTTACGCGACGTATCCGGTAACCCGGACGCGAATGCGAATGTCATCACGGCCTCGAAACCCGAGTTCGGCGACTATCAGGCGAACGGAGTCATGGCTGTGGCGAAGTCACTGAAGTCAAATCCCCGTGCTCTCGCCCAGTCCATCGTCGACAAAGCCCAGGGAAAGCTTCCGACATTGGTTGCGCGACTGGAGGTGGCAGGTCCGGGATTCATCAACATCTATCTGGCAGATTCGGCTCTGTTAGATCGAGCCAATACCGCACTCACCGAAAACGCGCAGCTATTACCCCGTTGTGAGACGGCGCAGACCATCGTGATTGATTATTCCTCGCC
The DNA here is from genome assembly GCA_023257655.1 of Pseudomonadales bacterium. Taxonomy (GTDB): domain Bacteria; phylum Pseudomonadota; class Gammaproteobacteria; order Pseudomonadales; family Pseudohongiellaceae; genus UBA9145. Next base: position 6,393 of record JALRBQ010000090.1, read on the forward strand.
GAATCTTGCGAAGGAAATGCACGTAGGACATCTGCGGGGAACAATCATCGGTGACAGCCTGGCTCGGCTATTCGAAGCTGTTGGTCATCACGTCATTCGCCAGAATCACGTAGGCGACTGGGGCACGCAGTTCGGCATGTTAATCACCTACATGCAGGAGTTCAGCACGAGCGCTGATGACAATTCCAGCAATCTGGGCGATCTGGAGCAGTTTTACCGCGCGGCTAAAGCACGCTTCGACAGCGATTTAGACTTCGCCGATCGTGCACGCCGCAATGTGGTGCAATTACAGAAAGGCGATCCGCAGATGTTGCGCGTCTGGCAGCATTTTATTGACGAATCCCTGCGCCATTGCGAGGCTGTTTACCAGAAACTCAACATCACATTGACACGCGCAGACCTGAAGCCCGAGAGCTTTTATAACGACGAGCTCGGAAACATCGTCAATACACTGCGCGATCGGGGACTACTGTCGGTCTCGGAAGGCGCTAACTGTGTGTTTCTCCCGCAATTCACCGGCAAGGACGGCGACCCCCTCCCCGTCATCATTCAGAAATCCGATGGCGGATACCTCTATGCCACTACCGATCTGGCTGCCGTGAAATACCGCGCGCAGGTGTTGCAGGCGCAGCGTTCGCTCTATGTTGTCGATGCACGCCAGTCCTTGCATTTCCAGCAAGTCTTCGCGGTGGCGCAGGCGGCGGGTTTGGCTGGCAGCGAAATTTCCCTGGAACACATCGCGTACGGCACGATGATGGGTAACGACGGCAAGCCCTTCAAGACGCGTTCTGGCGACACAATCAAGTTGGCTGAATTGCTGGATGAAGCCGTGCGCCGTGCCTACGACCTCGTGACCGACAAGAATCCGCAACTGGCACAAGCCGAGCGAGAGAACATTGCCGAGGTAGTTGGAATCGCAGCGGTCAAATACGCCGACCTTTCAAAGAACAGGACGAGTGATTACGTCTTCGACTGGTCTACCATGCTCGCATTAGAAGGCAACACGGCCCCCTATCTGCTCTATGCCTACGCGCGCATCAAGAGCGTATTACGCAAGCAATCAGACAGCGCATCGTCTTCGCAAATTACGTCGCTGGAGGACCCACTGGAGCGGGCTCTGCTCCTGAAACTCTTACAATTCGCCGAGATTGTGGAAGCGGTGGTTGCCGATTGCTTTCCAAACCAGCTCTGCACCTACCTGTATGAGTTGTCCGGTAGCTTCATGCGATTCTATGAAGGCTGTCCCATACTGAAGGCGGAAGTCAGCCTGAGGGATTCGCGTCTGGCCCTGGCGGATCTGACCGCGCGAACCCTGCAAAAAGGGCTACACCTGCTCGGTATCGATACCCTGGAGCAGATGTAGCCCTGATTGAATGCGCGTGTTTGTGGTATTGCTGGTCTGACAGTTTAGTGACTGAGTTCGAGCAAGACCTTGTTCAGGCGTGCCGAGAAATCACCGGGATCTTCCAACTGGCCACCGTCAGCCAGGCTGGCCTGACCAAACAGAATGGCGACGATGTCCCCAAACCGGTCCTCATCCGGCTCCGCATCGAGCTTACCAATCAATGGGTGATCAGGGTTGATCTCGAAGATCGGCTTCGTTTCTGGCACAGGCTGACCTGAGGCCGCCATGATTTTGCGCATCTGTGCACCCATGTCATGCTCATCAACGGCGAGACAGGCAGCCGAATCAGTCAGTCGGTGACTGATTCGCACTTCCTTTACACGCTCGCCCAATGAGGCCTTGATTCGCTCGAGCAAATCTTTCAGCTTTTCCTCACTCTTTTCCTTGGTTTCCTTTTCCGCGGCATCATCCAGCTTGCCGAGATCAAGTTCGCCACGAGCAATGTCCTGGAAGTGCTTGCCATCGAATTCATGCATATGGCTCATGAGCCATTCATCGATACGGTCTACCATGAGAATGACTTCGATGCCCTTCTTGCGGAAGATCTCCAGATGGGGGCTATTGCGCGCTGCCTTCAGGTTTTCAGCGACCAGATAGTAGATCTTGTCCTGATTCTCCTGCATACGGCTGACATAGTCATCGAGACCCTGGTCCTGCTTGTCGGATCCGGATTGTGTGGTAGTGAACTGCAGCAGCTTGGCAATGCGCTCTCGATTGGCGAAATCCTCAGCGGGTCCTTCTTTCAGAACCTGGCCAAATTCCTTCCAGAATGCGTCGTACTTGTCTTTGTCTTTCTTGCGCAGTTTCTCAAGCATATCCAGCGCGCGCTTCGTCAACGCGCTGCGCATGGAGTCGACTACCGGATCTTTTTGCAGTATTTCGCGCGACACGTTCAGCGAAATATCATTGGAATCCACTACACCCTTGATGAAGCGCAGATAGAGCGGCAGGAATTGTTCTGCTTCATCCATGATAAACACACGCTGGACATAGAGCTTCAATCCGCGCGCGGCGTCGCGGTTCCAAAGGTCATAAGGGGCACGGCCCGGGATATAGAGCAGGCTGGTGTACTCGAGCTTGCCTTCAACCCGGTTGTGGCTCCAGTCGAGCGGATCTTCAAAGTCATGACTGACGTGTTTGTAGAATTCCTTGTATTCATCGTCCTTCACGTCTTTGCGACTTCGTGTCCACAGCGCCTTGGCCGCGTTGACGGTCTCATATTCCTTCTCTTTATTCTTCGACTTCTCCTTGTCCTCAGAGAAATCCTGCTTTTCCATCAGGACAGGAATGGAGATATGGTCGGCATACTTTTTGACGATACTGCGGATACGGTACGGTTCAGCGAACTCCTTCTCGTCCTTTTTCAGGTGCAGTGTCACCACCGTACCAGAGGTTTCTTTGCTGGCTGACTCGATGGAGTATTCTGCCTCGCCACTGGATTTCCAGAGCGTCGCCTCACTGGCATCGGTACCGGCCTTGCGCGTGAGCACCTCCACTTCATCGGCGACGATAAATGCCGAATAGAAGCCAACTCCGAATTGGCCGATCAGTTGGGAATCTTTCTTTTGGTCGCCGGTGAGAGTCTCGAGGAACTGGGCCGTACCCGACTTGGCGATCGTACCGAGGTTGGTAATGACCTCCTCGCGTGTCATGCCGATGCCGTTATCGGAGATGCTGATTGTTCTCTTCTTGCTATCGACGTCGATCTGGACTTGCAGTTCGGAATCTTCCGCTAGCAGACTCGGATCCGACAGGGCCTGGAAGCGCAACTTGTCGGCAGCGTCAGAGGCGTTCGAGATAAGCTCTCGGAGAAAGATTTCCTTGTTGCTATAGAGCGAGTGAATCATCAGATGCAGAAGCTGCTTCGCCTCTGTCTCGAATCCCCTCGTTTCTACATTGCTCGCTACGGTCATTACTCACCCCATTTGAATTCTGTAAAACAAAAAAACCCAGCCACACTGCTGTGACTGGGTTTATGAGGGCTTGGCCCGAAATTTCAAGCGTATCGCAGCGAAACGATACAGATTTCGAGCTTATTGGATTGGCGGATAGCCTCGATAGAAGGCTTGCGCCGCATCCCGTCGATCTTTAAGGATGGTGTAGCGTGACTTGGAGTCATTGACGAACTTGAGGTAGTTATTTGCTGCCTCACGATCGTTGCCGTCTCCAGCCTCGGCCGATTGACGAGCCGCTGCCGCCGCTTCATCGAAGCGATCCAGTTCGACCAGAGCGCGGGCCAGGAACAGCAGCGTATCGGCACGATTGGTCAGGTTGCCCTTGTCCAATGCGGCCTGGAACGCCACAACGGCGGCCTCGTAGTCGTGGCGTACATACTGGATATACCCCAGTGTGTCATAACCGTCACCACTGTCGGAGAGCTCGGCGGCGCGCTGTGCGGGTTCAACCGCCTTCTCATATTCGCTGGCGATCAGATACATCTGGGTCAAGACGGTCAGATTGTCGGCATCCGACTCGATGAAGCCGCCATCGAATCCCGTCTTGATGATCTTGCTGCCGGTATAAGGAACTTCGTTACCCGCCAGCGACTGACCGAGGTTCAGATACGGCGTCTGATCGTCAAAGTAACCCTTCAGGTAGGCGATGCTCATTGCCTGCAGACGACGAGACTCATTGTCCATGCTCGCGTAGATCGCATAGAGGTTGGTCCAGTCGGTAGGATTGTCGAACAACACCACCATCGTCTTGGTTAATTCCAGCGCCTTCGGGAAGTCTTCGAGAATGAAGTACAAGCCATTGAGGAAGGCATAATCGTCACGCCCCAACTGCTCGCCCTTATCCAGCACCATTTCCATGTAGGAAATCCAGAAAGGCAATGCCTCGCTGAATTGCTCAAGTTGGTAGTGTGCGTAGGCAAGACCGCGATAAACGATGTCATCTTCGTCGATGGAAATGTCACGCCATTCCTGGTAGAACCTGATTGATTCAGCCCATTCCTCTTCGGCCGCTTCCAACTGTCCCAGTGAACGCAGTGTGCGCAGGCGCACGTCTTCGCGCAGATCCTCGATGGTCAGGATTTGTTTGAAGATACGAATGGCTTCCGGATAGTTTTCCAGAGTCAGGTAGTAGTTCGTGTAGAAATTCAGAATCGTCTGCTTTTCGAAATCGTTCATGCGCTCATAACGGCGCTCATACAATTCGTCCAGCTCGCGCTTCGCTTGCTCCATGTTCGGTGGATCATTCGGATCTTCCGGAGTCATCAACTCCTGAATACTGCTGATGGCGCGCATCACCTGCTCGCTCAGCGTACCGGCTGAACGGGCTTCGGGCGGAGCGCGTTGCTCTTCACCCGCGAGCACGACCTGACTGGGCCACAGAGGCACGGCCAGCAACGCGATCAGAAAACCCAACTTGAGTTTGTTTTGCATGCTCATTGCTAGTTGTCCTCAAGCTGATAGCGGAACAGGTATTGCACGCCAGGCACTTCCACGCCAACGCCGTTCTTCACCCGAGGTTGAAACTTGAAGCGCGCAGCGGCACGTTCGGACGACCGGTCGAAAATATCTGGTGGCTCCGCATCGACGACAACAATAGTGTCCTCGACCACGTTACCCAATCCATCCACCGTGAAACTCACGAGACACCAGCCTTCAATGCCGCGTTGTGCGGCACGTGTTGGATACTGGGGAGCAATCGCAACCAGTGGCAGATAATCGCCGTCGGTGGCCGAGATTGAGGCACTGCTCAGATCCAGTCCGGTGTCGATTTCAACGGCGACACGCTGGATATTCAGCGCCGGGCCGTCTGACAGGTTGATTTGCTTGTCAGGGATATCCTGCTGTTGATCGTTGACTTCCTGGATAGGCTCCGGTTTGTCGATCTCTTCGATAACTTCCAGTTCAATTTCCGGCATGGTCGCATCGACGATCTTGACAACATTGACTCTCTCGTCAAGCCCTTCGCCGGTCGCGATCAACGCCTGCATAAAGTAGAACAGACCGAAAGTGATGCCGACGGCCATGACCATGGATACTGCCCATCTCACTAAAATCATCGTCTACTCCTCCGCTGAAATTGATACGGATTCAATGTTTGCTTCTCTCGCGGCAGCGAGAATCTGCATCACACGTTCATTATTCGCGCCCTGGTCCGCCTGAATAATGACAGACGAGTTCGGTGCGTCCGCCAGTCGCAGTTCGAAACGTGAACGGATGAATCGTGGGTCAATGAGGTCTCCATCCATCCAGATATCGCCCTGCTCTCCCACGGCGATGAGGATGAGATCCCCTTTCTGACTGTCTGCAGTCGATGCCTCCGGTTTGGTGACATCGATACCTGCTTCCGTGACAAACACCGACGTCACGATAAAAAAGATCAGCAGGATAAATACAACGTCGAGCATCGGAGTGAGATCGATCTCACCCGCCTCTTCGCTATCCTTCTTCTTCATTAAGCCTGATTTCATTTTTGTTATGCCTTAAAAGGTTTTCGCTGCAATGATTAATTGCTTAACGGTAAATGGTCTTCCAGAAGCTCCAGGTCACGATCAACCTTCGCTTTCAGGTAGTTGGAGGCGAAGATGCCGGAGATTGCTCCGACCATGCCTGCCATTGTCGGAATCGTCGCCTTGGACACACCACCTGCCATTGACTTCGCATCGCCACCGCCGCTGACGGCCATTACGAAGAACACCTCGATCATGCCAGTTACCGTACCGATCAGTCCCAGCAAAGGACAGATCGTCACGAGTACTTCGATGATTGGCAGCGTGTTTTTCACGTCCAGGGAAATCTGGGAAATCATCATCGTGCGAATCTGGTGGGCGCTCCAGGATTTGGTGTCGGAGCGCGCGTTCCACGCCGCCAGGGTCGCCTTGACATTGGCTTTATGTGTGCTGTTCAGATACCAGATACGCTCAAACACGAGCGACCATTTGATCAGCAGCAGCCAAGCGATGACCCAGAGGACGGGTCCCCCTTTTTCCATAAAAAGGGAGACCGAACTCAACATATCCAGAAATGTAAAATACATATGCGTTTCCTTGACTAAGGTTCTGGATTAGCGGGTGGCTAAACGCTCGGCTTTCTGAGCGATCATGCCTGTCGCTTGTTCCTCAAGGATGTGGATGATGTTGTCACTGCGACTCTTCACCACGGTGTGCATGAAGATTGTCGGAATGGCGACACAGATACCCAGTACCGTAGTCATCAAGGCGACGGAGATACCACCCGCCATGATTGTCGGATCACCGGCACCGTAGACCGTAATTTGTTGGAACACGGTGATCATACCGGTCACTGTACCCAACAGACCGCCGAGAGGTGCGATTGTCGCCACCATCTTGATCAGGGTCAGCAAGCTCTCCAGAGCTGGAGTCTCTTGCAGAATTGCCTCGCCAAGTTTCAGCTCCAGCGTTTCGGTATCTGCATTCGGGTTGGACTCGGCGACCAACAAGACGCGACCCAGTGGGTTGTTCTTGGAGGGTTTGTCGCTCTTCAACTGGCTACGTACTTTCATGGAAACCAGTGTCAATATGATCAGACGATAGAAGCCGAGCAAGATACCGACGATACCAACACCGATAATGATGAAGCCGATGATGCCGGAATTATTACGCACCTGCTCTTCCACAGTCGGGAAGTTAACCAGGTTGGCCATTACCTGACCACCCACACCACCTGTCGGGTCAATGCCAACCTTGGTGAAACCGGAGGTGGCAGATTCGAGTGCCCGTGCAGAAGCTATGACACCGGCATCGGGTTGACGTGGCAGTACTTGCAGGTGACCGATGTCACCGTTATAGCTCAGGTACTCGCCGTCAGACACGGCATTGAAGGCACCAATGCGAGTGATGCTGCGATTAACAGTATCACCATTTGGCAGGGCCACATCGCCGTTATATTTCACGACGCGTGCAGACTCTGTCATTTCCTGTTGCATGAAGTACCAGAAGCGTTCGATTTCGGGAATCGCCAATTGGGCAGTAGTACTGCCGGCTTTCTCGATGAAGGCTTCGATGGTGTCAGTACGGCCAGGATACTGGGCACTGATCAGTGAATCTTCGAACGTGCTCATGAAGTCGCCGGCAACACCTTGCAGGGTACCGAACAATTCGTTCAGATCACCACGACGGTCACGCAGGATGGCAGTCTTGTCGCGGATGATGATTTCGTTCGCTTCGAATTCGTCGCTCAAACGGGTGCCAGTGGCTTCTTCCGTTGCCACTCTTTCCAGTGTGGTGTTCAGAATTTCCTGCTGACGATTCACGTTCTGTTCGAATTCACGAACACGATTCTGATATTCCTGGGATTCCGCAACACGGTCCTGTTCTACCAGGTCCAGCAGAGCGGCCTGGGACAGGGCTCCTTGTGCGAAGACTTGTGTCGCTGATGCACACAGCAAGGTTGCTGCTGCTACGCTTGTAATTTTAATGAAGTTTCTCACTGTGCTATCTCCGGAGCCTGAACTGGCAAATCAATAATTTTTGGTGCATCCAACTGGGAAGCGACTCGGATTGCGGTTTGTACGGCTGTGCGGTAATCGCCGGCAGGCAATTCAACCCAGGCGCGCGCATTCAGGTCCCAAGCGCCGGTAACCTGACGATCAGTCGTTTGATAAATCAGTGCCACGCGGCCGATACGGACGATATTGACGTCACGCTCTACACCGCCGATTTCGATCGTGTCCGGATAAGTCTCGATGGTACGGCCGTAGGAGTTTTCAGTTTGGTACAACACGAGTACCTGACGGAAGCGCTCTGCAATGGAAACCGCAGGGTTGGTAATCGCATCACGGGCGAAAGCGACGCGGGCGCGACGGTCATCGAGGTGGAAGGGATAGTCGAGTTCGATGAACTCTTCTGCGCTGGCCAGCATCTTCTGGGTCAGCAACGGAATTTCGCGAGTCACGACTTCCACGTTGGCAATGGACTCGTCGAGTTCAGCAATTTGTTGTTCCTGACGGTCGATCCGCTGACGCCATTCGGCATTCAGTACGAGCAGGGCTTCGAGGGTGTCGTTTTCCCGCTTGAATTCCTCAAAAACCGAACTGGCAGAGTTCGCGAGGCGGGTAATTTCTTCCTGAGTTGCGGCGGAGCTGGTTAACTTGGCGCCAACTACATCCATTGCCCGGTCAATTACGCTAGTGTCTACGAGGATCTCCGCAGACTGGGCAAAACTCATGATGCTGGACATGAGTAAAGCCAGAGCGGTCATACTCATATTCATAATTCGACGGTTTTTCATGTGCCATCCTATTTTTATGTTAAATAATCAAATTCTGTTTAACGACTTGAGCGATTGACAAAGAGCTAAACGCGCAAGCCATACTGCTTGGTACCCTAAACCACTTCCCTCGACTCACCCCGAACTGTCCGAGTATTCCCTGACTTATCTCATCACTCGTTGTACAACAGCTTTCCCTGAAACAAGCGAAGGAAAAGTTACCAATCTACTCATTTTTTATCAAAATGAGACGCTTGGTAACCATTCGCTCGACTAAACCAACCCGAATCCGTGTGATGGCTAAATAGTCCCTTAAATTCAGCGTTTTATGCCAAATTTTTCGCTAGACTATCACAATCCATCGCGAGTTTAGAACCTTTTGAATAACAAAAGTTCTGCGATGAAAAGCGTGTAAATTTTTCGCCGCAGCTACGGCAAAAAACTACCAACCTGTCAATTCACTCAGGCCATTACCGATTTCTGCCAGACTGCGAACAGTCTTCACGCCCGCGCCTTGCAGCGCAGCGAATTTCTCATCGGCCGTGCCCTTGCCACCGGAAATAATCGCTCCGGCGTGTCCCATGCGCTTGCCCGGTGGTGCCGTGACTCCGGCGATGTAAGCGACCACAGGCTTGCTCACATGTTCCTTTATATAGGCAGCCGCTTCTTCTTCGGCGGTGCCGCCTATCTCACCAATCATGACGATTGCCTCCGTCTGCGGGTCGGCTTCGAACAGGGTCAGGATATCGATGAAGTTTGACCCCGGAATCGGGTCTCCGCCAATCCCCACACAGGAAGATTGACCGAATCCGTGATCGGTGGTCTGCTTCACTGCCTCGTAAGTCAGCGTGCCGGAACGGGATACGATGCCGACTTTGCCGGGCAGATGGATATGGCCGGGCATGATACCTATCTTGCAGGCCCCAGGGGTTATTACACCCGGGCAATTGGGGCCGATCAGACGCACACCCAGCTGATCACACTTCTCCTTGACCACGAGCATGTCCAGCGTGGGAATCCCTTCCGTTATGCAGACAATCAGTTTGATGCCGGCGAAGGCCGCTTCCAGAATGGAGTCCTTGCAGAATGCCGCCGGCACGTAAATCACCGAGGCATCGGCAGCCGTCGCCTCATAGGCCTGCTTGACGGTATCGAATACAGGCAGCCCCAGATGCGTCTGACCACCCTTGCCTGGCGTTACGCCGCCGACCATTCGGGTTCCGTATGCGATTGCCTGCTCGGAATGGAAAGTGCCCTGCGCGCCGGTGAAGCCCTGGCAAATCACTCGTGTGTTCTTGTCGATCAGAATACTCATTTTGCACCTCCGGCGGCGGCCACTACTTTTTCGGCGGCGTCGGTCAGGCTGGTCGCAGCAATGATATTAAAGCCGCTGGCTTGCAACACTTCCCTGCCCTTTTCGGCATTATTGCCTTCGAGTCGCACAACGACAGGGACATTGACACCGACTTCTTCCACCGCACCAATGATGCCTTCCGCAATCAGGTCACAGCGAACGATGCCGCCGAAGATGTTCACCAGCACCGCCTTTACGTTCTCATCAGACAGAATAATCTTGAAGGCCTCGGTCACGCGCTCCTTGGTTGCGCCACCACCAACGTCGAGAAAGTTGGCCGGGCTGCCGCCATGCAGCTGCACGATATCCATGGTTCCCATCGCGAGGCCTGCACCGTTCACCATGCACCCGATGTTGCCATCCAGAGCGACGTAATTCAGATCCCAGGAGGCGGCGTGTGCTTCACGCTTGTCATCCTGACTCGGATCGTGCATTTCCCGTAACTTGGGTTGGCGATAGAGTGCGTTGCCATCGATATTGATCTTGCCGTCCAGACAATGCAGGTTTCCCGCCTCGGTAATCACCAGCGGATTGATTTCCAGCAGCGCCAGATCGAGATCGACAAAGAGTTTCGCCAGGCCAAGGAACAGGTTGGTAAACTGCTTGATCTGGGTGGAGTTCAAACCAAGCTGGAAAGCTAACTCTCGTCCCTGGAACGGTTGTGGACCAGTCAGGGGATCGATGGTTGCTTTCAGAATTTTTTCCGGTGTCTCGGCGGCGACCTTCTCGATCTCGACGCCGCCTTCGGTAGAGGCCATGAACACGATGCGTCGACTGGAGCGATCGACAACGGCTCCCAGATACAGTTCCTGGGCGATGTCAGTGCAGGCCTCGACAAGGATACGACTCACTGGCTGACCCTTGGCGTCGGTTTGATAGGTGACGAGATTCTTGCCAAGCCATTTGGCTGCAAATTCACCGGCTTCGTCGGCGCTCGATACCAGCTTCACACCGCCGGCCTTGCCGCGACCACCCGCGTGTACCTGTGCCTTCACTACCCATTTATTGCCGCCGATTTCAGAAGCCGCAGCAACAGCCGCCTCGGGACTGTCAACGGCGATTCCCCTGGATACAGGCAAACCATATTCGGCAAATAACTGCTTTGCCTGATATTCGTGTAAATTCATTTTTTCTCCACCAAGAAGGGATGACGTTTAGTGTCTTTTATCAGTGTATGTTTTATTAGTGTGTCTTTAATAAACACGTCATTTATTGTGTAGCTTCTTTTAAGAGTCAGCGTGTCGAGCCTCTTAACACCTGTCAGTGTCTTTGTTTTTTATTGCCAATGTGAACCGCGTGTCCATTCGCTGCCAACGCCGCTTCGTGGACTGCTTCTGACAGGGATGGATGGGAAAACATGGTGAGACCGATATCTTCGGCGCTGGCACTGAATTCCATCGCAATCACGATTTGTTGCAATAAATCGGCGGCACTGGCACCGATGATGTGGCACCCGAGAATGCGGTCAGATTTTGTCTCCGTCAGTAACTTGACCATGCCATCCGCGTCGTTGGCTGCCAGGGCCCTGCCGCTGGCAACGAAGGGAAAGACGCCAACATTGTAAGTTACGCCATCGGCTTTTAACTGCTCTTCATTCTTGCCAACCCAGGCCACTTCGGGATGGGTATAGATGACAGAAGGCACGAGGTCATAATTGACCTGGGTCTTCTTGCCTGCCAATCGCTCTGCCACCATCACGCCCTCTTCCATGCCTTTGTGCGCGAGCATGGGGCCGCGCACAACGTCACCTACCGCATACACATTCGGTATGTTGGTCGCACATTTTTCATTGACCTTGATGAAGCCGCGGGCATCGAGCTCGATGCCGACCTCATCCGCAAGCAGGTCTTTCGTAAACGGACGCCGGCCGACAGCAACAATCAGTTTGTCAAACGTCGCCTTCTGCTCGCCATCCTTGTCGGTGTATTCGACTGTCACGCTGGGCTTGCTGCCTTTCGTGAGCTTGCTGCCGGTAACACGGGCACCGAGTTTGATGTTGAGTCCCTGCTTCGTGAGGATCTTCAGAGCTTCTTTGGCGATTTGGCGATCCACCATCGGCAGGAAGTCATCGAGCGCTTCGAGCACGGTGACTTCAGCACCGAGCCGCGCCCACACACTGCCGAGTTCCAGACCGATGACTCCGGCACCAATCACTCCGAGTCGCTTCGGCACTTCCTGGAAATCGAGCGCGCCGGTGGAGTCCACGATTGTTTGCTGATCAATAGGGGTGGGCGGTATCTCGATGGGTACCGAACCAGCCGCGATAATTACGTGCGTCGCTGTCAGCTCTTGCTGATTGCCGGTGTGATCGGTGACTACTACTCTGTCTTTTGCAACGAGCTTGCCGGTACCGGCGATGCCGTCCACCTTGTTGGCGGCGAACAGACTCTTGACGCCGCCGGTCAGCTGGGTCACGACCTTGTCCTTGCGGGCTACCATGGCCGGCACGTCGATTGCGACCTTGCCGGTCTTGATGCCGTGGACTTCGAAATGATGTTGTGCTTCGACGAACTTGTGCGACGAGTCGAGCAAGGCCTTGGAAGGAATGCAGCCTACATTGAGACAGGTGCCGCCGTAGACAGTTTTGCTGTCCTTGTTAAGCCACTTTTCGATACAGGCCGTCTTGAAGCCGAGCTGCGCGCAGCGAATTGCTGCTACATAGCCGGCCGGACCCGAACCAATTACTACTACATCATATTGCGTTGCCATAGTGTGATCCCGTTAAACGAGTTAAATCTCCAGTATCAACCTGGTCGGATCTTCCAGCAGTTCCTTCACCGTGACCAGGAATTGTACCGCTTCCTTGCCATCGATCATGCGATGATCATACGACAGTGCCAGATACATCATCGGCAATATCCTGACCTCGCCGTCAACAGCCATCGGTCGATCCTGAATCTTGTGCATGCCCAAAATGGCAGTTTGTGGTGGGTTCAATATGGGTGTAGACAACAGCGAGCCAAACACACCACCGTTAGAAATAGTGAAGGTACCACCGGTCATTTCCTCGATGGCAAGCTTGCCGTCCCGGGCTTTCTCACCAAAATCCCGAATTTCTTTTTCGATTGTAGCCAACCCCATGTTGTCAGCATTGCGCAGCACGGGAACAACCAAACCACGCGGTGAGGACACGGCGACACCAATGTCCTGATAGCCGTGATAAATGATATCGCTGCCGTCGATCGATGCATTCACCGCCGGATAGCGTTTCAGCGCCTCGATACAGGCCCGCACAAAGAATGACATGAAGCCGAGGCGGATACCGTCATGAGCCTTTTCGAACTCGGCCTTGTAGCGGTTACGAATCGTCATCACTGCCTGCATGTTCACTTCATTGAAAGTGGTCAGCATCGCTGTCGATTGCGAGGCTTGCAGCAGGCGCTCGGCAACCTTGGCGCGCAGTCGGCTCATCGGCACACGCTCTTCAATGCGACCTTCCGCGGCACTGAGTTGCGGGTTGGGTTTGCTGGCGGCGGCTGGGGCCGGAGCACTGGCTGTCGCCGGACGCTCCAGATAATTCACTACATCTTCTTTCGTGACGCGACCGTCTTTGCCACTGCCGGCTATCGCGCCCGGCGCAATACTATTCTCTTCCATCAGTTTTCTGGCGGCGGGACTGATAATGTTGGCAGCCTCTGCGCCGTCGTTGTTGCTGGCGACAGGTGCACTTGTTGCGGCTGGCGCAGATTCCACCTTGCCTTGACTGGCTCCGCCTTCCTGCACACTCCCGATCGCTTCATTGCTGACAATGGTGTCACCGGATTTCTTCATGATTTCCTGTAACACGCCATCCGTCGGTGATACGACTTCGATAACAACCTTGTCGGTTTCGATATCGACCAGCAACTCGTCACGGGTTACGGCATCCCCTACTTTCTTGTACCAGGTTGCGATAGTGCCATCCGGAACTGACTCGGGCAGGGTTGGCGCTTTGATTTCAATAGTCATGATGTGTCCTTGTGAATATTCGTGCTATGGCGTCAGAGACGCCTGAGTACGATCAATTCAATGCTTCATCTATAAATTGCTGTTGTTGTTGTGCGTGCAAGGCAGCATAGCCAGCCGCAGCAGCAGCCGAGGCCTCGCGTCCGACATACTCCAGGAAGATAGTCGGGAAATGCTGGTTCAATACACGCCTGAAGTGATGCTGACTGGAATACCAGGCTCCCTGATTCATTGGTTCTTCCTGACACCAGACGAGAGACTTCATATTCTTGTACTGCAATACGCAACGTTCGAACTCGTCATGCGGGAAGGGATATAACTGCTCCAATCGTACGATAGCGATGTCAGTAATACCCCGTGCCCGACGCTCCTGCCGCAGGTCGTAATACACTTTGCCACTGCACAGAATCAATTTACGGATCGCCTCAGGTTGGAAGCCGTCCGTTTCATCAAGAATGACCTGGAAACTGCCATTGGCGAGTTCTTCCAGAGTCGATGTGGATTCCTTATGGCGCAGCAGACTCTTCGGTGACATGACGACCAACGGCTTGCGCAACGGGCACAGCACTTGCTTGCGCAGCATGTGAAACACCTGCGCTGAAGTCGTCGGCAGGCACACCTGAATATTGTGCTCCGCACACAGTTGCAGGAAGCGTTCCAGTCGCGCCGAGGAATGTTCCGGACCCTGCCCCTCATAACCATGAGGTAGTAACAGTGTCAGACCACACAGACGCTGCCACTTGTTTTCACCACTGGTGATAAATTGATCGATCACGACCTGCGCCGAATTGGCAAAGTCTCCAAACTGAGCCTCCCAGATTACGAGTGCATTGGGAGTGGTCGTCGCATATCCGTATTCAAAAGCCAGTACAGCCGCCTCGGACAGCAGCGAATCGAAGATCGTGAAACCGGCCTTGGTTTCACCGATTTTCTGCAGGGGAATGTGTGCCTCGCCTGTCTTTTGATCATAGACGATGGCGTGGCGATGGGAGAACGTACCCCGCCCCACATCCTGACCCGTAATCCGAACCTTGTTACCTGTGGTGAGAATGCTGGCATAGGCCAGGGTCTCGGCAAATCCCCAATCAACGGGGATCTCACCTTCCGCCATGCTGGCGCGGTCATCGTAAATCTTCTTCACCTGACGCTGCAGGGTGAAACTCTTGGGCAGTTCGAGTACGCGCTTGGCGACGGCCTTCAGGGTACTCATTGGCAATGAGGTGTTGTAATGCGGACTCCAGTCGTGACCAATGTAGGGACTCCAGTCGACGAAGAGTTCAATATTAGGCTCTTTCACCAGGCTCTTGACGACGTGTTCACCGGTATCCAGCGCATCGCGATAACTCTTGTTGATGGCCTCGGCTTCTTCCGCTGACACCACGTCCTCGGCTGCCAGTTTCTCCGCGTAAAGTACACGCGTGGATTTGTGGCTCTTGATGACGTTATACATCACCGGTTGCGTTGCTGATGGTTCATCAGTTTCGTTATGACCACGACGCCGGTAGCAGATCAGGTCAATCACGACATCCTTCTTGAATTGATAGCGGAAGTCGAGTGCCAACTGTGTTACAAACAACACCGCTTCCGGATCGTCAGCGTTCACGTGGAAAATCGGGGCCTGAACCATCTTGGCGATGTCGGTGCAATATTCCGTAGATCGCGCATCTTCCTGACGGCTGGTTGTGAAACCCACCTGGTTATTCACGATGATGTGTACGGTGCCGCCTGTGTAGTAGGCACGCGTCTGCGACATCTGGAAGGTCTCCATGACGACACCCTGTCCGGCGAAAGCCGCGTCACCGTGAATGATAATTGGAATAACCTGATTACCTTCACGATCCTTACGGCGAGACTGACGCGCGCGCACGGAACCTTCGACTACCGGAGCCACGATCTCGAGATGCGACGGGTTGAACGCGAGAGCCATGTGAACTTCGCCACCGGCAGTCATGATGTTTGATGAGAAGCCCTGGTGATATTTGACGTCACCGGAACTCTTATACACGGCCTTGCCTTCAAACTCCTCGAACAGGTTTGCCGGGTTTTTGCCAAGAATATTCACGAGCACATTCAGCCGGCCGCGATGCGCCATACCTAACACAATTTCTTTGGCACCGTACTTGCCGGAGCGCTGGATAAGCTCATCGAGGGCAGGAATCAGGCTTTCGCCACCTTCGAGTCCAAACCGTTTGGTCCCCGGATATTTGGAATCGAGGTGCTTTTCGAGGCCTTCGGCCGCCGACAGACGTCCTAATACGTGGCGTTTGACATCATTATCAAACACGAAAAAGCCATCATCACTTTCGATGCGCTGCTGAATCCACTGCTTCTCCTCGAGATTCACGATATGCATGAATTCATAGCCGATCGAGTTACAGTAGATGCGCTCGAGCGTATCGACGATCTCTCGCAACGGCGCCTTGTCTTTCTTGATAAACAGGGAACCGGTCTGGAAAATCGTTGAACTGTCGATTGGCGAGAGATCGTGAAACTCGAGCTCGAGATCTGGCACTCGTTCACGATGCATCAAACCGAGTGGATCAAGCTTCGCCTTTTGGTGACCGCGCACACGGTAGGAACTGATAAGCAATAGCACCTGTACCTGCTTGCGCTCGTGCTCGGAGTTAACAACCGCATCGTTGGAAATTTGTTGTGAATAGCGCGATATCTTGCCGAGCGCCCGCAGATCCTTTTGAATCTTGGCGTGGGAGATATCCGCGTTTTTACCACCGTGCACTGGCGGGAGGCTGGCAAAATAATCTCGCCATTGCTGTGGAATGGTATCGGGGTCGGCCAGAAAGCTCTCGTAGAGTGCTTCCACATAATCGGCATTAGCGCCGGACAGATGCCCGGTGCTCAACATTAATTCCATTAACCCATCATGCATTTTGTTTTTCTCTGTCGCTCACAATCGCGGGTGATGTGTCTGCGCCTGCCAGGATCGCGGCTCTGTCAGTCAGCCACTTTTCCTGACCAGGCACCCGGTATCATGCCGGCGAATTGGTCGCACGTTGTTGTGGTTTGTCTTGACTACGTACCCTGTTGAATCAGCATCGAGCGAATGTGGCCGATGGCACGAGTCGGATTGAGACCCTTGGGACAAACGGCAACACAATTCATGATTCCGCGGCAGCGAAACACACTGAACGGATCATCGAGGTCGGCGAGACGCTCGGCTGTGGCTGTGTCACGGCTGTCAGCCAGAAACCGATACGCTTGCAGCAGGCCGGCGGGACCAATGAATTTATCCGGGTTCCACCAGAAGGAAGGACAATTCGTACTGCAGCAGGCGCACAGGATACATTCGTACAGCCCGTCCAGTTTCGCCCGATCCTCGGGTGACTGGAGACGCTCGATTGCCGGTGCCGGCTTGTCATTGATCAGGTAGGGCTTAATCTTCTCGAATTGCTTGTAGAAAATGGACAGATCGACAACCAGATCGCGAATCACGGGCAGCCCTGGCAAGGGTCGCAGCACCAGCTTTTGGCCGGGTTTTACCGCTTCCGAAATCGGCGTGATACATGCCAATCCATTGCGGCCATTGATGTTCATGCCGTCGGAACCGCACACGCCTTCGCGGCAGGAGCGTCGGTATGTCACCGAAGGATCCTTCTGCTTGGCCAGTTCCAATACATCCAGAACCATCAGATCTTTCCCGGCAGGAATGCTGACTTCGATATCCTGCATGACCGGCTTCTTGTCGGTATCAGGGTTGTAGCGATAAATGCTAACTAACACGATTCACCTTAATCTTCTGCGAATAGACAAATAGATAGAGCTATAAATAGAGCAATAAACCTGCTTTTAATACGTGCGAACCTTGGGCTCAAACTTCGGCACAGTCTTCGGTGCGAAATTAACATCACGCTTGCCAACCCGTTTCTCATTCGGGAAATACATGGAGTGACAGAGCCAATTCGCGTCGTCACGTTCCTGATAGTCATCGCGGGCGTGAGCGCCACGACTCTCTTTTCTGGCTTCAGCTGTAATTGCCGTCGCCTCAGCAACCTCAAACAGATTTTCGAGTTCGAGTGCTTCGATTCGTGCCGTATTGAATGTCTGGCTCTTGTCCTGCAATTCCACATTGGCAATACGGCCGCGCAATTCCTTCAGCTTCTCGATGCCCTGTTGCATGAACTCACCCTTGCGGAAGACACCGAAGTAATTTTGCATGATGGTCTGCAATTCGGCGCGCAATGCGGCGACACTCTCACCCTTGCCTGAATTATTGAGTCGATTGAGGCGCGCCATGGAGCGCTCGATATCCGACTCAGAGGCCTTGCGCTGCTCAATACCCTGACGCAGCATCGACTCGATGTGCTTACCAGCGGCACGACCGAATACCACCAGGTCGAGCAAACTGTTGCCACCTAACCGGTTAGCGCCGTGAACAGAAACACAGGCGACCTCACCGACGGCAAACAGGCCGGGAATAATGTGATCCTTACCCTGCTCGTCCTGCGTAATCGCCTGACCATGCACGTTGGTCGGAATGCCACCCATCATGTAATGGCAAGTTGGCACAACCGGAATGGGTTCCTTGATCGGGTCAACGTGCGCGAAGGTTCGGGACAATTCGAGAATACCGGGCAGCTTGGAATTCAGAACCTCTTCACCGAGGTGATCCAGCTTCAGCATCACGTGGTCTCCGTTCTCACCGCAGCCACGCCCCTCGAGAATCTCGAGCACCATAGACCGCGCTACCACATCGCGCCCTGCCAGGTCTTTGGCGTTGGGCGCGTATCGCTCCATGAAGCGTTCGCCATCTTTGTTAATCAAATAACCGCCTTCGCCACGGCAGCCCTCGGTCACCAGTGTGCCAGCGCCATAAATTCCGGTCGGGTGGAATTGCCACATCTCGATATCCTGCACCGGATAACCGGCACGCAGTGCCATGCCAACACCGTCACCGGTATTGATCAGGGCATTCGTTGTTGAGGCATAGATACGGCCGGCGCCGCCGGTGGCGAACACAGTCGCCTTGGAATTTACGAATACGGTTTCACCGGTTTCAATGCAGATCGCGATAACACCGACGATAGCGCCATCCTGATTCTTAACGAGGTCGGTTGCATACCACTCATTAAAGAACACGGTATTGGCTTTGAGATTGCCCTGATACAAGGCATGCAGAAGCGCGTGCCCCGTACGGTCGGCTGCGGCACAGGTGCGCGCTGCCTGACCCCCTTCGCCGAAATTCTTCGATTGCCCACCGAAGGGACGTTGATAGATGCGACCATTTTCAGTGCGAGAGAACGGCAGTCCCATGTGCTCGAGTTCGAACACTGTCTGTGGGCCTTCGCTACACATGTACTCAATGGCGTCCTGATCGCCAATGTAATCAGACCCCTTGACGGTGTCATACATGTGCCAACGCCAGTCATCATTGGGATCGGCACTGGCGATGGCACAGGTGATGCCACCCTGTGCCGAAACGGTGTGCGAGCGGGTCGGAAATACCTTCGAGATGACTGCTGTCTTGTAACCGGACTGTGCTAACTGGAGAGCGGCGCGCATACCCGCGCCACCGCCGCCCACGATTACTGCATCGAAATTTAAACTGCGCATGCCTGTCATCTAGCTACCCCAGAAAATCTGTATGCCCCAGAGCAGATACACGACTGTAAGAAGCGCACAGCCTGCCTGGAAAACCAATCGGATAAATGTTGCCTTTGTCCCTAACTGAAGCGATGTCAGGTAATCGGTGGAGATTGTCCACATGCCAATCCACGCATGCACACACAGAGCGAGCACAGTCACCAGACTGAAGAAGCGGAACGGGCTGGAATCGAACAGGGATCGCCATTGCAGGTAATCCATATCCGGATGCGCGACAAAACTGCCGAGCAAACACAGTGTGTAGGCGGCGAGAATGACGGCGCTAAAACGTTGAATGATCCAGTCGAACAAACCGGAACGGCCGAGGTTGGTTACATTCGTTACCATATCCACACCCCCGCGATGATGATTGCGATGCCTGCGACAACAAGAGTGAGTTGGGCACCACGCAGACTGCCTTCCTTCGTCTCACCGATGCCGAGATCCATCGCCAGGTGCTTGATGCCCGCCACCAGATGGTAGAGCAATCCTGACACCACGGCCCAGATCACCAGTTTGCCGAACGGGCTTGAAACAAGTTCGACCGCCCGGGCAAATCCGGCTTCGGATTCCAGCGACATCTCCAGCAAATACAGCAACAGAGCCGTACCCAGGAAGATGAAAACGCCGGAAATCCGGTGGGTAATTGAGGTGATCGCCGCGAGCGGCCATTTGATCGAGAAGAGATTGAGATTTTGCGGTCTAGTATCTTTCACTTTCAGCCTGTTCCGTAAGCCATTCGAGTACCCGAGACAATCCTTTGTTGCATGGAGCCGGGAATGCGCAAACTAATTGAAATAATTACACTATTTGGGGAAAACAAACGCCGCAGAGTATATGCCCATCGACGCTCTAATACAATAAATCTTACGGTTCTGCCAAGAAAAATGACAATATTCTGTCAGGTACAAAACGCGCGATTGGTCGTCCCGTAATTTTACCCTGTACCGCACCATTCCGGATTGCCGAATGGTGAGTAGCCCCCACATGAATCGGCCGTTTTTACCGGCGCTAGAGTCCGTTGTTAGTCGAGACAAACATTTGACAAAGCCATCGCTCTCTACCTAGTATTGCCGTCCCTGTGCAGACACACCGCAGGCACAATAATAGCAAGCAACAACCGCCAAACGGTTGTAATTCCCGGCATACAATCCGAATCTACCTTGAAGCATTTCACAGGAGTCTGGCATGAGCGAGAGAAAGGCCCAGTTAACCATTGACGGGGTAGACAAGACCTTCGAACTTCCCGTCTATGAAGGCAGTACTGGTCCTGATGTAGTAGACGTCCGCAGCCTGGCCGGAGAAGGCATCTTTACTTACGATCCTGGCTTCGTCTCCACTGCATCGTGTGACTCCGAAATTACCTATATTGATGGCGCCAAGGGCATCCTGCTGCATCGCGGCTATCCGATTGAACAACTGGCCGAGAAATCCACCTTCCTTGAAACCTGCTATTTGCTGTTGAATGGCGAATTGCCTGACTCTGCGGCCCTGACAGAATTTGAGACCAGCATTCGCTATCACACCATGGTAGACGAACAAATACACCAGTTTTTCCGCGGTTTCCCGCGCACCGCGCATCCAATGGCGATGCTGTGCGGTGTCGTCGGCGCCCTCTCCGCGTTCTACCACGACACACTGAATATTGATGATCCTGGCCACCGCATGCTCGCGGCCCATCGCATCATTGCCAAAATGCCGACACTGGCTGCGATGTGCTACAAGCACGGCGTTGGTCAGCCTTATATGTATCCGCAGAATGACATGGGCTTCGCCGAAAATTTCCTGCACATGATGTTCAGTACGCCCTGCGAAGAACCGAATGTGAGCCCTACATTGGCAAAGGCGATGGATACGATCTTCTTGCTGCACGCGGATCATGAACAGAATGCTTCAACCTCCACCGTGCGCCTCGCCGGTTCCAGTGGTGCCAATCCTTACGCCTGCATTTCTTCCGGAATTGCGGCGTTGTGGGGACCTGCCCACGGAGGTGCTAACGAAGCAGTTCTTAGAATGTTGAATCGCATCGGTGACGAATCGAAAATTGACGAATTCATCGCGCGCGCAAAGGACCCGAAGGACTCGTTCCGCCTGATGGGATTCGGTCATCGCGTCTACAAGAATTTCGATCCACGCGCCAAAGTCATGCGGCAGATTTGCGACGAAGTACTGGATGAGCTGGGTTCGGAAGATGATCCGCTGTTCCGGGTGGCACGCAAACTGGAGAAGATTGCGCTCGAGGATGACTACTTCATCGAACGCAAACTGTACCCGAATGTCGACTTCTATTCAGGCATCATTCTCAAAGCCATCGGCATTCCAACCAGCCTGTTTACCGTGATCTTCGCCACCGGTCGCACACCTGGCTGGATCGCTCACTGGAACGAGATGCTGAGCCATGCGTACCGAATTGGCCGACCTCGCCAATTGTACAAGGGTCCAACCCGACGCGATTACCCGGCAAAATAAGCCGCGCTGACGCCGCCCCGGGTGGGCGGCAAGCTTCCCCTCTGCTTCACACTCACACCCAGTTTGCGGCCTGCTTCCCGCGCCTGCGCTGAAAGCGATGCGCAAGCAAGGCCAACGCGCGGATCGCACCGACGGCATCGAAAAAGTCAGAAAGGAAAAGAAGAGATGGTGGAGCCTACCGGGATCGAACCGGTGACCTCAACACTGCCAGTGTTGCGCTCTCCCAGCTGAGCTAAGGCCCCATCTAGCGGGTGTGCAAGGAAGGCGCATTCTAAGCACAGGCACCGGCACTGTCAATCGCAAGCGTCCCCTACCCCAACTCGCGGTATTCGCGCTCCAGGGTTTTTGCCTGTTTCTTCGAAATTCCGCCGAGCACGGCAATCGCGTGTCGCAATCTTGCCCGACTGATATCGATGCCGAGGATCGCGATTGATTCGATGACTGAAGCCGACACCGCCTTGCCGGTAATCGCGATAAACAGGGGAAATAACAAATCGCGAATCTTGATCTGCAGCGCCGCAGCCAATCCCTGCAGGCATTGCTCGACGCTGTCGCGATCCCAGTGAGGTAGTTGTTCGAGTTGCCACAGCGCAAATTGAAGGATCTTCAGTTGCGTCTCCGTATCCAATTGCTTGTGCTCGAAGCTGGTAGCGACCAGTTGCGGCAAACCATTCAGAAAGAAACTTCCGAGATCTGCTACATCGGTCAGTCGCTCTACGCGCTGTTTGACCAGTGGCACGATTTTTAACAACTTTTGCCGATCAAAGGCCCAGTCGGCATAACGAGCGATAAATTGCTCATCACTCAAATCTTCGCGAATATACTTGCCGTTGAGCCAGTCCAGTTTCTCGATATCGAAAATCGGCCCCCCCAGAGAGACTCGGGACAGATCAAAATTGGCCACCATTTCTTCCTGCGTGAATTTTTCCTGTCCTGTGGGCATGGTCCAGCCCATCATGCCAAGGTAATTCAACAAGGCTTCCGGCAAATATCCCATCGCCTGATAGTAGCCGACGCTAGTGGGGTTCTTGCGCTTGCTCAACTTGCTCTTGTCAGGATTTCGCAGCAATGGCATATGACAGAATATCGGGGGAGTCCAGCCAAAATAACGGTAGAGCAGGATATGTTTGGGCGTGGAGTTAATCCACTCTTCTCCCCGAATAACATGCGTGATGCGCATCAGGTGATCGTCGACTACATTGGCGAAATGGTAAGTCGGGTTGCCATCCGACTTGATGAGCACTTGCATATCAATCTGTGACCAGCTAATCGTGACCTTGCCACGCAACAGGTCATCAAACTCACAGTCGCCCTCAACAGGCACTCGCATGCGGATGACATGCTCCTCACCGTTGGCAAGCCGCGCATCGACCTCTGCTGCAGACAAGTGCAGGCAATGGCCGTCATAACCGACAGACTGCTTCGCTTCCATCTGCTGCTGACGCAAGCTATCGAGTCTCTCGGCACTGCAAAAGCAGCGGAACGCTTCACCACTGGCGAGCAAGGTCTGAATATGCGTCTGGTAAATGGCAGTCCGCTCACTCTGCCGGTACGGTCCGCATTCGCCTTCGCAACCAGGTCCTTCATCCCAGTGCAGACCCAGCCAGCGCAAAGCATTCAGGATGTCCTGCTCGGATTTTGCCGTCGAACGCACCTGATCGGTGTCTTCAATACGCAGAATGAATTGCCCCCCTGCCTGATGAGCGAAGCAACGATTGAACAAAGCGATGTAGGCGGTGCCAACGTGGGGATCACCTGTCGGTGATGGGGCTATACGAGTTCTTATTGGGTTCATTGCCTGAATTTAGGGCGCGAGAATAAGGCGCTGATTATACGCGATTGCAGCCTGATTCCTATGCCGTCAAGGCAGTGAAATGCGATGGGGCAGCAAGCGGTTTTGGCCACCAGTGGGTATCAGGCGGCAGAATATTGCATAATAACGCACTCACTTACTGAACCGAAGCCGATGCCTGCCTATTCCCACAGATTCTGTGTCGCACCGATGATGGACTGGACTGATCGCCACGATCGGGTTTTTCTGCGGCTGTTCTCTGCGAATACCCTGCTCTACACCGAGATGGTCACCAGCGCCGCTTTACAACATGGTGATGCCGGTTATCTGTTGAAATACAGCCAGATCGAGCAGCCGGTTGCCCTGCAACTGGGAGGCAGCGATCCGCGCCAGCTGGCCCAGGCGGCAGCCACCGGTGCCGCCGCCGGATATGCCGAAATCAATCTCAATGTCGGCTGCCCCAGCGATCGCGTGCAATCCGGTGCCTTCGGCGCCTGCCTCATGGCGGAACCGGGTCTGGTCGCCGACTGCGTCGCAGCGATGCAAGCCAGCGTGAGTATCCCCGTCACAGTCAAGTGTCGCATTGGTATTGATGACAGGGATTCGGAAGCGGAACTGTTTGATTTTGTCGACACGGTAGCCTCAGCAGGGTGCACTACGTTTATCATCCACGCGCGCAAGGCGATTCTGAGCGGCTTGAGCCCAAAGGAGAATCGGGAGATTCCGCCCCTCAATTATGAACGCGTGTTTGGTGTGAAGTCGCAGTTTCCACATCTGAGCATCGTGATTAACGGGGGCATTACAACACTGGACCAGGCCTCGGATTTGCTGCAACGAGTCGATGGAGTCATGCTTGGACGAGAGGCTTACCAGAATCCCTATGTCTTGCACGAAGTAGACAGCAAACTGTTTGGGGCGGCACCAAAATCACTTTCGCGACTGGATTATTTGCAGCAATACCTGCCTTATGTGGAGTCAGAATTACAGCAAGGCACTCCACTGCGACACATGGCGAGACATCTTATGGGATTGTTCAAAGGACAATCTGGCGGCAAGCTATTTCGGCGCCATCTGAGCGATAACTGTCACAGGTCAGATGCTTCAATTGGCGTCTTGCTTGACGCTGCGGCTTTTGTCTCCTGAGTCACAGCAATCACCAAAGAGAGCCCAGCATGTTCGACAGTATCAAAAGCTTTTTCGAAATGAATCTCGCAATCGCAAGCAACAAGGACGATGCAGCGCTGCTCAGCAAACTGGATCTCGCTAGTGCCGCATTGCTGGTCGAAGTGATGCGCAGTGACCATCACATGGATACCAGGGAAACAGAAGAGATTCTGGATGTGTTACGCAGCTGTCTCGATGTCTCCGAACAGGATCTGACAGACATTCTCACACTCGCGCAAGCTGAAGCCAGGCAGGCAACTTCCCTGTATGAATTTACCCGATTGATTAATGACGGCTACGATTACGAGCAAAAACTGATTCTGGTAAGAAACCTGTGGCGCGTTGCCTATGCCGACAAGGCACTGGACAAATATGAGGATCACCTGATTCGCAAGATCGCGGACCTGATCTACATTAGTCACAGCGATTTTATTCGGATGAAGCTGGAGGTCAGGGATGCGTGTGGAGCCAGCTGAGTCGGTGCCCTTTTAGAAACCACCAAACTCGTCTTCAACCTTGCCATCGGTTACGAGAAATTCTCGGCGCTGGATATAGGCCTCGCGCACAAATAGATAGCGATCTCCGGAAATCAGATCATCCAGGGCCAACAAACCAGCTCGGCTATCAGTTTCCTTGGTCAGGAACAGGGTCAGTTTCAGGGACTCGTCCTCATGATACTGGATCGGATTGAACAGTGTATCCAGTACCAGCCCGACTGAATCACGCAAGTTACTTGCTCCGAACACTGGCAGCATGACATACGGCCCAGTCCCGACCCCCCAACGTCCCAGGGTCTGTCCGAAGTCTTCCTCGTGCTTCTCCAACCCAAAACCGGTCGCAAAATCGAAGATCCCCGCGACACCAATCGTGGAATTGACGAAGAAGCGCCCGGAGTCTGACAGGGCGTCATCCAGCTTCAATTGCAGCAGGTCGTTGACGAACACATTGATATCATCAATGTTGCTGAAAAAATTGCCAATGCCCTGCCGCGCCACGCGGGGTACGAATAAGGTATAGGTACGTGCGACCGGTTTGACGAGCAATTGGTCGAAGAAATCATTCAGGCGGAAGATCCGCTCATTGGTGCGTTGCCAGGGATCAGGATTCTGGGCGAATGCAAGACCAGGGCACAATACTATGCCAAACAGACAAAGTGAAACTGCTGCTCTCATCGTCATGTGAATACCCGGACTGCCATCCCTTCCTTTTGCCTTAGCTTCCTGTGCCAGCGGCGCCGGTGCGCTGTCTCGCAATGGTTTCAAGCTGTTTATCCAAACGCTTTTCAGATACTGCCATTCTCGTACCGAGTTGTTGTGCAAACAGAGACACCCTGAATTCCTCAATCATCCAGCGCAAGGTCAGTACTGCCGCTCTGTCTTTTGTCGATGCTCTGTCCTGCTCACGGCGGTATTTCTGCCAAAAGGAATCAATCAGCCGGGTGTGATTTTCATCTTTCTCACCGAAGTGCGGCACCTTGCTCAGCCGCAATTCGATGGCTGCCAAATAACGCGGGAATTCCTGCAAACGTATGAGACCTGTTTCGAGCAGAAAATTGTCACTTATCAGAGCATTTAGTTGATTGTCGATATCCTTTCGCAGATATCCCAGGCGGTTGTCATCGATTGCATCCAGGGATCTGCAGATTGCACTTCGGGTCTGCAGAATCTGGGCTAACAAGCGCTCGAGTTTGTCGCCACACGTTATTATGCTGGGCTTGCTATTGTTCAACGCCTGATCGAACTCAGGGGCACTTCGCACAGTGAGATCTTCAAGCTGGAAGGCAGCAACGTAGCTGGCGCCTATTGCCTGTTCTACCAGATTTCCCTGGTTTGCCGGCAGTAGCAGAGCATGTTTGTTAGCAAAGCGCGTGAACTGCTTGTTAAGCATATTCCTTTGCTGCACGCTGCGCAGCATGAAGAGCCGCATTAATCCCTGTCGGTGCGCGTAGTCCGCAGCCGTTTCATCCTCGAACAGTCTGACATCCACCGCCGCCCCACGATCAACCAGTGCTGGATAGCGAATGATGACCAAATCCTCGCCTATCTCCACCTGCTTTGGCAATACCCCGAAATTCCACTCTGTGACCCCAGTCACCTCAAGTGCATGTCGAGTCTCGCCGCTTGAATTCTCGACTTCCTTAGTCGGCAAGACCCGCGCAAGAGTTTGTCGAATTCGATCCAAATCGGCATCAAATGCGATCTGCTTCTGCTGCTCGTCGAGCACCCTGATCTTGATCTGCAAGTGTGCTGGCAATTCCACCTGCTCCAGCAGGCTTCGCTCAATATCCACCCTTGCAAACCGGCGCAGTTGCACCAGTAACGCGGCAATGACATCGCCGTCTTCACGCCGCAACTGAGGCAGTATGCTGTCGACAAAGCCACTGACGGGGATGAATTTTGTCCGCATGGACTTGGGCAGACCCTTGACAAGACTGATGCACTTTTCCCGGAGGATGCCCGGCACAGCCCAGTCGACATCCGTTTTCGAAAGCTGATTGAGGATTGCCAGTGGCACGTCCAGGGTAGCTCCGTCCGCCGTTTCGCCGGGCGCAAATCGGTAGCTGATGGCGATCCGGTTGTGCTGCAGAGGTGCCGAGTCGGGATAGGCATCCAGTTGCGACAGAGCCGAGTCAGCATCCAGCAAGGCAGCCTGCGTCATCAGCAGCGTATCCGGCTCAGTCTTGGCCTGCTCGCGCCACCAAAGATCCAGTTGTCGGGTGGACGCAACATGGTCGGGGATGCGGGCCGCGAAGAAATTCACAATATCGCGTTCGCTTACCAGCAAATCCGGTCGCCGCAGCTTTTCCTCCTGTTTTGCCAACGATTGCAGAAACTCCCGATTGCGTCGCAGGAACGGCAATCTGCTCTCAATTTGCTCGGCAGCCAAACCCTCACGAATAAAGATATCCCGTGCTCCGGCCGGGTCAATCGGCGCGAACCGAATCAGCGATTTTTCAATAATAACAAGGCCATATAACTTAACCTTCTCGTAAGCCATCACTTCCTGACGTCGCTTGCTCCAGTGCGGCTCGAAGTGCTCCCGCTTCACCAGATGCAGCGCGGCCTGCTCAACCCATTCTGGCTCGATTCTGGCAGCCATCGTGGCAAAGGTATCGGAAGTCTCTATCTGCTCACCCGTCACGATCCATTTGGGGGGTTTTGCTGCCAACACCGACGAGGCAAACAGGGTGAATTTGCGATTACGACTCCCGAGAAAGGTTTTGCGTTCGTCCAGACAGGCGATCTGGTTCAGCGATCCGGTGATGATACTCTGATGAATGGCGGCATAAGTCGCAGGCTCACGGTTCAGCCTCATGCCCAATTTCTGGCAGCTGAGCAGCAGCTGCCGATGCAGCTCTCGCCATTCCCGCATGCGCATGAAATTCAGAAAATGATTTTTGCAGTATTTACGCAACTGACTCTGGGTCAGATTCTGTCGCTCCTGTTCATAAGCCTCCCAGAGATTCACGAGGCTCAGAAAGTCGGAATCAGGATGGTTGAACACGGCCAGTCGCTGCAGGGCCAAGGCCCGGTTCTCCTGGGAAATTTCCCGTGGGTCCTGACTGCTCAGTGCACTCACGATAATGAGAATTTCACGCAAACAACGCTGCTTGTTGGCAGCTATCAGCATGCGGGCGTGACGTGGGTCCACGGGCAGGATAGCCATATGCCGCCCGATATCCGTCAAAGCCTGCCCTGGTGTCAGCGCGTTGAGCTCGATCAGCAGTCGGGTGCCTTCGTTAACGGCCTTCTGTTCCGGTGGTTCGAGAAAGGGGAAGGACTCAGGCTCACCGAGCCTGAGATGCTTCATGCGCAGGATCACCGAGGCCAGATTCGTGCGCCTGATCTCAGGGTCGGTGAACGCCGGACGGGAGGCAAAATCGGCTTCGGAATAGAGGCGGATACACACCCCATTGGCCAGACGACCGCAGCGACCCTTGCGCTGGTTTGCACTGGCCTGCGAGATCGGCTCAATCGGTAATCGCTGTACCTTGCTCTGTAAGCTGTAGCGACTGATTCGAGCCAGACCGGTATCGATGACATAGTTGATGCCGGGCACCGTGAGAGATGTTTCGGCAACATTCGTTGCCAGCACGATTCGACGCCCGGTATGCCCCTGGAATATCCGAATCTGTTCGGATTGGCGTAGTCGTGCGTAGAGAGGCAGGATCTCGGTATTCTTGAGTTTCTGCTTGCGCAAGAAGTTCGCAGCATCGCGAATGTCCCGTTCGCCGCTCAGAAACACCAGCACGTCGCCACTGGATTGTTGCTGCTGCCGATCCAGTTCTTCGATCTCACGAAGAGCCCGCAGGATGCCGTCTTGCTGCTCTGCCTCATCCCCTGCCTCAGTCGTCTCTCCATGCAATGGAGCGTACCGGGTTTCCACAGGATAACTGCGTCCAGATACCGAGACGATAGGTGCGTCGTGAAAATGCCTGGAGAATTTCTCCACATCGATAGTAGCGGATGTGATTACAAGTTTCAGATCCGGGCGTTTAGGCAATAGCTGATACAAGAATCCTAACAAAAAATCTATGTTTAATGAGCGCTCGTGTGCCTCATCGATAATTAACACCTCGTACTGGTTCAGAAAGCGGTCCGTCTGAATCTCGGCCAACAAGATGCCATCTGTCATCAACTTGAGGTAGGTCGAATCTGACACCTGCTCGTTAAACCGCACCTGAAAGCCAACGCCGGCTCCCGGTGGACTGCCCAGTTCTTCAGCGATCCGGTTGGCTACCGAAATCGCCGCTAATCGTCTGGGCTGTGTGTGGCCGATCAGTCCGCGCCGCCCGAATCCGGCTCCCAGACAAATTTTGGGCAATTGTGTCGTCTTGCCCGATCCAGTATCCCCGGCTACGATCAAAACTTGATGCGCAGCCAGCAGCTTGCCGATTTCATCCGCACGCTGGCTCACTGGCAAGCTGGGTGGGTAGTGGATTTGTGCCGGGATCGCTGCTTGCCGGCGCTCACACAATTGAACGGAATCGGCAATGGCCAGAGACAACGCAGTCAAGTCAGCGTCGTTGATTGGGCCGCGGTGAGCAAGCCGCTCTAACTCCGAGAGCTTGCGAGTCAACCGGTGGGAGTCCCGTAGCGCACAACCGGATAACGCCTCGCGCAAGGACGCCAGAGTGCGAAATGTCTGGGCGTTGGGATTTGACATGGTCGAATCTGGGTTACCGGTGTGTTTGATCAGGCAGCCGACGGCTGCGAACGGCAGCTAGTTTAGCAGGCGCAGACAGATTGTAAGCTAGCGCAATTCACGACGAATAACCTTGCCTACATTAGATTTGGGCAGATCGTCGACGAACTGGATTTCACGCGGCATCTTGTAGGCCGTCAGGTGTTTCTTGCAATGTTCGATGATCTGCGGTGCCGTCAGATTCGGATCCTTACGCACCACGAATAATTTGATCGCCTCACCAGTTTGCTCATTGGGGACGCCGATCACGGCACTATCCAGAACTCCGGGATGTTCATTGACGCACGCCTCAACTTCACTGGGGTATACGTTAAAGCCGGAAACCAGCACCATGTCCTTCTTGCGGTCAACGATGGAAATGTAGCCATCCGCATCGATTTCGGCATAGTCGCCCGTGTGAAACCAGCCGTCGGTCGTCAGCACCTCGCGAGTTGCCGCTTCCTGTTGCCAGTACCCCAGCATGACTTGAGGCCCGCGAATGCAGAGTTCTCCCCGCTCACCCTCGCCCACCTCGCGGCCTGCATCGTCCACCAGTTTGATCTCGGTTTCCGGTACGACGGGACCCACCGTGCCGAGTTTTGCCTTGCCCGGGATATTCACTGCGACAACAGGCGAACATTCTGTCAAACCATAGCCCTCGAGAATCTCGCAGCCCGTGACTTCCTGCCATTGCCGTGCGATTGGGGCAGACATCGCCATACCGCCTGCGCCGCAAAATTTCAGGGCAGAAAAATCAACACTGGCAAGATCAGCGCGGCGCAGCAGCGTCAGATACAGAGTGTTAATACCCACGAAGCCGTTGATAACGGTCTTCTTCAGCAACTTGATCAGGCCATCCAGGTCGCGTGGATTGGTAACTAGAATGGTGTGATTTCCGGCATAAGGCATCGCCAGGCAATGCAACATAAAGGCATAACTGTGATACAAGGGCAACGGCGCCGCGATGGTCTCCGATTTATCCCTTATCACGAGGAGACAGCGCACGCGTAATTGCATCATATTCGCGATGAGATTGTTGTGACTCAGCATCGCGCCTTTTGCAACACCGGTGGTCCCTCCGGTATACAGCAACACCGCCAGATCATTACCCGCGCTGACGCCAGTCGGCCGAACATAAGCGGCCGAAGTTTTCAACGTGTGCATGAAATCAACGGCTCCGGGCAGTGTGTAGGCTGGCACCAGCTTCTTGAGGTATTTAACACCTAAATTCATCACTAAGCGGCGCAGGGGTGATTGCAGATCGCCCAACTTTGTCACGATGACGGTTTCAATCGAGGTGTTGGCAAGGATTTGCTGCAACTTGTCACAGAAGTTTTCCAGTATCACGACCGCCTTGGCACCGGAATCAGCAAATTGGTGCTGCATTTCAGTCGGTGTGTACAGCGGGTTTGTATTCACCACCACCAAGCCAGCCTTGAGCGCGCCATAGAGCACAGCGGGAAATTGCAGGACATTGGGTAACTGCAACGCAATCCTGTCCCCAGCTTTGAGCGATGTATGTTGTTGCAGATAGGCAGCGAAGCGATCGCTGAGGCTATCGATCTCGCCGAACGTGAGCGTTCGAGCGAAGCAGGTGAATGCAGGCAGGTCGGCATGTTCCGCGAAAACAAAATCCATCACTTCAATCAGTGATGTGTATTGATTTGGCCGCATGGCCTCGGGTAAATATTCCATTGTTTGAATCACTATTTGGTGAGAACCGTCATGGCCTCTTCCAGGCCTTTGACAGTCAGTGGAAACATCCTGCTATCGACCAGTTCGCGCACAATCTCAATAGAATAACTGTGCTCCCAATACTCCTTGGGCGTTGGATTGATCCACACCAGATGCTCATACACATCGGTCAGTCGCTGCATCCAGCTGGCGCCGGCCTCTTCATTATAATGCTCGATGCTGCCACCGATGTGGGTGATCTCGTAAGGTGCCATGGTGGCATCACCAACGAAGATAATCTTGTAGTCCTTGCTGTATTTGTTGATCAGATCGATTGTGGAGCTCGTCTCCGCATGCCGTCTGTGACTCTTTGTCCAGACCGACTCGTAGAGGAAGTTGTGAAAATAAAAGTATTTAAGGTGTTTGAACTCCGAGCGCGCCGCCGAGAATAGCTCTTCGCACACTTTCACGTGAGGATCCATTGAGCCGCCCACGTCGAAGAACAGCAATACCTTAACGGCATTGTGGCGTTCAGGCACCATCTTGATATCCAACAAACCGGCATTGCGCGCCGTCGAGGAAATCGTA
>JALRBQ010000014.1 GCA_023257655.1 Pseudomonadales bacterium
CTCCGACAAAGAACAGCTGCTCAATGACACCCGTGAGCTCATTGAGCGCTGCAGTTTCTCCTATACCCGTCAGGTCGAGATGAAAGGGCTGGGTCACGCTATTCTGTGCGGAGAATGCCTGATAGGCGACGAGGCCTTCGCGGTGGTGCTCGCCGATGATTACTGCATCAGCGTTGAGGATCCGGTGCTGGCGCAACTTGTCAGGCTCTATGAGAAATACAACTGCAGCATCGTCGCGATAGAAGAAGTCCCTTCATCAGAGACTGATCGCTATGGTGTTATCGACGGGGACGAAGAAGAGCCAGGGGTATACCGGGTCAGAAACATGATTGAAAAGCCGAAGCCAGAGGATGCCCCGAGCAATCTGGCGATTATTGGACGTTATATACTTACTCCCGACATATTCGACATTCTCCGCAACACGCCGCCTGGCAAGAATGGAGAAATTCAGATTACCGATGCATTGCTTGTGCAGGCGAAAGAAGGCAAGGTTATAGCCTGTCGCTTCGCGGGTAAACGCTTCGATTGCGGCAGCATCGATGGCTATATTGCTGCCACCAACCATACATACCAACTGCAACAGAAAAACCCTGCGTGACCAGATAATGACAGATATAACTTGTTTTAAGGCTTACGACATCCGTGGTCGCGTACCCGATCAGTTGAACGAGGATGTTGCCTATCGCATCGGTCGGGCTTATGCCGAATGGCTATCACCTAAATCTGTCGTAGTGGGTTACGACATCAGGCTCAGCAGCAAGAGCCTTTGTAACGCCTTGCAGGACGGACTGATGGATGCCGGAGTAGATGTCGCAAGTATTGGTCAGTGCGGCACCGAGGAAATCTATTTCGCCACTTCGCATCTTGCTGCTGATGGCGGTATCGTCGTCACCGCCAGTCATAATCCGAAAGACTACAACGGCATGAAGCTGGTGCGGGAAAATTCAATCCCGATTAGCGGTGATACCGGTCTGAACGAGATCAAACATCTGGCAGAGGCCAACAGTTTTAGCAAGGGCCGTCGCAAGGGTATCCTCAACGTTGTCGAAACCCGGCTCGCCTATATCGAGCATTTGTTGACCTATGTCGACCGCTATAACATCAAGCCTCTTACAATCGTATGTAACGCAGGCAATGGCGGCGCCGGTTCAGTTATCGATGCACTCGAGCCTCACATGCCGATCGAATTTATCAAATTGCAACATCAGGCCGACGGTAATTTCCCGAACGGCGTTCCGAATCCACTCTTGGTTGAGAATCGGGAAGTGACTAGCTCGGCGGTACTCGCGAAGGGCGCAGATATGGGCATCGCCTGGGACGGGGATTTCGACCGTTGCTTCTTCTTCGATGAAAAGGGAAGGTTTATCGAGGGCTACTATATTGTCGGCCTGCTTGCAGCGTCTTACCTTCAAAAGAACCCGGGCGCCAGTATCGTGCATGACCCGCGTTTGACCTGGAATACCATCGACATAACCCGCAATAGCGGCGGCAAGGCGATACAGTGTAAAACCGGGCACGCCTTCATCAAGGAATGCATGCGACGCGAAGATGCCATTTACGGCGGTGAGATGAGCGCACACCATTACTTCCGGGATTTCTATTATTGCGACAGCGGCATGCTGCCTTGGCTGCTCATCGCCGAGTTGATGTCGCAACAGGATAGGCCGTTGTCGGCACTCGTCGAAGAGCGCATGGCTGCGTATCCCGCCAGTGGCGAGATCAATCACGTAGTCGAGGATCCTGCGCGCTTGCTGGCCGAAATCAAGAAGCACTATTCCGCTGCCGCCGAAGCGATCGATAACACCGACGGGCTCAGCATGGAGTTCGGTGACTGGCGCTTCAACCTGCGCATGTCCAACACCGAGCCGGTGGTGCGTCTGAATGTTGAGGCCCGTGGTAACGCCGAGCTCATGCAGGCCAAGACCGAGGAGCTGCTGAGTCTCATCAATAACTAGGGCAAATTTTTCCGTGAGAATTCAAGGTGATACTGGAAGTGGCAGTTCTCAAGATCAAACCCGGCCTCAGCGTCGAGTTTGAAAAAGCCTTCGCTACGGCTCAGCAGATTCTCGCCAGCATGCCCGGATACATCGCGCACGAATTACAGCGCTGCGTCGAAGTTGCCGATCAGTATGTGTTGTTGGTTCGCTGGCAGACTTTGGAAGACCATACCGTCGGCTTTCGCCAGTCCGAACGCTACCAGGAATGGAAACAGTTGCTGCACCACTTCTATGATCCGTTTCCCGTTGTTGAGCATTACACCGCGTTGGAACTCTAGGCGCTGGCCATGAATCCGGCCAAGCAAACGATCATGCAACTCAGGCACGCCGAAACCGGTGTGGCGCGTAACATCTGGTCGTTGTGTCAGGCAGCTTACGCGCTGGAGGCGACACTGCTCGGGGTAACCGATTTTCCGCCGCTGCGACGGAGCGTGGAGTCGATTCAGGCCAGTCCGACTGTCTTCTTCGGCATCACTGAAGACGATACTTTGGTGGCCGTCGCAGAACTGGCACGGGAACCGGAAGTTTGTGTGGATACTCTCGTCGTCGCACCCGGTCACTTCCGTCGCGGCCTCGCCAGCGCCTTGCTCTCACACCTTCTGGCATTGCCTCGCCCCCATGGGCTAATCGCAGATACGGGCGCCGCCAATGCGCCAGCCCTCGCACTCTATCGACGGCACGGCTTCGTGGAGAGGGAGCGAATGCTGAGCAGGGAGGGAATACCGTTGGTGCGACTGCGACACGGGCCGGTTTGATCCTGAGAGTTTTCAGAGCGCGTCGGCAATCCAGGTCATGCGGATGCTGTGTCGGTCTTCTTCGATCTGCTGGAAACCGGAGGCTTTATGAAATGCGACGGCCGGATTGGTCTTCAATACGCTCAGATGGATCGGTTTGCGCGTCGCCCGCGAGCGATCCTTGATGCGTGTCATCATCTGTGTGCCGTAACCCTGACGCTGGTTCGCTGGGTCAACCAGAATCATGTCGAGCAGCAGATAGCCGGGTTTTTCGCTAAGGTGATAGCTGCCTACCCTGATGCCATCGCATAACAGAATCTGGAAATTCTTGGCGGGAAGCGTTGTCCTGAAGCCTTCGCGTTGCAGGAGTTCGTCCCAACCCCAGGCGATGTCGATGTAGTTCTGCATAGTGCTGCGAAACAGGTCGAACAACCAGTCCTGGTCTTCATTGACACCGCGGCGCAAGGTCAGCAAGCCGGTCATGGATCACCTACCGTTTCCAGGCATTCACGGCGGCGATCAATCGCGCCGTGGAAGCATCCAGCACCGTCGCGTCAGCGCCTTCGCTGAGTGCGGCATACACGTCTTGCGACAGTCGCTTGCCGAGTTCCACTCCCCACTGATCGAAGGCGTTGATGTCCCAGATTACGCTCTGGACGAAAACCTTGTGTTCGTACAAGGCGAGCAGGGAGCCAAGATTATAGGGAGTCAGCGCGGACAACAGCAGCGTGTTGCTCGGTTTGTTGCCGGCGATGGCACGACTGGGTTGCTGGGTATCTGCATGCCCCTGCATCAGCGCCATCCCCTGACTTAAGCAGTTTGCCAGCAGATGTTGGTGGGCAGCGATGTTGGTGCTGTCTGTGGGTTGGGCGATGGCGATGAGGTCGACCGGAATGAACTCCGTGCCCTGGTGCAGTAACTGGAAACAGGAGTGCTGGATATCTGTGCCTACCGTTCCCCACACAGGTTCACCTGTACTCATGGCAACCGGTTGCTCGGCGTGATCTACACTCTTGCCGAGACTCTCCATACTGAGCTGTTGCAGATAAGCCGGTAAGAGACGCAGGCGTTCACAATAGGGGACGACAGCCTGACTGTGACTGTCAAAGAAGCCCCGGTACCAGACGTTGAGTAAGGCCAGCAGTACGGGCAGGTTGTCTGCCAGTTCTGCGTTCTGAAAATGGCGGTCCATGGCATTGGCGCCGGCGAGTAGCTGTCGAAATGAATCCATGCCCAGGCGCAGGGCAATCGGTAGCCCGATTGCCGACCATACCGAGAATCGTCCGCCTACCCAGTCCCACATCGGCAGCAGGTTGTCGGCGGCGATGCCAAACGCCAGTGCTGCTTCCGTGTTAGTGGTGACCGCGACGAAATGGCGAGCGGTAGCAGCAGAATCTGCGCAGTGCTCCTGCAGCCATTGCTTGCACAACTCGGCATTGTGGCGTGTCTCGAGTGTCGTGAATGATTTCGACGCGACGATGAACAGGGTCGTTTCGGGGTTGAGTCGGGCCAGCGTCATTGCGAGTTGGGCAGGGTCGATGTTGGAGACAAAATGTACCGCAATATCACGAGCGTTAGGTCGCTCGAGCGCGGAGACGACGAGCGCCGGGCCGAGATCGGAACCCCCCACGCCAAGATTGACGACATCCCTGATCGGCATGCCACTGTAACCCACCCAATCACCCTTGCGGATGCTGTCGACGAGTCGCGCCATGCGCGCCAGCGCTACTGTCAGCTCAGGGAAGCGGTGATTGGTTTCCGGTTCCCGCAGGGCGATATGTAAAGCCGGGCGAGCCTCACTGGAATTGATGTTGTCGCCTGCGAACATGGATGTGATCGCAGAGGGGACATTTTGTTCACGCGCCAGTTCGAGCAGCAGCGTGAGGGTGTCTTCGGTGATGTAATTGCGGGAAAAATCCAGTAGCAGATTGTCATGTTGCCGCGAGAACATGTCCGCACGCGATGGGTCGGCGGCGAACAGCCCACTCAGGCGAGAGTTGCCCTCGCGGAAGTGCGCGCTGTGGGAGCGCAGGGCGTGCCAGGCTGCAGTGTCAGTTGGGCTACTCATGGTGCTGTCGGCATTCACTCGGCGAGCATTGACTCGCTCGCCCCGTCTCAGGACGTTGCACTGTAGCAAAAAACCCGAAGGGTTAGTATGGCTGATTCCGGGCGGGAGGCGGGGATTGGGGGATGGATGGGGTGGCGGGAAGCCGGTTGATTTGGGGGCTCAAGGGGGCGTTCCGACAGCATTGAGTTTTTACCGTCGGGGATTGAATCGGTGACATTTATTATGTAGTATGCGCGGCCTGATTGACCTCATCTATGCCGCTACAGCTCAGCCGTGGTAGAGCAGCTGACTTGTAATCAGCAGGTCCCCCCGCCGTTTATTGGAGGCTACTCCTGGTGGCGGCGAAAGAGGTAGAGTAGTCTGAGTGGGCACAGTCTTTCTCAGGAGCAGTCAGAAACGTAGTAACGCGCACGATGTTCGAAATGCCGCTATAGCTCAGCCGTGGTAGAGCAGCTGACTTGTAATCAGCAGGTCCCGGGTTCGACTCCTGGTGGCGGCACCATTTCCCTTCGTTACTATTCAGCATTACCCTGAAAGTTACCTAATTCTCTCGGCAGTCAAGGCCCAACGTGATCCTGAGCGTGTCGCTGGCAGTCTGGTTGCGCTGGAGACGTTCTCGGTTATCGTCGGTGCCGGCACCATTTCCCTTCGTTCCTATTCAGCATTACCCTGAAAGGCACCTGATTCTCTCGGCAGTCAAAGCCCAACATGATCCTGAGCGTGTCGCTGGCAGTCTGGTTGCGCCGGAGACGTTCTCAATTATCGTCGGTGGCGGCTCCATTTCTCCCCAACGTACCTCCATTCATTCTCATCGTGTTTCCAACCTGAAGTGATCCCGTCCCCGGGCTTGTTGCGTATGATCCGGGTGATGCGGAGGGGCGAATTATTGTAGTCACTTACTGATTCCACTATTCTTTGCCCCTTTGCAGCCCTTTGTACTCACACTTCCGGAAGCGAACTCAATCCATGCTTGATGAAAAAGAGATAAGTGAACTGGTAGCAGCCCATGGCGTCACTGTAAACGTCGGACGTCCTATTGAAGCCCTCATTGCCGATGGCGAAATTCCGCGTCTTAAAGGGTGTACAGTGTTAACGGGCAAGGTCTCCGACTCGGTCTTTGGTGAGGCACTCGTCACCAGGACTGGTGTGCCAATTCGCCTGATGTTCCGCAATAACCGTATCTCGACGCATGACGTGAATCGTGGCGCCATCCCATTCAAGGACCAGGTACTCGCCTTTAACCATGACCACATGCTGCGATTGGTGCAGCCGGTACTGGGCACCTCGCAGTTCACTGTGCCTGGGCTTTTGCCCAGCTCGACGGTGATTCCTGCGGAAAATCTGCAATTGATCATGCTGGAAAATGTCCTGCGTCTCTACATGGCAGAGAGCTCGACCTCTACTTCGCTGTATCAGCATTGGCTCGCGGCCAAGGAAGCGGGCGAAGCGACGCTGCGCTATGCCGGACACGATCTGACTGTGAGTGCGTTGGAACCGAATGGCATTCTGCCCTATCTGATGGACACTCCCAGCACGAAGGACAAGGTGGATCGCACCATCGATGCCCAGTACCTGATTGATGAGGGCATCTGTACCCAGGGACAGTACAACCAGATTCGCAATGCCTCGATCATGGCCTTTGGCATGATCTCCCAATATCTGCTCGAGAAAGGCATGGTGCTCGTCGATACGAAGACCGAGCATGGCATTAATAGCGAAGGCAAGATCGTCGCCGCCGATGAACTTTATACGATGGATTCATCCCGGTTCTGGCGCCTGGATGAAGACGGTGCGTTGCTGACTCGCAATGGCAAGCCGGTGTCCTTCTCCAAGGAATTCGCACGGGGCATGGTAACCTCGCAGGATCAGCAATTTACTGATGAACAGGCCAATGCCATCGCCGTGCGCTACATCCAGGGTCTGCAGCACCTGACCGGCGTGCCCTTCGCGCCAGATCTGCGACCGCGGGATCAGCGCATTATCGAATCGACGAATCTGATTCTGGACACGCTGCTGTAATTGGTGTTCGGCCTCGACAGGGGCAATCGTCACCTGTGGGAATTTCTTGTCACGGTTCCGGGTCGATTTCGACCCGGCGCCCCACATCAGAGCATGGGAACACTCTTATGCGTGGAACACGTTATGCCGCCTCTGTCTTTGCGATCTCGATACTGGGTGCCTGTGCGCCCGAGACTCCCCAGGATTCCATGAACGTGACCGCCACTCTCGCCGATTACCTGCGCGCCGAACAGCGGCTCGCCCCCAATACCACGCCACTTGTCGAGGGTGTGATCCAGTCACAGTCGTGGCAGCAGACAAATTCCGCGCAGCTCATCTATCGCCGCGTTGGCGCTGCCGGTTCGGAATATGTGCTCGCCGATGCGGTAACGGGTGAAAAACGGCCGTTGCTCGACAGCGCGCGGCTCGCCACCGTTCTCGCCAATTTTGTCGATGCGGCACCAGCGCTGGACGAACTGGCCCTCACTGCTGTGCAGCTCGACAGCAGCGGGCGGCAGCTCGAGTTCCGCTACTCCGGGAAGACCTACACTCTCGATCTCGATAGCTACGACCTGCAGCAACATGCCGCCAGTCCGCCGGATGAATACCTGTCACCCGATCGCAGCAAGGCAGCATTCATCGACAGCTACAATCTGTGGGTGCGGGACACGGCGACCAATGCCGTGACACAGGTCACCTTCGATGGTGTCGAGAACTATGGCTATGCCACCAACAACGCCGGCTGGATTCGCGATAACGGACCGGTGCTCTTGTGGTCCCCGGATTCCAGCAAGATCGCTACTTTCCGTCACGACGGCCGCAATGTCGGCGAGATGTACCTCTACAACACACAGGTAGGTCACGTCGAACTGGACGCCTGGAAATACCCGCTGCCGGGTGACGAGTCCATCTTTATGATCGAACGTGTGGTGATCGATCTGTCCGGCACGCCAAAGCTCGTGTCTCTGCAAATGCCACCTGACCCTCATCGATCGACAACGAGTGATCATGTCGCCGGAGCGGGCGGTATTTTCCTCGATGTGGAATGGAGTGCCGATAGCAAGTCACTCGCCTTCGTCTCGTCATCGCGGGACCACAAGATCGCGGAGCTGCGCCTCGCCGATCCCGATACCGGGGCCGTACGCGACATCTACCGGGAAGAACAGGCAACCTACTATGAGGGTGGATTCAGCAATGCCAACTGGCGGGTGCTACCTGGACGCGATGAGTTCATCTGGTTCTCCGAACGGGACAATTGGGGTCACCTGTACCTGCACGATCTC
The DNA here is from genome assembly GCA_023257655.1 of Pseudomonadales bacterium. Taxonomy (GTDB): domain Bacteria; phylum Pseudomonadota; class Gammaproteobacteria; order Pseudomonadales; family Pseudohongiellaceae; genus UBA9145. The sequence continues at coordinate 8,081 of JALRBQ010000014.1, forward strand.
GCTACTGGTGCCCTGAAACATCCGATCACTTCGGGTAACTGGAGTGTGCTGGATGTGCAACATCTCGATCTTGCCAACGACTGGATTTATTTCCTCGGGGCCAACCGCGAGCCTGGCGATCCCTACTTCCAGTACCTGTACCGGGTCCACTTCGATGGCAGTGGCCTCGAGAACCTGACTCCGGAACCGGCGAATCATGAGATCACCTGGTCACCTTCTCACGATTTCTTTACAGACATCTACTCCACACCGACGACAGCGCCGACCGCGGTGATCCGATCGGTCGACGGCAATGCAGTTCTCGCACTGGAATCGAGTTCTCTGGACCGATTGCTCGCTACCGGCTGGGTGGCGCCAGAGCCCTTTACTGTGAAGGCGCGAGACCAGCAGACGGACCTGTACGGCTTGCTCTACAAACCGTCCAACTTTGATCCGGCGTTGCGATACCCGGTGTTGAACTATCTCTACCCCGGGCCACAGACTGGCAGTGTCGGGACTCGTTCTTTCCGCGCCGCACGCAATGACAAGCAGGCCCTGGCCGAACTGGGTTTCATCGTGGTCGAACTCGATGCGATGGGAACTCCGGGGCGTTCAAAAGCCTTCCATGATGCCTATTACGGCGACATGGGCGATAACGGCTTGCCGGATCAGGTTTCCGCGATTCGCCAGCTGGCTGCGGCCAATCCATGGATGGATCTCGACCTTGTCGGCATCTGGGGACACTCTGGTGGTGGCTTCGCCTCGACAGCGGGGATCCTGCGTTATCCGGAATTCTACAAGGTAGCTGTGTCGGGCGCCGGCAACCACGACAACCGCAATTACGAGGATGATTGGGGTGAGAAATGGCAGGGACTACTCGTTACCTATCCGGAGGCGGATCCCACCGGGGGCGAGAGCAAGAGTGGTACCTTGGCAAGCAACTATGACAACCAGGCCAACCAGCTGCTTGCTGCCAATCTGCAAGGGCATCTGCTGCTCGCACATGGCTTGATGGACAGCAATGTCCATCCCTCGAACACCTTACTCGTGGTGCAGGCTCTCATCGAGGCCGAGAAGGATTTCGACTTGTTGCTGTTACCAGACGCCAGCCACGGGTTTGGTAATCGACGCTATTTCATGCTGCGACGCTGGAATTATTTTGTGGAACATTTGCAGGGAGCGAAGCCCCCGGCAGATTTTCGCTTTGCCGCCAATATTCCCTGAGCAACCGACCGCGCTCGGGTTGCAATGCCGCATCACGCTGGATAAGCTGCAAGCATATCCACAGCCGGAGTCGACATGGTGCTCGACAGAGTGATCGATCCCTTCATCCTTCTCAGGGCGGGCAGTAAAGGTAATCCGTGGCACAACTAGAAGCCGCGATCGCGGCATTCGCGAGTTTCATGTGGGGGCTGCCACTGGTGATTCTGCTGGTGGGTGGCGGTCTGTTTTTCACCGTTCATTCCCGTTTGCTTCACCTGCGCTACCTTGGCCACAGCATTGCGCTGTTGCGCGGCAAGTACAATCAGGAATCCGCCGGTGCCGGTGGCGATATCAGTCACTATCGCGCGCTAGCCACAGCACTGGCCGGGACCATGGGGCTCGGTAACATCACAGGTGTAGCCGTCGCCCTCACTGTCGGCGGCCCCGGCGCAATTTTCTGGATGTGGGTAACGGCGATAGTTGGTACCACCACAAAGTTCTACACTGCCTCGCTCGCCATCATGTTCCGTGGACATGATGACAAGGGCCACCTGCAAGGGGGACCCATGTATGTGATTCGCGAGGGTCTTGGCCGCCGTTGGCTGCCACTGGCCTGGATGTTTGCTATCGCCGGCATGGTCGGCACCTTGCCTGTCTTTCAGATCAACCAGCTGGTACAAATCCTGCGTGACCTGATTGCGATTCCTGCGGGTCTCGCCACCGCGGAATCCCATTTTCGCTTCGACCTGATTGCCGGCATTCTGCTGGCGATCGCTATCTTCTCGATCGCAATTGGCAAGATCAAACGGGTTTCTGCCGTGGCCGCGTCGCTGGTGCCCGCCATGGTTGTGTTCTATTTCGGCATCACCGCAGTGTTGCTGATCTCCAATATCGAGCGTGTACCCGAAGTTATCGCATTGATCTTCAGAGATGCGTTTACAGGCAATGCTGTCTCCGGAGGTGCTCTGGGAGCGGTGATATTGATTGGAGTGCAACGTGGCGCCTTCTCGAATGAAGCCGGTATCGGCACCGAATCACTCGCGCACGGTGCGGCAAAGACCAATGAGCCGATACGAGAGGGTCTGGTGGCGATGGTAGGCCCCATCCTCGACACGCTCGTCGTCTGCACCTGTACCGCAATCGCCCTGCTGGTAACCGACGCATGGCGTGGCGATGCCGTCGGCGTCACGATGACAGCACAAGCTTTCGAACAGGCATTCCCGGGCTATGGTTCTTACCTGCTGCTGGCGATGGTGTTTGTGCTGAGTTCCACCACTGTGCTGACGTACTGGTACTATGGCAGCAAGTGTATGGGATTTTTGTTCGGCACAGCGCGCGAGAAATATTATATGTGGGCCTATATGGCGTTGATAACGCTGGGAGCCGTCGCTTCCATGGAAGCGATGATCAATCTGCTCGATGGCTTCTACGCGATGATGGCGATACCGACAATGCTTTCGACATTGATTCTGGCGCGTCACGTCCGGATCGCCGCCAGGGATTATTTTGCCCGACTCGACGACGGCGCCTTCGCCCATGAAATTGAATCGGACCCGACTGCAATGGAGACAAGATCATGAAGATGCGCATGCTGATGGCAGGGTTGCTGTTGTGGAGTCTGGCGGTGTGCCCGACGACGCGGGCGCAGGACTCGGCCGCGCTCACCGCGATCGACAGTGTACTGAATGAATTTCACGCGGCGGCGGCCGACGGTGACTGGGTGCGCTACTTCAACTTGATGAGCGCCGACGGCGTGTTCCTTGGCAGCGATGCCGGCGAGCGTTGGCCCAAGGCCGAGTTTCAGGCGTATGCGAGCGGGAGTCGTGGTTGGAAGTACACGCCGCAGACCCGGCATGTGAATCTGACACCGGACGGCAACACTGCCTCGTTCGACGAAATATTACTGAGTGCCAACTACGGCACGTCGCGCGGATCGGGGGTACTGATCAGGACGGACGCGGGCTGGAAGATATCGCAGTACAATCTCTCATTCCCCATCCCGAATGATCTGGCGAAGGAGATCACCGACGCCATCAAGGCGTACGAATCACGCTGAGTCACCAGCCGCCATGCGCTGAAAGCCACGACTCATAAACCAGGCACTCAGGGTGGAGACGGCGGCGAATCCAGTCAGCACCAGAAACACCTGTGGCCACCCCAGATAATCCGACATCGCGCCAGCCGCAAACGCCGCCATCGCCCCGCCAATATACCCCATCCCGTCGATAATACCGGTGCAGGAACCGGCACCCTGTGCACCGGCGATGTCCAGGGTCAGGCAGCCGCTGCTCATGGAATAGGGGCCCAACAGGAAGAATCCGCTGGCACCCAGGAATACCAGGATGAGATTGAAGTTCGGGTTTTCTGCGGTACTTAACACCGTGATACCAAGCATGCAGAAGACGAGCACAGACAACATGATCCACATCATGCGGGCGCGATCGCCATTGCGCGCGTGATGGTCGGTGTACCAGCCAATGAACAACGTACCGAGCACGCCTAGCAGCGGAAATACCGCTGATTGCAAGATTGCCGTGCTCGCACTGAGCCCAATGTCGAACAGAAATTTAGGTGTCCAGAACAGGAAAACCGAGCGCAGCAATGTAGTGAGAAAGCTGTACACGAGCAGCTGGCGATAGATCGGCAGTCGCAGCAGCGTCGTCAGAATGATGCGCACGGAAGGATTCTCCTCCGGGCCATAATTGGCGAGTTGGGCGCGAGTCTTTGTTTTGCCTGTGGCGTCAGGCAGGGCCTCGCTGACAAGGGCACCGGGGACAACATCACCAGGCTTGGCCCGTGAAGCCAGCGTCGACCAGATCAGGATCGCAGTGAGCACGAGGGCGGGATAGATGAAAATGCCTTGCCAACTGACGCCCATGGCAACGAGAGAGCCGGCAAACAGCGTTGCTGCCACACCGCCGAATTGGAAATTAACACTGATCAGACCCATGACCGTGCCGTTGCGATCCCGGGGATACCAGTTACCGATCGTCTTTGTCAGTCCGCCCCAGCCCATGGCGAGGAAGTAGCGACAGCAGCACCACACAACGATGAAGGCTGTGAGGCTGCCCGACAGGGCAAAGATGAAGTTCCAGAGGATGGCGCCGGCCATACCGACGAGGAAGATCTTGCGGCCTCCGAGGCGATCGGCCAGTGGGCCATTGACGAATTTGCCGGCGGCATAGGCCATCTCCGACAGGGAGGCGATGAGACCTAGTTGGGTGTTCGAATAACCGAACTCCTGTTCCAGCAAGGGAAACGCGGCGGACAGATTGCCACGACAGAGGTAATAGCCAACATAGCCGATCAGACAGACCCAAAAAGTGGAGGTGCGCCAGCGGAGCAGACGGGCATTTTCAGCGGGAGAAACCGGCGTCTTGATACCGTTCTGCAGTGTATGGAACATGGCGTGATTACCGTCTGCTGCAGAATGTCAGTTGCATTACGACGTCACCGATGCGGCGAAGTGACTAGTGGATTGTCTGTTGCGGTTTCGGTGCGGCGTCGCTCGCCTTGGCTTTCGGCGGTGTCTCTTCCTGAGCCAGGTAGCTTCGCGTGATGATCGGACTCTGCAGATGGCGAGACAGGTTGGCGATGAAGCTGTCCATGTGTTCTGTCTGATAGTGTGCTTGCAGACAATCGGCGTTCTCCCACTCCTGGAACAGGATGACGCGGTTCGTCTCGGTGACCCCCTCGTAGTATTCGTAGCTGAGGCAGCCATACTCTTTGCGGCACAAGGTAACCATGTCTTTCATCAGGACCAGGGCTTCTGGTTTGGAGTCAGGGATTAACTCAAACGTGCTCTGCACAATAATCATGGTGAAATCATTCCTCGCTGAGTGAATGGCCATTATACGCGCGTTTTAATGAAATACATCTGCACGATAAAACCCGCAGCAAATCAAGCTTTTGCGAGCAGTTACCCGGCAAATTTCCGGTCCAGGCTCCAGTGGCCACCACCGAGCCCGGCAGCTACCAGCAGGCCAGCCATGATGCCCATGTTCTTCACAAAATTCTGGGCCTCGTGACCCGTTTGCAGATCTCCGGCAGGCATGGTCCAGAAATCGTGCATGACCAGGCTGATCACGAGCGTGAGTCCAGCCAGCACAAAGGCGACAAGCTTGGTCTGATAACCCACGACCATTGCCGCCCCACCGCCGAGCTGAATCAGGATCGTCAGCACGAGAAAGAAGGGAATGAGTACCATGCCGTGTTCTGCCATGTAGTTGGCATTAGTTTCGAAGGCAAATACCTTGTTCAATCCAGGGCCGATAAAATACAGGCCCAGCAGTACCCGCCCGGTTGTGACCATCAGATTCTCAAAGACTTTCAAGAAATGCACCTCGCTCCGGAGTGGGACTGTGGACATCGCCGGACGCCACCTGGCTACTGTCATGCAATACGAACCGACCCGGTTATCAGATTACCTGACATGGGAGCCTACACCAGTTCGTAGCATGTCGACCAATTTTATGCCATGAAGCCAGGGTCGGGCAGGCATTTACCACCAGGGATAGAACGGCGGCATATCAGTGGACACTTTGTCGGTGAAGACTGGTGGGCGCTTCTCGAGGAACGCGTTCACGCCTTCCTTGCCGCTGGTCTGGCTGGTGTAGAAAATGGCCAGAGAATCGACGCGATGAGCTTCCAGAGGATGCTCGCTGGCAGCGTTGCGATACAGCATCTGGCGGCTGAGGGCGAGGGCTACCGGGCTGTGACAACTGATGGTCCTGGCCAGGTTATAAGCGGTCTCGAGGAGTTGTTCGACCGGTTCCACGGAGCGCACGAAACCCTTCGCAAGCAAGATTTCGCTGGGCAGAATCTCACCGGTATATACCCATTCCAGGGCGGTACCCATTCCCACGATGCGTGGCAGGAACCAGCTCGAACAGGCTTCCGGCGTGATGCCGATCTTGTTAAACACAAATCCCACCCGTGCCTTGTCGGCTGCGAGTCGAATATCCATGGCACAGGTCATGGTGGCCCCGATTCCTACTGCCGCGCCGTTGATGGCGGCAATCACCGGTTTACGGCAGGCATAGATTGCCAGTGTCAGCTGGCCGCCGGTATCACGCACGCCGGCCTCGATTTCGGGAGCATCGAGGCGTTCCTGCATATCATGCAGCGTCGGGCTGAGGGATTCATCCAGGCCGAACACATTGCGGTCACCTGAAAGATCCATGCCCGCACAGAAAGCCTTTCCCGCCCCCGTAACGACGATGACCCTGACTTCGTCATCGGCATCTGCCTGCTCAAAGGCCCGAATCAGCTCGTGGGCCATCTCGACAGTGAACGCGTTCATCTGCTCCGGACGATTCAACGTGATCGTCAGGATATTGTCTGTTATGGAATACAGGATGGAATTGAAAGACATGGTGTAGCTCCGGATGTCAGGAAGGGAGTGTGACTGTCAGAATCAAGAGTGCCAGTTAATGCTAGTGAGTGCGGTAGTCTGACAACTCGGTGGACTGATGCTTGAGTCGGAACAATTCGAGTTCGCCTTCCTGCATCAAGGATTGCAGGTTCAGCTCATCTTTGTGTTTCGTAACTGAAGAAATCACAAAGTCGACCGTGACAACCTTGTCAAAGAGTCGGAAGTCGGCATTGTGCAGTGACTCTTGCAGGCGATCGCAGACGGCCTTCGCTCCTTCCTCATCCACTCCGGGCAAGAGGAGCTGGAATTCCGTCGTACCGAAACGACCCAGTAAATCTTCATTGCGACGGTGGTCAGTCGTCCTGGCTGCGATGTGTCGCAGATATCGATTGGCAATAGTGGCGCTGAACTGCGCTGAGACATCTTCGTAATTCGTGATTTCGATGGTCAGCAGGGAGACGGGCTCCCCGTGTCGCCGCGCGGCACCTATCGCGCGTTGCGCGATCTCAAGAAAAGTACGGTGGTTGAGCGCCGTGGTAATCGGGTCGAAGAACGCGTTCTCCTTGAATTCAATCGACAGTTCTTCCATGGTCATCATGATTACCGCGAACCCGATCGTCATCATGGTGACGAAATGATTCAGGAGCAGAAAGAACGTGCTCGAGTCGGTTTCGACCAGGGCGACAGAGGAGCGAGTGAGAACGAAGAAAATGTCAGCCACGGCGTTGAAGATGAACAGTCCCACCAGAAAATACGCACCGTAGGTTGTCGAGATCGCAACGTTGGGGCGCAGGCGGCGCACTGTGTTGAGTCCTCGCATAACAATGAAGGCGCCCATGAGGAAGAAGATCACCATGTACTGCACGAAGACAGCCGCCCGGACCTGGATGGAGTCTTCGATCATGACGAAGTAATAGAATCCCACGGCGGAAACCAGATACCAAACCAGCAGGATCAGGGGCAATCGCGATTTCTCCTGGTGCCAGAACCCGGCCAGACCGTACAGCAAGGGCACGCGGCCGCCCATTACCAGTATTGACGCCAGAGCAGTAGACAGAATTGGTGGCAAGACGGCCTGGCTGGTCAATAGCAGAATGCCTATCGTGGACACTGCATAGCCGATTGCGATTGACAGCAGCCCCGGCACATAGCGATTCCCCGCCCAGTTCGCGAAGAGTGCGAGGCTGCAAATGCTGGAAAGTATCGCCAGTGCCAGTAAGAGGGTTGCGTTATCCATCTAGATCACATTGGTTGTCCTGAGCGTCGTGATTTCAGCGTCGCTGTAACCCCAGTCTCGCAGGATTGCTTCGGAATGCTCGCCGACGAGCGCGGCACTGTGCTGGATCGATCCCTGCGTCCGGCTAAAACGGGGAGCTGGTGCCGGCTGGGTAATGCCATCAACTTCGACGAAGGTATTTCGTGCCACATTGTGGGGGTGGCGTGGCGCTTCCTCCAGATCGAGCACCGGAGCAAAGCACACGTCAGAGCCCTCGATCACGCCGCACCATTCGTCGCGGGTCTTCGTCTTCACGATGGCGGCGAGTTTTTCGCGCAACTCGGGCCAGTTATGTTGTTCCTGCTGGGCGTCAAACTGGGGGTCGGAGATGTTGCAGTGCTGCAGCAGCAATGCATAGAACTGTGGTTCTATGGAGCCAAACGAAATAAATTTTCCATCTGCACACTCATAACAACCGTAATAGTGTGCGCCACCGTCGAGTTTGTTGCTGTGTCGCTTCGTGGTCCACAGATTCATCGCCATTAGTCCATAGAACGGGCTCAAAAGGCTGGCGGTGCCATCGGTCATCGCCGCGTCGACTACCTGACCCTTGCCGGAGGTCTGGCGCTCCAGCAAGGCAGCGAGTATCCCGGTGAGCAGATACATCGCGCCGCCACCGAAGTCGCCGACGAGATTAAGCGGTGGTGCAGGTGGCCTGTCAGCGTACCCCATCGCGCCCAGCGCGCCAGCGATGGAAATGTAATTGATGTCGTGGCCTGCGGTATGGGCCAGAGGACCGGTCTGCCCCCAGCCTGTCATGCGTCCGAAAACGAGCCGAGGATTGCGTGCGTGACAGGCGTCCGGTCCAATACCCAGTCGTTCCATAACACCCGGGCGAAAACCTTCAAGGAGTACATCGGCTTTCTCGACGAGTCTGAAGAGGATTTCGATGGCTTGTGGAGATTTCAGGTCGAGTGCCAGGGAGCGTCGACCGCGATTGAGCACCTGAGCCCTGTTGCCCGTGCCCTTCAGGGCCAGACGATCGATGCGGATGACTTCGGCGCCCAGGTCGGACAACATCATTGCACAGAACGGACCCGGTCCAATGCCAGCCATCTCGATAACGCGAATACCAGTTAGTGGGCCCACGGTGGTTTCCTTTCCTGTAATGCGTAGTGCGGATAATAGGTTATCGGTTGAATGATTGAAAACCCGCGGCATGAAAGAAATGAAAAATTAACCGTGAAGGGGGGGGCTTCCTTTACCGGTTTCACTTTTGCAATGGATGGATTATCCTCGGATCATTTACGGTCTCGCCTGTCGCTGGAATCAATTCATGGATTTAAATAACAAAACGGCGTTCATCACGGGTGCCGCGTCCGGTTTGGGCTTGGCAACAGCCCAGAATTTTGTCGCCGCCGGTGCCAATGTCATGATGTACGATCTCAACGCCGAATTGCTTGAGCAGTCGGCCAGCAGCCTTGGCCCGCAGGCGCACTGGAGTGCAGGCGATGTCGCGGACGAGGCGGCAGTCAGCAAGGCCGTGGCCATGGCAAAAGAGCGTTTCGGAACTCTGCACGTGAATGTCAACTCGGCCGGAATCGGCGGCGCGGCACGCACGGTGGGCAAGAATGGACCGATGCCGCTGGCCAAGTTTGAGCACATCGTGCGCGTTAACTTGATCGGCACCTTCAATGTGCTGCGGCTGTGCGCGGAGGTGATGCAAACCAATCAGCCGACGACACCTGATGGTGAGCGAGGCGTCATTATCAACGTGGCCTCCATCGCCGCCTTTGATGGACAGACCGGGCAGGCTGGTTATGCGGCCTCCAAGGGGGGGATCGTCGCCATGACCTTGCCGATCGCCCGTGATCTTGCGCCGCGTGGCATACGCGTTATGACGATCGCGCCCGGCGTATTCGAAACGCCTCTGCTGGCAGCTGCGCCGGATGAGGTGCGCGACCCGCTCATCGCGATCACCCAGTTTCCCAAGCGACTGGGCAATCCCGAAGAATTCGCCAGGCTCGCGGCACATATCGTGAATTCCAATTATCTCAATGGCGAAACGATTCGCCTCGATGCCGGCATCCGCATGCCTGCGTAGTGGTCAATCTTAAACATTCAGCATAACCAGGCCTTCAGGGGGAGAGACGAATGGCTGATGCATACATTGTAGGTGCAGTACGAACCGCAACCGGCAGAAAGAATGGTCGACTCAGTCGCATTCATCCGGTTGATCTGGGCGCGATCGTCGTCGATGAACTGGTCGATCGCACCGGCATTCCCACAGACGCGGTAGACGACGTCATCTTCGGAGTCGTCATGCAGATTGGCGCGCAGGCGAGCAATCTCGGGCGTAATGTCTCCATGTCCTCGAAACTCGATCTCGCCGTGCCGGGCACCACAGTGGATCGGCAGTGCGGGTCTTCCTTGCAGGCGATTCAGTTCGGAGCCCAGGCCGTCATGTCAGGCACCCAGGATGTGATCATCTCCGGGGGTGTTGAAGCGATGAGTAAGGTCGAAATTGGCTCCAATGTTCGCGATGGTCTCGCCAATGGCCGCGGCATTCCCAAGGGAGAGCGTCTGGAACTGCAATATCCGGGCATCCAGTTCAGTCAGTTCGACGGCGCTGAATTGCTGGCAGAAAAATACGGAATCACGCGCGAGGAACTCGATGCCTTCGGTCTGCTAAGTCATCAACGTGCCACAGCCGCCACCCGCAATGGCTATTTCAAGCGAGAGATCGTGGCGGTCAATATCGAACTCGAGGATGGCTCGAAAGATATGCACCTGCTCGATGAGGGTATACGGCCCAATGCGACACTGGAAGGTATGCAGGGACTCAATTCACTGCGCGAGGGCGGGGTAATCACTGCTGGCACCGCCAGCCAGATCAGCGACGGCGCGGCGGCAATCATGATTGCAAACGAGTCCGCCGTGGCAAAGTACAAACTGCCCGTGCGTGCCAAGATACATTCGCTCGCCGTCGTTGGTTCAGATCCGGTCATCATGCTTGAGGGGCCGATTCCGGCGACGCAGAAAGTGCTGGAGAAGGCAGGGCTCACTATTGATGACATCGATCTGTATGAGGTCAATGAGGCGTTCGGGTCTGTTCCGCTGGCCTGGGCCAAAGCATTGAAAGCCGATCCCGAAAAACTAAATGTCAACGGCGGTGCCCAGGCACTTGGACACCCGTTGGGAGGCACAGGAGCAAAACTCATGACTACCCTGGTGCATGAGCTCGAACGACGTGGTGGTCGTTACGGACTGATCGCGATCTGCGAAGGTGGTGGCACTGCCAACGCCATGATTATTGAGCGCATGAATGCTGTGACCGCCTGAAGCTGTCAACCACTACCCGGAATCGCCGATGTTTGAGAATCATGTCAGCCCCTGGATGAATGAAGAATTGCACATCATGCGGGATGCGGTGCGCAAGTTTCTCGCCAGAGAATTCGTACCGAACCTGCCGCGGTGGGAGAAACAGGGATTTATCGATCGTGAGGCCTGGTACAAGGCCGGTGAGGCGGGCATCCTGTGTGCTTCCATTCCCGAGCAGTACGGCGGCGGGGGTGGCAATTTCCGGCATGAGATGGTCCTTGTCGAAGAGATGGCCTATGCCCGAATGGGCGGTTTCGGTAATGGTGTCCACTCCGGGATTGTCGCTCATTACATCAATTCCTACGGCACAGAAGCCCAGAAGCAGAAGTGGTTGCCCAAGATGGCGACTGGAGACCTGGTTTCCGCCATCGCGATGACTGAACCCGGAACGGGATCGGATCTGCAATCGGTAGCAACTACCGCATTGCGTGACGAAGATTTTTACCGTCTCAATGGACAGAAGACTTTCCTCACCAATGGTCAAACGGCGAATCTCATCTGCGTCGTGGCAAAAACCGATCCGACAGAATCTGCCAAGGGCATCTCCCTGATCATGGTCGAGACCGATGGGGCAGAGGGTTTCAGTCGTGGCCGCAACCTGGAAAAGCTCGGCATGAAGTCGCAGGACACCTCCGAAGTGTTTTTCGACAACGTTGCCGTTCCCACGGACAATTTGTTAGGTTCTGCGGAAGGCAAGGGGTTTGTCCAGTTGATGCAGCAATTACCCCAGGAACGGCTGATAATTGCAGCTGGTGCCTGTGCCGCGATGGAAACAGCACTCAGACTCACCGCTGACTATGTGAAAGAGCGCAAGGCATTCGGCAAACGCATACTCGATTTCCAGAACACGCAGTTCAAGCTTGCGGAGCGCTATACCGAGGCGCGATTGGCGCGAATCTTTGTCGATGACTGTGCAATGCGACTCGCTGAGGGCAGGCTGGATGAGACCACTGCCGCAATGGCGAAATGGTGGACGACCCAGAAGCAATGCGAAATTGTTGATGAGTGTCTGCAATTCTTCGGGGGCTACGGCTACATGCTGGAATATCCGATCGCGCGCATGTATGCCGACAGCCGAATCCAGAAGATCTACGGCGGCACCAATGAAATCATGAAGATGCTGATCGCTCGCGAGATCTAACGAACCATTTAGTTGAGCGAATAACCCTGCTGGTGGGCCCATTCCGGCAGTTTCACACAGCGGAAACCACTCTGATTGGACAGCGGCTGAGAGGCATGGACTGTCGTGCCGCCTTGCACAGCGCTGTCCACCACATCGCCGCTGGCCTGTGCGAACTCGGTTTGGCGCTGGCTCGAGAGTTCCATCCCCTTCCACGCACAAAAGGCCATCGCATCGTCATAGCTGATGATCTGCAGCGCGTGGGGGTCGAGGTCGGGATTGTTGGCATCGTTGGCATCGCGCAGGCTGAAGAGCTGATGTCCTGCAAACTGATGGGGCAGCGCCGAGGAATCGGCCATGGCGTGCGCAGCCGCGAGCGTGCCGGCATAGCCGGTCGCGGCGACAAACGCCTCATAACCAGACTTGCTGACGACAGATTTGTCGATCCAGAAGCCTGCCATTTGGTAATCCTGATCCGCGTCGCGGTCAGTGAATTCATCTTTGCTGGTAGCCGTGAAGTTGCCGCCATCTATCCACACCATGTTGGGGGGAGCGGGTTGCAACTCAATAAAAACGTATCGGTCGACTGCAGCTATTAAAAGTATTATTAAGAGACTCACCAGATGTTGCTTGGTATTAGTCATTGCTACTCGTAATTCTCCTGGGCTCACTTCGCGGCTATCCTGCCGAATAGGTCATCGGAGCACGGGGGCGATATTAACAGGATTTCAACGCACTGAAACTGTGTTTATTCACAGTAGAATGAGTTCACCTCCGCGAGGCTCGATGCAACTCGGAAGGCGGCGAATTCCCGGTAAACTCCTCGGAAAACGGGGTGAGGTGGCTTCGGGTCCCTACATTTGCCATGGCATAATGCCGGCACATTCGGCGGCAAATACCACAGTTTATCGGGGGTAAACCATGAAGCTCGTGAGAATCAAGCTAGTGTGCGGGTTGCTCTGCTCGCTGTCGTCAGCGCAATTGCTGGCTGCTGAAACCGTTTACATCAGTCCGCGAACCGAATTCGGTGCCCCGGATCTGCAGGGCACCTGGTCCATTGCGACCCAGACGAATCTGGAACGGGCGGCCCGTTTCAATGGCCAACTGACGATCACCGCGGAAGAGGCCCTGCGCATCGAAATGATGTTTCAGGCGGTATTCGCTTCTGACGCACCCAGTGATCCGAATCGGGAAGCTCCGGAGGCCGGCGAAAATGTCGGCGGCTACAACACCTTCTGGATGGATCCTGGTGACCGGCTCGCACTCGTCAATGGCGAGATTCGCACGTCGATACTGGTCGATCCCGCCGACGGACAATTGCCGTACAGCGAACAGGGTCGGGCCAACCTGGCGGCGGCCATGCGTTCGCGCCAATCCTATGATGGACCGGAAGTGCGACCACTCGGCGAACGCTGCGTCGTGGGCTTCGGGTCTTCCGGCGGGCCGCCCAAGTTACCGGTTCTGTACAACAACAATACCCAGATAGTGCAAACACCGGATTACGTCGTCCTGCTCGCAGAGATGAATCACGATGCCCGAATCGTGCGGTTGAACGCAGACTACCCACAATCCTCCTTCAATCCCTGGCTCGGCGATTCCATCGGCCACTATGAGGACAATACGCTGATCGTGGAGACCACGAATTTCCACCCACAGCAGAGCATGCGATCTTCACTGGATCATCGCTTCTTCGCCTCGCCCCGCATGAAAGTGACTGAGCGCTTCACACGGATAAGCGATGATGTCATCCATTACCAGTTCACCGTGGAAGATCCGGAAAACTACACCCAGCCCTGGAGTGGGGAATTACCGATGAATAAAACGGATGAACAGGTATACGAATATGCCTGCCATGAGGGCAACTATGCCTTGCCAGGCATTCTGGCAGGCGCGCGGCGGGCGGAGTTTGAGGGCATCGAGTACGCGCCTACCGACCCTGGTCAGTAAGCCGTGGAGCTGGCGTCAATCGCTCAGGGTAGCATCGAGCTCGCTGTAGCTGGTCTGGGTGCGAATGTCACGAAGCACCCGGTCGGCATTCGAACCATAGGTCGATTGTAAATAAAACTGATAATCGTCGATCGGTTCATAGCGTACGAAATTGCGCAGTAGTGGATCGGGAAGCTCCGCCGGTAAATTTCGCGTCGACGTGTAATAGTTGAAGACGTCGGCGTCGGCCTCCAGCAACAACTCCAGGCTCGATTCCCGCAGATCCATGACGATGCGTTTCTCCTCGAGCTCATACTGCAGCACAGCTGCCGCGAAGGCGACGACGAACAATAGCAAGCCCCAGATCACAAGACTGGACTTGCGCGGTTTTTTCGCGACTTGATGGGCGGCATTCGCCTTGGCGCGCTGTATTCCCTGCATGGCCGCTTGTACAGATTGATGCAGTTCCTTATCGTCACTCATTCTGCGTATTCCTCAAGATGCTGCGCAATGGCATCAGTGATTGCAGCGCCTGAAGGCGTGACCATTGCCCGGATGCACGCAACCGGTACTCGATGGACGGGTAGTCGCTGCCTGGGAACCACTCACCGCACCCGGAGTCTGTCCGGTATTGGTCGGTGTCACGACAGTGGTCGTGCCGGTCCCCGCGGTTGTCGGTGCCGTAATGGTGGTGGAACCACTGGTTGTCCCGCCGCCTGCGGTAGAAGTCTGCGCCAGTGTGCCCGATCCGGAAGTCGCCGCACCACTGGTACCGGAGTTGCCGGGAGAGGTGCCGGAAGAAGTGCCGGGAGAAGTGCCTGCACCGGGATTCGTAGGACCGCCGCCTGCGCTCGGATTGGCAGGCTGGGTGCCGCTGGACCCGGGATTACCGGGATTAGTTGGCGAACCTGAATTGCCCGGGATGTTCGAGTTTGGATTGACCAGATCCGCATCATCCAGCAGCGGAATGACCATCAGCCGTGAGGGTGCCCACCAGGCCCAGGAGCTGGATGGCATGATCTCGGAAAAATTCCTGAGGGACTTGGCACTCTCTGCATCGGATGAGGAGATGACCAGGTAAGGACGCCGGATTCCGCCCTGGAATTGCTGAATAGTCTTGTCACTATGAGCCATCAAGAGCTGAAATTTGCCGTATCGCAGCGCGTCTTCGAAGATGCCCGGCGAGATATCGGGCGGAATGGAGCCGGGGGTGGATCGTGAGAAATTCAACAACGAGCGATCGCCGCGTGCGACAGCCAGTTCAGCACGCTCTCCGGCGCTGCGGCCCGACGCATCATTTCGGGAGATACCACGGCGGCGGAAGCCTCGCGCGTTATCGGGCGCCACTTCTGGCACGAAATCACCAACGAGTATCATGCACAAACTCCCGATGTGGGGCGCATGGATAATTCGGATGCACTCGCCATCGAATCCCAACATGGCATTCTGCTGGTTGGCGATGCCGACGCATTCTCCGACGGCTTCCGGCGTGAGTTGCAAAATGCGTGGTACCAGATCTATGAGGCACACACACCGGACGAGGCCAGGGACCAGCTCACCTCTCATGATTCAATCCAGTTCGTGATAGTGGATATTGCCGCTACCCTCGATGAGCCACAGGTGCTTGCCTATGTTAACGACTACCGCATAGCATTGGCGTGGTCACGCTTACCGGCGCTGCTTCTCTATCCTGACGCCAAACCCGAACTCGAAGACAAGCTGCGGGAGGCGGGCGCTACCTCGCGTTTCTTGCCGAAATCAACCGAGGTCAACCTGATCGTCCGCGCCGTCAGTTATGCCCTCAATCGGCATCTGGATTTCCGCTGGGAGTCCGAACCCGATGTGATCGAGGCGGATCTCGAAGACGGCCCGGACGCGCCGTAGCAGCAGCCACCCGCGCTGGGTCTTACTGCTCCGGGACTGTACGGGGTTCTGGACAAACCCGGACGGCAGGGATACCTTCTGTAACACCTCGCTATCCACCGACAGGCTGGCATGAGCTGGCATCGTCGCCAATTCAGAAGAAAAAGGAGAACCCCATGAAGCTGAAGACCTGCATGAAAACCCTGTTACTCGCACCACTCTTCGTCGCCACCACAGGTGCGCTGGCACAGCAGAGTGACCAGAGCTACGCCACCTACATCACTGAAGAACAGTGGCAGATGGTGAATGAATTACCCGGTGTCGATCGTCAGATCGTGAGTCGCGATATTGGTCGCCTCAATCTGTCTGTTGGCATAATCCACCGTGGCGCGGTAAGTGCCGACTCTGCGGCGAATGCCAATACTCCGCCAGCGGCGAATCCCTGCGGCGTCACCAGCACGAACCGCAGCAGCGGTGCGCGCGGCATCATGCACCTGCATCAGACTGAGACCTACATCATCGTCTCCGGTTCCGGCACTCTGGTTACCGGCGGCACCATCATGAATGGCAGTGCATCGGAGCCTGACAGCAATGTCACCCTGGTGTTGAACGGGCCTTCCTGCAGCGGCATGATCGTCGGTGACTGGGTCGCGAAGCATGTGAAAGAAGGTGACGTGATCATCATCCCGGAAGGCACGCCCCACGGCTGGCTGGAAGTGCCGGTGCACGTCGACTACATGAGTGTGCGCCCGGACTATGACCGCGTTCTCGCTCCCTACGTCAACCCGGCGCTGGGTTCGGATTTCAAGGTAAAGACCGAGTAAGGACTTTACGCCAGTCACAAAAAAAACGCTGTGACGGAATGAACCGTCACAGCGTTTTTTTTCACAGCCCGCACGTGTGACTAATCGGCCAGCGAAGGTAACTTGTAGCCGTCGGCCTCGAGTTGCGCACGGATGGCCTTCTTGTCGATCTTGCCGGTCGACGTCAGCGGAATCGCATCGGTCACGATGACATCGTCAGGCAATTGCCACTTCGCGAAGATTGTCGCGCAGTGTTTCAGTACCGCCTCTTTATCCAGCTGCTTGCCTTCGGCCATCTTTACCAGAGCCACGGGCCGTTCGTCCCATTTCGGGTGAGGCTGTGCAACGACCGCTGCCTGAGCGATTTCGGGCATCGCGACGATGTGGTTTTCCAGATCGACTGAGGAAATCCACTCGCCCCCGGACTTGATAAGATCCTTTGATCGATCGGCGATGATGATGTATTCCTCACTGTCGATCTTGGCCACATCGCCCGTAACGAGCCAACCATCATGGAATTTTTCCGGCTGCGGATCGTTGTAGTATTCCGAGGCTATCCATGGGCCGCGGATACACAATTCACCCACAGCTTCGCCGTCATGAGGCAATCGATTCCACTGTTCGTCGAAGATCTCGATCTCCAGTCCCGGCATAGCCAGACCCGCCTTCGCTATATTCTTGAATTGCTCGTCCTCGGACAGGTTGACCTGCGAGCGCTTGGCGATCTTGCGTGAGAGTGTGCCAAGCGGATTCGTTTCGGTCATGCCCCAGCCCTGGATCATCTCGATCTTGTAGGTATCCCAGTACCAGCGCATCATCGAAACCGGCGGCGCAGAGCCTCCACACGTGAGGCGCGACAACTTGCTCAGATCGTACTTTCCGGGATTCGCTTCCAGCGCGGCCTTCACGCCCTGCCAGATGGTGGGCACGCCAGCCGAAATCGTGACTTCTTCCTCGTGCATCAGCTTCAGGAAGGCATCCGGGACCATGAAGCGATGTGGCATGACCTGCTTGCATCCGAGCATGGAGGCACAGAATGGCAGTCCCCAGCCCATGGCGTGAAACATCGGGACAATGCCCAGCAGCGAGTCGACGGCGCACAGCCCGATACAGTCTGACAAACTCTCTGTCAGGGTATGCAGATAAGTGGAGCGATTGGTGTACATGACGCCCTTGGGCTTGCCTGTCGTCCCCGAGGTGTAACACAGGCCCATGGGAGAGGTTTCGGGAATTTCCGGCCACGGATACTTGGTATCCTTGCCGGCGATAAACTCCTCGTAATCAATCTGGTTCTTAAAGGAGCTCTCGCCGCCTTCTCCATGTCGACAAACGACGAGCAACTCGACGCAGGGAATCTTGCCCCACAGGGGTTCCAATAAGGGCAACAGGTCTTCGTCGGCGAAAATCACGCGATCACCGGCGTGGTTAATGATGTATTCGAGATCGGTAGGAGACAGTCGGATGTTGAGCGTGTGCAGAACGGCGCCCATTGACGGGATTGCCTGATAGAGCTCCAGATGGCGATAGTTATTCCACATGAAGCTGCCGATGCGATCACCAACTTTGATGCCATGGGCATTGAGAGCATGGGCAACCTGATTGGCGCGATCCCAGGTCTGCTTCAGCGTTTGCCGATGGGTGCCCCCGGCTTGCAGTGTGACGACTTCGACGTTGGGATCGATAATCGCTCCGCGGCCGAGAATCTTCGACATCAGCAGCGGTGTGTTTTGCATTGTCATTCAATGTTCCCCCTTTATTGTTGCTCTCGTCTTGACTGGGCAAGGACAGGCAGCATAGCTGATAATCAGGCCCCTGTTCAAATCTTGCCGATGGCTCCAGCGGTGATCGCAGCCAGGAGCCTGCAGGCATTTGCCCTGTTCCTCCGTTAGGCTTATTCTCATGCTTCAGAGCAGACAGCTCTCTAGGAGACAACTCTCCAGGAGACAGCTTTCTAGCAGACAGCTGTCTAGCAGACAGCTTTTCTAGCAGACAGCTTTTCTAGCAGACAGCTTTCTAGCAGACTAGCAGACAGCGGGGAATTCCACGTGATCAGTGCCAAGGCTCATCCGAAACAGGCTCTCGAAGTATTCGGCCAGAAACTGCGCTATGTCGAGATGGGTTCTGGACCTCCTATCGTCTTCCAGCATGGCAATCCCACCTCGTCCTATCTGTGGCGCAATATTATGCCGCTCTTGCAGGATCAGGGGCGCTGCATCGCGCTCGACCTGGTTGGCATGGGTGGCTCGGACAAGCTGCCTGTCGCCGGTCCTGATAGCTACACCCTGGCGCAACATATCGATTTCTTTGACGCAGCGATGGCGGCTCTCGGTGTCGACACCGAGGTGACTCTCGTGCTCCACGACTGGGGTTCCGCGATCGGCTTTGACTGGGCACGTCGACACGCATCCAGCGTGAAGGGAATCGCCTACATGGAAGCGATCGTGCGACCGGTAAGCTGGGACGAGTGGCCCGAGGGATCTCGCCATGTGTTTCAGGCTTTGCGCTCGGAGGCGGGGGAGGCGATGATTCTCGAGAAAAACCTGTTCATCGAACGCATTCTGCCCGCGTCTATTCTGCGCGAATTGACCCCCGCTGAGATGGCAGTCTATCGCCAGCCGTTTCTGGAAGCCGGTGAGGCGAGACGACCGACGCTGACCTGGCCGCGACAGATTCCGATCGACGGGCAGCCGGCAGACGTCGTCGCGCGGGTGCAGGCCTATGCTGACTGGCTGGCCAGTAGCGCCGTACCGAAACTGTTCATCAATGCCGATCCGGCCGCTATCCTGATCGGGTCGCAGCGGGAATTCTGCCGCACCTGGCCTAACCAGGAAGAAGTGACGGTGGCTGGCAGCCATTTCATCCAGGAAGATTCGCCGGATGCGATAGGTCAGGCGATTGCCGACTGGATCCGAAGAATCCGTTGAGTAGAAATTGAGGGAACAACGCGTGCAGGGAAATCCAAGATCGGTATGTGCCTTTGGTGTGTTGAGTCTGCTGCTGGTCGCCATGCCAGTGCGGGCTGCGGACGATACCGGCACGGTGATTCCAAGTGGCTTCATTGGTCACTGGGTCGTGAATGAAAAGCTGAGTGACAATACCGATGATCAAGTGGAAGACGCGATCAAGCGTTCAGGTGGCAAACCGTCGCGTCGCTGGTTCAATCGCGACAAGGAATTCTATCGCGGTGGTCCGCCGGAACAGGAACTGTATGACCGACTGTCCTATGACCCGGTGCTGGACATTCAGTATGCAGAGCCGGAATTCCGCTTTGAATACGCCGATAATTTCATCCGCATTTTTCATTCAGACGGCCGTCGTCGCCAGACGACAGCGAATGAGTTTTTCACGGAAGGGGGACAGGACTTTTCCTTTGCCAATTTCGACGGCGACAAGCTGATAATAGAGGCTCGGCCCCGCGACGGCGGCTTCACGCTCGAGACCTACACTCTGCAGGCCAATGGCAGCCAGCTCAGGGTGGAAATGGTGCTGGAGCCGGATGCGTTTGGTGCCGCGGTTAATCTTGTCAGAGTCTACGATCGCGCCAACTGAGCGAGCATTTCCTCTTCGACTTCCCGCAATCTGTCTTTACCGAAGTAGATCTCATTGCCCACAAAAAACGTCGGCGAGCCGAAACTGCCTCGGCTGACCGACCGTGACGTATTGTCGATCAACTGCAACTTGATGTTGTCGTCGGCGGTTTTCTCGAGAATTTCCTGCGCCGGCAGGTTAGCCGACATCAGGGCGGACTCAATAACTGCGGTATCGGCGAGGTTCAGCTCCTGCTCCCACATGCCCCGATAAACGGCGTCGATGTATTGAGGGCCAAAACCGGCGTTCTTGGCATATACAGCGCCTCGCATGATCGTGAGCGTATTAACCGGGAAATGCGGATTAAAGCGGAATTCGATGATGTTGTGTTTTTGTTTGAAGCGTTCAGTTTCTATCGCGTTGTATTCCGGTTTGTTCTTGACGCCAGCCAGGGCTTCCATAGGAGACTTGTTATTTGTTGCCTTGAAAACTCCACCGATCAGCACCGGGATGTAATCAAACCTGATGCCGGTGCGGGCCTCGATACCTGGAATCACCCGATGGGCAAAATAGGCGTTGGGACTGCCAAAATCGAAATGGAACTCAACCTTAAGACTCATGACGGCATACCTCGCTAGAATTTTTCAGCAAATGGGCGCAGATCCAGTTCGTGAGTCCAACCGTCCCGACTCTGGTGATGCAGCATCCAGTAAGTGTCGGCAACAGACTCGGGGCGCATGAGAGTGTCCTCGGGCAGAGTGTCCGGATCTTCCCCGCGTTGTCGGACGCGGTCCCGCACGAAGGCGGTATCGACTCCCGCATCGATCACCAGGTGGGCAACGTGAATATTGTGCGGGCCTAACTCCCGCGCCATGCTTTGTGCGACGGCGCGTAAGCCGAACTTGGCACTGGCGAATGCGGCAAAGCCGGCTCCGCCACGCAGGCTGGCGGTGGCCCCGGTAAAGAAGATCGATCCGCGCTGACGCGGCACCATGTAGTGAGCCGCTTCGCGACTCGTCAGGAAACCACTTAGGCAAGCCATCTGCCAGACCTTGGTAAAGACCCGTTCCGTAGTCTCGAGAATCGGAAACCTGACATTGCCACCGACATTGGCAATGACGACTTCCAGGGGTCCTAATTCATTTTCGATGGCGGCGAATCGGGCCTTGATCTGGCTTTCGTCCCGCGCATCGAGTGAATACGAGTGTGCGTTACCACCCTGGGCCGCGATCTCGGCCACGAGTGCCGCGTTCTTCTCACCATTGCGCCGACCGAGGCACACACAGAATCCGCCCGCAGCGAAGCGGCGCGCAATCGCCGCACCGATGTAATCACCGGCTCCGACGATCAGGCAGACAGGCTGAGGCATAGGTGAATACCTGTTGGGATCTACTGGTGCCAGGGGTGCCGCTTCCAGTCGGCACCCTCAGCAGCTCACAGTCTTGCGTGGAGGGGGCGGATGCGCGCGTTCGCCGCTGCTTTCACATCGCAGGCTTGACGAATTTCAGCGTCATGCGGTCGCTCTCACCGATCGCGGTGTACTTTGCGCGATCCACATCGCCAAGGCGATAGTTCGGGGGCAAAGTCCACACGCCTTCCGGATGCACCGTCGGGTCCTTGGCATTGGCGTTGATCTCGGACTTGTCGACGAACTCGAAACCGGCCTCGGTCGCGAGCTGGATTACATAGTCTTCGGTGACATAACCGGAGGTACGCATAACCTCCATATCGGCATCTGGTCGTGCGCGATGTTCAACAATTCCGAGTATGCCGCCGGGCTTCAATGCCGCAAAAAAGGTCGCAAAAAACTCGCGCTCCTGGCCTGCCATGATCCAATTGTGCACGTTGCGAAAGGTGAGCGCCATGTCGGCACTGGCAGGCGGGGCGATGACGACCTCGTGCGGAGGATTCAGGTGACGCACGGTGATGCGCCCGTACAATTCCGGTTCTGCGGTGATCTTGGCCTCGAAGGCTCGCAAGTTGGGTGCCATATAGGACAGTGAGGCATTGGGCGAGAAATGCGCCGCATAAAATTTGCCATGGTCGCGAACATACGGTGCGATGATTTCGGTATACCAGCCCGTCGAAGGCAGGATTTCGATCACAGTCATGTCCGGTTTGAGCCCGAAGAATTCCAGTGTTTCAACGGGGTGCCGAAATTCATTACGGGCGATATTCACCGCGCTTCGATGCGCACCCACACTCAATTCCTGCAGACTGAGCATCTGCGCTCCTTCATGATGGTCGGCGTGGACGGTCGCACAAAAACCGAGAAGTGCGGCTGTGAGCAATAGGGAACGGGTCGTTGGCTTTGTAGTCATCGATCTCACCTTGTGAGGCAGTAGGGTGGGCGGGATTGCCCGGTTATCGCGGTTTGATCGGGGATTTTGTCAGGAAAGCATCGACTTGGCTACCGCAGCACAGTCTGTTGTGGCGAGTACCCGTCGACGAAGGATGAGAATCGACCAGATATGCTATAGGCTTAAGGGCCTGTAGGACTTTACACAGAGAGCGGTACGATGACGGCATTCAGCCTCGAGATGAAAGTCAGGGATTACGAGTGTGACATGCAAGGCATCGTCAATAACGCGGTGTACCAGAATTACCTTGAATGGGCTCGCCACGAATTCCTGTTGAGTCGTGGTCTCAGCTTTGCCGAGCTCACCGCGCGCGGCGTTATCATCGTCGTGATCCGCGCCGAACTGGATTACCGTACCTTCCTGCGCAGCGGGGACAGCTTTCGGGTCAGTGTCATCGCTCGCCAGGTGTCTCGCATCAAGCTCGTCTTTGAACAACAGATTCGACGCTGCGGCGATGACGTGCTGATCCTGGAGGCACAGATTTTTGCGACCT
Organism: Pseudomonadales bacterium; assembly: GCA_023257655.1. Lineage (GTDB taxonomy): Bacteria > Pseudomonadota > Gammaproteobacteria > Pseudomonadales > Pseudohongiellaceae > UBA9145. The sequence goes on from JALRBQ010000014.1 coordinate 31,327, forward strand.
CCCTGAAAGACGGCAAGCGGCCCTATTTTCCGGAAGAACTGCGGCAATTGCTGGATTGACCGAATCGCCGGCAAAAAAAAGCCCCCGTTGGGGAATTGGGGGCAAGTAGGGTAAGGAGCGGGATTAAAGGCTTGTTCAACTTAAGAGAAAGGCACTCACTCAGTTTTATTTCAGCAGGCTGAAAATTTTCAGGTAACCACGGCGAGCTTCGTGGGCTGCCGGATTCGTCGCTCTGCCAACTACCACAATGGAATTCTATGTCTGAAAGCACACACGAAAATGCCCTGGAAGCGCGGCTGCGTCGCGCCGAGTCCGAGAAACAGGGGCGCTATGAGAAGCGCACCGAGCATTTGGATGCCGAGGGCAGGGCCCTGTTCATCAATCGTCTCATCCTGGAAGACTCCCCTTACCTGCTGCAGCACGCCCACAATCCAGTGAACTGGTATGCCTGGGGCGATGAAGCATTCGCGGCGGCCAGGGTCGAGGACAAGCCGATCTTCCTGTCCATCGGTTATTCGACCTGTCACTGGTGCCATGTGATGGAAGTCGAGAGCTTTGACAATATTGAAGTTGCCCAACTGCTCAATGCCCACTACATCAGCATCAAGCTGGATCGGGAACAATACCCCGATATCGACGAGGTCTACATGACCGGTGTGCAGATTGTGAGTGGACAGGGTGGCTGGCCGATGTCGAACTTCCTGCTACCCGATGGCAGACCATTCTATGGGGCAACCTATTTTCCTGCCGCCAATTTCAAGCAGTTGTTGCGTCAGATCGCCGACGCCTGGCAACCGAAGCGTGAGGAGCTGGAGAAGAACGCCGTACAGATCAGCGCTGCCATCGACCGGTTCCTGTCGATGCGCGAGCAGGCGACGCAACTGGACCCGCAACTTGCCGAGTCGGCGCTGCAGGGCTTGTTACAGCGCGAAGATCGTACCCGCGGCGGTCTGGCGGGCGCACCAAAATTTCCCCAGGAACCCCTGCTGCTGCTTCTGCTCGATCGCGGCTTGCGGGATCGCGAGTTGCCGTCGCTGGCTTTTATCGAAAGGGCTCTGGAAGGCATGGCTGCCGGGGGCATCTACGACCAGATTGGTGGCGGTTTCCATCGTTACAGCGTCGATTCCAAGTGGTTGGTGCCGCATTTCGAGAAGATGCTGTACAACCAGTCGCAGTTGGGTCTGGTGTATCTGCAGGCGGCACTGCTGACCGACAATACGTCCTATCACCGGGTCTGTGCGCAGACGCTGGACTACGTGCTCCGTGACATGCAGCTCCCCGAAGGCGGTTTCTACTCGGCGACTGACGCCGACAGTGAAGGCGATGAGGGCACGTTCTTCGTGTGGACGCCGGCGCAATTGGCGGCGGCGTTGACAGCGGAGGAGCTGGCGTTGGTGAGGGACCTGTTTGACATCTCCGACCTGGGGAATTTCGAAGGTGCCAACGTGCTGAGTCTGAAGCGGAGTCTGAACGAGAGTGCTGTACGTTCTGGGAGAACCGATTTCTATGACGCGCTCGACCGGGTGTTGGGCAAGCTCTATCAGGCACGCGAACGGCGCGTGCATCCCCTGCGCGATGACAAGTTGATCGTGGCCTGGACCGCCGCCATGATGACAACCCTGGTGCGGGCCGGCGCCGCGCTGGAGCGAGAAGACTGGATCGCCGCGGCCGAGAAAGCCGCCGCGCTGCTGTGGCGTGAGAATGTGGTTCGGCTGCCGCAAGGCTTGCAATTGCAGCGCATCTATCTCAACGGGGCCGTCTCCATTGCTGGCCAGTTGGAAGACTATGTCAATCTGGCGGAAGCCTTCATCGCGCTGTTCGATGTCACGGCCTCTGCGCACTATCTGATGCAGGCGCAGCAAGTCATGGCCGCGGCGATTACAGAATTCTGGGATGCCCAAGCAGCGAGTTTTTATCTCAGTCCGCGCCAGGCTGTCGGGCCGCAACTCACCCGTTCCCGCAGTGCCAGTGACGGAGCGACACTGTCGCCTGTAGCGACAGCCTTGCAGTGCGTGCTGGCCTTGCAACAGCGGAAGGTGTGGCTCGATCCGAGTGTGCCGGTGCCTGACCCTGCGCTGCTCGATGCAGCGTTTGGCGCGCTGCTGGGAACGCTCAATGACAGCCCGCTGAGCCACCCCAGCGTGATGCGCGTGCTCGCCGAGCATCAACGCGGCAGCATGGGAGCCATGCAGTATGTGGCGGAAGGACGGGCGCGGCTGATGGCAAGGAAACGACGGTCAGCCGATGGTCTCGTCGAGATCTCGGTGCATATCCACCTGCATCCGGACTGGCACCTGACTGCCCCGCAATCAACTTCGGGTCATTTCGTTCCAGTGGCACTGGTTGCCGATGAGGAAGAACGTCATTGGCAATTGGTGCAGTCCGACTACCCGTCAGCCAGTGCCGAGCTCAGCACCGACTCTGGGCTACCGGTTGCCATCTATGTGGACAAGGTCGTCATTACGGCGACATTCAAACGCACCGGTGAGGCCGCCGACGGCTTCGCCGCGACTGTGGCTTGGGGCTTGCACCTGCAGCTCTGCAATGACCACAGCTGCCTGCTGCCAGAGGTGGCGCGGTTCCGGGTGTGAGTGCCACCGGACCTTAGAGTAGATCTAATGTTACTCTCTGATTTTTCAATTGTTTTTTTACTGAAAAGGGATTATCGTGGGACACTCACGCGGCGCCCATTGTGGATTCGCCGCGTTTCTGTCCCGGGTCAACCCATGCGCAAGCACGCACACCGACGCACATTGATCGGCTTTCTGATCCTGCTGATGCTCAGCAACAGCAGTCTTGCGCTTGAGGTTTTAACGCACGAATCCCATGGGCACTCCGGCCGGTCGACGACAGCGATGATGACCGAACAGACTCAGTCCGGTCATCACGCCCAACAGTCCGGGCACGGGCATGGCGACGTGCACGCCGGTATGGCGAATCCAACCGTCGATGCGGAATCGACACCGGAGCAGCTGGCCCACGGTGAAGATTGTATTTGTGATGACATTTGTTGTGTCAGTTCCGTTACTTTTGCCGTCCCGGATTTGGTCTCTCCGCACCCGGGTGACGCCATGAACAAATTGCACGCGTTCGCCTTTTACCAGTCCATTTCCCTCGATCTGTTGTTGCCTCCCCCCAATCGCTAACTCGCTCGTATCTCTGTCTTCCTTTTTCTTCATTGCCTGTTTCAGGCTAAAGGAGCCGAGCCGTGTTCTCGCGATTGCTTTGCATTTTGTTATTCGGTTTGCCGTTGTTTGCAATGGGCAAGACCGTCACGTATGAATTTGATATCTCCGCCCAGCGCGTCAACAAGACCGGCGTCGCAGTTGAGGCGCTGACGATTGCCGGCCAGATCCCGGCACCGGAGATCGCCGCCGAAGTCGGTGATCTGCTGGTGGTCACGTTTCATAACCGGTTGGACGTGCTGGCCTCCGTGCACTGGCATGGTGTCATCCTGCCGGGCATCCAGGACGGTGTCGCCTATCTGAATACCCAACCGATTGCGCCGCATGGCAGCCACACGTTTGAATTTCCCGTGCTGCACAAGGGCACTTTCTGGTATCACTCGCACTCGGACCTGCAAATCCAGCGCGGCGTCTACGGGCCAATCGTGTTCCGGGAGCCCTCAACCTCCGGCGGATCGGAACGCCCCGAGCTGCAGGCACTCACCGTCCTGTTTTCTGACTGGACCAACGAGGATCCTACGGCAGTGCTCGGCAATCTGAAACGCGATGAGGATTTTTACGCGTTCAAGAAGGACACTGTGCAATCCTGGGATCGGGTGCTGGAACACGGACTGGATGGTGTGATGCGACGTTTGGGCCAGTCCCTGCAGCGTATGCCGCCGATGGATCTCGCCGATGTCGGATATGACGCCTTTCTTGTCAATGGCCAGCGTCGGGCCAGCGCGCCTGCCTTAGCCCCGGGCGCCGAGCAAGTCAAACTGCGGCTCATCAATGGCAGTACCTCCAGCTATTTCGATGTGGAATACGCCGGTGGTCCTATGCAGATCGTCGCCGCTGACGGGCAGGATGTAGAGCCGTTCCTCGTGCAACGCCTGCAGATCGCCACCGCCGAAACCTATGACGTGCTGGTCCCCGTCGATGCCGACTACGCCTACGAATTGCGCGCGACCTCGATTGATGGCAGCGGCCACAGCAGTCTGCTCGTCGGTGCAGGCACGCCCGTCTCCGCGCCGGACGTCCCGGCGCCGGACCTGCTGCAGATGGATCATGCCGGCATGCAAGCAACGGACGGTGTGGCGATGGATCATTCGCCGCATGCGCCCATGAACGCGATGCCGGAGCCCGATGCCCATGCCGGGCATACCCCGGCAGCCGCCCATGATGGACATCCGATGCCGGCTTCCAGCGGCATGCCCGGGCAGGGCGCCATGGCGACAGCCAGTCCGCCGGTGGTCGCACACATGACAGACTACCGGTATCTGGTGGCAACCACCGAGACCCGGCTCGACCCGAACCGGCCCTGGCGGGAGATCAGCCTGCGCCTGACTGGCAAGATGAATAATTACCTCTGGAGCTTCAACGACAAGACCCAGCGCCAGGATCCGCAGATTCTGATTCGCAAGGGAGAAAATGTCCGCTTTGAGTTTACCAACGAGACGATGATGCACCATCCGCTGCATTTTCATGGGCATTTCTTCCGGGTCGTCAACGAACAAGGCGATCGTAGCCCGCTAAAGCACACCGTCGATGTCCAGCCGATGGGCTCGGTTGTCATCGAGTTCGCGGCTGACGAAGAAAAGGACTGGCTGTTTCACTGTCACAACCAGTACCACATGAAAACGGGTATGAATCGGGTTGTGAGTTACGCGGATTCGTCAACTTTTGACGACAGCATGGCAACGGCGATTCTGCCGCATTTTCGCTGGTTCGACCGCACCCGGATCAATGCGACTGGTAATTTTCTCGCACTGGACTACTCACTCTTTGAGGAACGTCATGACTTTGAGTTGAGACTCGATTCAAACTTCGATGAGATTCACGAGGCGAAGGCGAAGTATCTGTTCCACTTCAACCGGTTCTTCTCGGCCTTCGCCGGCGTGGAGAACATGGCGCGAGAAAACGAGCGGGAGGAGACGCTCGCGATCGCCGGCATCAACTACCAGTTACCCTTGCTCGTCGAGAGTGAATGGCGGGTTGATGAGGCGGGTGATTTCAGGCTGGAGCTGGAGTCCGAGTTGCAGCTAAGCCGTCGCTTCGCGTTCGACTGGCGCTGGAATACCGATAACGAATACCGTTACCGACTGCAGTACAGTCTCAACAAGCGCTGGGCCATTACCGCGAACACCGATTCCGAGTACGGTACTGGCGTCGGTTTGCAAGCGCAGTTCTAGGTAGTAAGCAGGTTTTCGAAATAGGCGGGCACGACAACGGAGGCGGCGCCATAGCTGTGCTCATCAAATAGCGAGCCGGTCACCTCGAGGTTCAGTTCGACGGTGTGTGCGGCATGGCGCTTTGCGACCTGATAGAAGCCCGAGGCAGGGTAGACATTTCCCGATGTGCCAATGGCGACAAACAGATCGCAGGCCTGTAAAGCCTGTTCGATCCGGGGCATGTGAAACGGCATCTCGCCAAACCAGACGATATGGGGGCGCAGATTGCCAGGCATGCGGCAGCAGCGACACTCGGTCTCGAACACCAGATCGTCGGTGATATCGAACACGAGATGGGTCTGCACGCAGCGCATCTTCAGGATCTCGCCATGCATGTGCAGCACGTCTCGGCTACCAGCACGTTCGTGCAGGTTGTCGATGTTCTGGGTAATCAGCAGGAACTCGCCGGTAAACGCTTGTTGGAATCGGGCCAGTGCCAGATGCGCCGGGTTGGGCTGCACGGAATCTGACAGCAGTTGGCGGCGACGCTGGTTATAAAACTCGTAAACGAGGACAGGATTACGTTGGAAGCCTTCCGGGGTGGCGACCTCCTCGACGGGATGGTTTTCCCACAGGCCATCGGCAGCGCGGAATGTCTTGATGCCGGATTCTGCCGAGATTCCGGCGCCGGTGAGTACCACAATCGAACGAGGTCGGCTTGACATGGCCGGATCATAGCAAGGGCTACGAATTTGCAACAGCCTGCTAGTGAATGCCGGCGCAGTCGGTATAATGCCGCTTCACTTGTCTAAAATCGATGCTGTGCCACAGGGTGGCCGGCAAACACTTTGCAAGGGATACACCGAATGCCAGCACTCAAAGTGGGGAATCTCGCCCCCGTATTTACACTTCTCGATCAGGATGGCAACAAGGTCGCGCTGAAAGATTTCAGAGGCCAATCTTGCGTCGTTCTCTATTTCTATCCCAAGGCGATGACACCCGGGTGCACGGTACAGGCCTGTGGTCTGCGTGACAGCAAAAAGCAATTGGCGAAAGCGGGCGCGGTCGTCCTCGGTATCAGTCCGGATCCCGTGAGCCGCTTGCGCAAATTTGCCGACCGTGATGATCTCAATTTCACCCTGTTGTCAGACGAGGATCATGCGGTCGCCGACAAATATGGCGTCTGGGGCCTGAAGAAATTCATGGGTCGAGAATTCATGGGTATCCTGCGCACAAGCTTTATCATCGACAAGGAAGGTCGCCTGGCTCACGTCATGGACAAGGTCAATACCAAGACGCACCACTCCGACGTCCTCCAGATTCTCAAATCACTGAACGAATAGAGCATTTATGCAGCTACATTTTCGCCAATACTCGGAGCAGGGTGAGCCCCTGATCGTGTTACACGGTCTGTTTGGAAGCAGTTCCAACTGGGGTGCGCATTGCAAGAAGTTCGCAGAGAAGTACACCGTCTACGGAGTCGACCTGCGCAACCACGGTGAGTCGCCCCACGCCGATGAAATTGACTACCAATTGATGGCAGCGGACGTGAAGATGCTGCTGGGCAAGCTCGGCATCAAGCAATGTTACATGGTAGGACATTCCATGGGTGGCAAGGTGGCGATGCAATTGGCGCTTACCGACCCGGCGCTCATCAGCAAGCTGATCGTCGTCGATATCGCGCCGGTCGCTTACACCAACAAGGCCGATGGGCACTGCAAGATCATGCAGGGCATGGAGGCACTGGATTTGTCCGCTATTCGCAATCGTGCCGATGCAGAGGCGCAGTTACAGGCATTCGTGGAAGATGAGGCAACGCGCAAATTCATTCTGACCAATCTGGTCCGTGATCCTGAAACCGGTTTCAAGTGGCGACTGAATCTGTCGGCAATTCATAACAACTATGACAAGCTGCGCGAAAAATTACAGGGAGAAACACCCTATGAGAAGCCAGTATTGTTCGTGAAAGGGGCCTTGTCTAACTATATCCACCGCAAGCACGAGGACGAGATATTGCGCCTGTTCCCAGCTGCCAAGGTGAAGATTGTGATGGAAGCCGGACACTGGGTGCACTCGGAACGGCCACAAGTGTTCCAGAAGATTGCCCTGGATTTTCTGGGTGAGGGCAATGCTAACTAATCTCGGGCGGAACTCCAGACCATGACGGTGCTCAGCGTCAATGTGAACAAGATAGCCCTGCTGCGCAATTCCCGGGGCCGCGACTATCCGAGCGTATTGGATTTCATTGATCAGTTGCGCAGGCTGGGCGTACATGGCATCACCGTGCATCCCCGTCCAGACGAGCGCCATGTCCGGCGCCGCGATGTCTACGAGATTCGTGATTATCTGCGCGACTACCCCGATATCGAATTCAATATCGAGGGCTATCCGTCACCGGAATTCATGACAATGATGCTGGAGGTAAGGCCGGCGCAGTGCACTCTGGTGCCCGACAAACCTGGGCAACTCACGTCTGACCACGGCTGGGATGTGCAAGCTGAGTCGACCCTGTTGGCAAAGATTCTGGGCCAACTCCGAGACGCCGGTATCCGCAGCAGCCTGTTTCTCGATCCGGACCCGGCCCGAGTCGCCGAGGCAGCCGCCCTGCAAGTAGACCGCATCGAACTCTACACGGAGGACTATGCGCGTGCGTTCGGGACGACAGGACACGCCGCACAGCTCGACCGCTATCGGGAGACCGCGGCGGCGGCCACCACCGCCGGCATTGGCCTCAATGCCGGACATGACCTGAATCTGGACAATCTCGCCGCGTTTCTCGCTATCCCCAACATACTTGAGGTGTCCATCGGACACGCTTTGGTGGTGGAATCCCTGCAGTGGGGCCTGCCGACAGTAATCGAGCGCTATCTCGCCATTACCGGGGCCTAGTCGGGGTTTCGCGCCCGTTAAGTCCCGGTTCAGTCCCGCGGCCTATACTCTGATCCCGAGATGAAAAATTCGGAACAGAAGGAGAGGACCCATGGAGCACAAGAAATTCGCCCTGTACTGGCTCTGTGCCAGCCTGCTGAGTTTCTCCGCAGGTGCGACCGCGAGCCACACCGATATCTCCCGACTCGCCACTCAGCTCAATCTCGCCAGCGGCCAGCTCGCCCATGAGCTGCAGGGTATAAGTGGTTATTCCAGCATTCGGCAGCGGGCCGAACGACTGTCCCGCGAGTCGGCAGATCTGGTCGATGCCGTGCGCCGTGAGCGCAGCGCGCATCAGGTACAGTCGCAGTTCGAAGATGTTCGTCGTCGATATGAGAGCCTGGAGGACGCCCTGCTGCGTGCCTCGCAGAAGCGCTACGACCCCTGGTTGTTCTCCGAGCTGGATCGCCTTAACGGGCTTTATACGGAGCTCAGTCAGGAGTTTTATTACACCGGGGGTTACGGCTTCCCCCGTGCTTACACGTACAGCCCACCGATTATTATCCAGCGTTACGTGACGCCGCCGGCACCGCACGGTCGCTTCTACGGGAGTCAATCCTGGCGCTATAACGCGACCCGTGTCGAGCACTCGGACGCGCATCGTGATCGTCGCGACTACGGCAGAATTGAAGTGCCGCGAAGTCCGAGCCGCGAACATAGCAGTCCGGTGCTGGAGCGACAGGAACGTCTCGACAATCGGCGCGATCCGGTGGCATCTGAACGGGATGAAACCAGGCGTCAGCAGGATCGAGCCGAGGCCCGCGGCGACGAACGGGAGCCTGAGTGGCGTGGTAGGGATAACGAAACTGGGCGACGTTCTCGCGATCCCTAGCACTTCGACTATTTTCTATCCGGGTCGATGCTAAGTACACTGCGGTCATGTACACCACCTGTCCCAAATGCGCCTATGTCCGGCGTGAGGCTGACACCGCTCCCGCCGGGCAGTGTCCGGCTTGTGGTCTGGTCTTCAGCAAATGGCTCAAGGCGCAGATGGTCGATACGGCAGTCAAACCGGCCGCATCACTGCGCTCACCTCGACAAGCGCTGCTGCAGTATTGCCTGCCACCGCGACCTCAGCTCACAGGGAGTGAATGGCTGATCTTGGTAATCGTCTGGGGCGCCTTCCTCGTCTGCGGGCTGTACTTCATCAATCTGGATTTTCGCAGCAACGCAATCGGCAATTCCTGGTTTCATAACATTAATCTCGTGTTCCACGAAGCCGGACATGTTTTGTTCAGACCCGGTGGACGCACGGCGATGCTGCTCGGCGGCAGCCCGTTCCAGGTGTTGTTGCCGTTGCTTCTGATGGGCTGTTTTCTGCAACTTAATCGCGATGCGTTCGGTGCTTCCTTGTGTCTGTGGTGGGCAGGGCAGAGCCTGATGGATGTCGCCCCCTATATCGCCGATGCCCGGGCATTGCGTCTGCCGCTGCTAGGTGTGGGAGCCGCCGCTGACTCGCCGGGCATGCACGACTGGGCGAATCTGTTGCGCCCGCGAGGCTGGTTACGCTACGACACGACGATTGCGTTCTGGGTGGATCTGGCAGGAACTGTTCTGGTTCTGTTGGCGCTGTTATGGGGCGCCGCTGCCTTGTGGCGCTATCGCCGGGATCTGCGCACGCGGGGCTAGGCCCCCTATTCGGCGATTTCAGCCAGCAGGGGTTCGAGTACCGGCCAGACATTATCGAGAATCATGCCCTGTGCCTCTGCCTTCGGGTGGATACCGTCCCGCTGCATCAGCTCCGGCTGTTGCGGAATGCCATCGATCAGAAAGGGCACGAGAGCCAGCCCCTTCTCATGGGCGAGTTCACCAAACTGTTCGAAGAACGGCCCGGTGTAGCGAGGGCCGTAGTTCGGTGGAATCTGGATTCCTACCAGCAATACCGTTGCGCCGGCGGCTTCGGCGAGTTCGACCATCGCTGTCAGGTTTTCCCGCATATTGCGAATGGGCAGGCCGCGCAGACCGTCGTTGCCGCCCAATTCCAGAATCACCAGGTCGGGGGCATAGGTGTCCAGCATCGCCGGCAGTCGTGCCAGGCCTCCGGTCGTGGTTTCGCCGCTGACGCTGCCATTGATCACCGTCACTGGCCAGTTGCCTGCCTGCAAACGGTCACTCAACAGCTTGACCCAGCCTTGCTCTTCTTCCAGACCGTAACCGGCGCTGAGGCTATCGCCAAAGACGAGCAGTGTCGCGGGTTCGGCGGCGCCCACCGGCATTGAAATCCTCGCCAGCAAGAAGAGACCCGCCAGCAATCGGATTAATCGGTGATTCATCGTTTTCGACATAACAGTTCTGGTGGAATGTGGTAAACCCTCTGTTCCGCGCGGGCGTATTGAGAGAAGTTGCCCGAATCGAGTTTAGGGTCATGGATTATTCGCGGCCTGTTTATGTTTGGGGCCACTTAAACTTTTGAGGTCATTCTATAGCGCTACCGCGGATATGCAATCCGCACGGGAATCAGGATGCCAGCCCGCAGCGCAAATTGGACTATAATTCAGCCTCCTGATGTGAGGCAGATGGACAGATCATGATCAGAACCGACAAATTGCTTAAACGTGTCAATACCAGCGAAGGGGTCTTGACGATTCTCAATGAAGTGAGTCTGGACATCGCTGAGGGCGAATCGGTCGCGATCGTTGGTGCCTCCGGCTCCGGCAAATCGACACTGCTCGGGTTGATGGCAGGTCTGGACAGCGCCACCTCAGGCGATGTCGTGCTTGCCGGTCACAGCCTGGCCGCGATGGATGAGGAGCAGCGGGCAGTGCTGCGAGGCCAACTCGTCGGGTTTGTCTTCCAGTCATTCCAGTTGTTGCCCAGTCTGACCGCGCTGGAGAATGTGATGCTGCCCATCGAGTTAAAGGGCGATCCTGAAGCGAGAACGAAGGCGCTCGCTCTGCTGGGGCGCGTCGGCCTCGACAAGCGCTGGCACCATTACCCGAATCAGTTGTCCGGTGGCGAGCAACAACGCGTGGCGATCGCGCGTGCCTTTGCCACCGAGGCCAAAATTCTGTTCGCGGACGAACCCACCGGTAATCTCGATACAGCCACAGGCGCGAAAATCATCGAATTGTTGTTCGACCTCAACCGGGAATTTTCCACAACCCTCGTGCTCGTGACCCATGACGAACGCCTCGCTGAAAAATGCGATCGTACGATCAAGCTGGTGGCGGGAGAAATTGTCGACACCTTGCCATCAGAGGAAGCTGTGAGTGCCTGACGTGAGCGGTAAACTTCCCGAAGAAAACAAGCCGCTTGCCAATCTGTTACGTCTGGCGCTGCGCTTGCTGTGGCGCGACTGGCTCAGCGGCGAACTGCGGCTTTTGTTTGTCGCGCTGGTGATGGCGGTAACCTCGGTCACCGGCATCGCCCTGTTTACTGACCGGCTCGAGAAAGCGCTGCTGCTCGAGTCGGCCAATATGCTCGCCGCCGACCGCGTTCTCGGCAGCGGTCGCGAACCGCCCGAGACTATTCTTACCGAAGCGGAGTCTCGGGGACTGCGTACCGCCGAGACCTTGTCCTTCACATCCATGGTGTTCTCTGAGTCCGGCAATATGCTGGTCGCCGCCAAGGCGGTGAGTCCCACCTATCCGCTTCGCGGTGAGGTCATCATTACCCAGCAGGCATTCACACGCGGGGTACCGATTCTGAGCGGACCGCCGCCGGGAGAGGTCTGGTTGGAATCCCGCGCCTTACCCGCCCTCGGAATCGAAGTCGGGGACTCGGTCTTTGTCGGGGAGGCGGAACTTCGGGTCGGCAGCATTATCATCGCCGAGCCTGATCGCCAGCAGGGCGGCATGATGGACAATGCCGGCCCGCGGCTCATGATGAATATGGCCGATGTAGCGAGAACCAATGTCGTGCAGGTCGGCAGTCGGGTGTCCTATCGTTACCTGTTTGCCAGCGACTCGCTCGCCAGCCTCGACGGCTTCGAGGAATGGATCGATGCAAATTATGCCGAGCAATACCGATTACGTGATGTACGTGACGAGAGCGCCGAAGTCAGCGATGCTCTCAACAAGGCAGAGAGCTTCCTGTTGCTGGGGTCTCTGTTTGCGGTGTTGCTGGCTGGCGTTGCCATCGCACTAACGGCTAAACGCTACAGTGAGCGGCACTTCGATTATGTTGCGATTCTGAAAACCTTTGGTTGCACGTCGCGACAGATTTCAATCATTTATTTCTCGGTTCAGGTCATTCTCGGCGCTGTAGCAATCGTTATCGGGTGTGTGCTCGGCTGGATTGTCCATCAGCTCATCTTGCAGATGCTTAGCACGATAATTCTGGTTGACCTGCCGCCAGCCGGATTGCAGCCCTATGTGATCGGTTCACTGACAGCGATCATCTGTCTGCTTGCCTTCGCGCTGCCGCCTTTGCTGGCCTTGCGCGAAACGCCGCCGCTGCGCGTGCTGCGCAAGGACCTCGGTGAGCCCTCACTGCGCGCTTACGTGCCCTATTTGTTCGGTATTGCCGGCGCCATCTTCCTTATCCTGTGGTACAGCCAGGATGTGGTTTTGACGTCCGTGCTGGTGCTCGCCGTCGCCGGAATCGCGGTCGTCCTGTCACTGATCTCGTTGCTGCTCCTCAAATCTAGTGGTTCGGCCGGGATGAAGGCAGGTAGTGCCTGGAAGTTGGCGATGACGGCGGCGCGACGCCGACGCAAGCAGAATGTGCTGCAGGTCATGGTGTTCTCAATCACGATCATGTCCTTGCTGGTGCTGACCCTGTTGCGGACGGATCTGATCGACGACTGGCAGGCCCAGCTACCGGAGAACACCCCGAATCATTTCATGATGAATATCACCGCTTCACAGATTCCGGAACTGGAGGATTTCTTTGCAGGCAATGATATCGTGGGCAATAACTTCTATCCGCTGATCAGTGCCCGTGTAACCGCCGTGAATGGAGAATGGCCCGATCCCCAGGCCGAACTGGATTCGGATGCAGAGGCTGGCACCTTAACCGAAAGCGGCCAACGTGAAGAGATCGATGCGCCGGCCAACGGCGCCGACTCGGTCGATGCAGAAGGTGCTCAGCCCGTGCCCGGCGAGGTGCGCCGGCGTCTCAGTCGCCGTCAGGTGACGTGGGCCGATACGCTGCCGATGGATAATCGCATAACAGCCGGTACCTGGTGGGATACGGACCCTCAACCTGGTTATGTCTCTATTGAAGAAGAATATGCGAGCTGGCTCGACCTCGAGATCGGCGATGTCCTCGAATTTGAGATCAATCAGCAGACCGTCAGCGCGGAAGTCAGCAGTTTCCGCAGCGTCCGCTGGGACAACATGCAGCCTAATTTCTTCATCATCTTCTCCCCTGGCACGATCGATCACTTGGGCGCGACCTTCATGTCAACAGTGTTGATGGAGCGTGAACAGAAGATCCTGCTTAATGATCTGGTGCGCCAGTTTCCGACCATAGTTGTGTTTGAGATCGATGCCCTGATCGAACAGATCCAGACGATCATCGCGCAGGTGACCTCGGCCATCGAACTGATCTCGGTCCTGGTGCTGGTCTGCGGGGGTCTGGTGCTTCTGTCCTGCGTCAACGCTACCCTCGACGAACGCTTCCACGAGAATGCCATTCTGCGCACGCTGGGAGCAGGCAAGCGCCTGATTCTGACGAGCCTGCTGATCGAATTTGCCACCATCGGCGTCATTGCCGGTGTCATCGCGACACTCGGCGCGGAAGGCAGCCTCTATTATCTGCAGGAAGAAGTCTTCGAGCAGGACTTTGCGCTGCACTACTGGGTATGGTTGGCAGGTCCGGTTGTCGGGATGCTCATCATTGCCGGTCTTGGCGTGAATTCCACAAGACAGGTAGTCAGTATCAGCCCGCTCAACGTGCTACGCCGGATTGTCTGATTGCCTGGTTGCTAGGCAGAGTCACGCCTTAGACATAGCGTGACAGTATTTGCCTGATCTGGCTGTGGTAGCTGCTGCCGAACAACAGCAAATGATTCAACAGATGATAAAGGTTATATATGGGGACGCGCTCGCGCCAGTCGGGCGCTAGCGCGTTGGCCGCGGTGCAGCAGTAGGCTTCATAGAAGCGCGCATCGAAACCTCCGAACAGACAGCTCATGGCCAGATCCGTTTCAGCCCAGCCCCAATAGCAGGCGGGGTCGATCAGCGCTGCCGCCCCCGATGCTGTGAAGAGCACGTTGCCCGACCACAGATCGCCATGCAATAACACCGGCGGCATGTCGGGAATCCAGCGCTGCAAATTGTGGGCGATGGCCTCCAGCGCAGTGAAATCTTCTGTTGTCAGCAATCCCCTGGAATAGGCCAAAGCACCGAGCGCCAGCAGTCGCCGTTCTGCGAAGAAGTCATGACCATTGCGCAGCGGCGTATTGCTCTGTGGTGTAGCGCCGCAGTAATTGTCGGTAGTGAAACCGAAGCGGGGTTGCGGAACGGCATGCAATCGCGCGAGCCCTTCACCCAGTTCGCTCCAGTAGTGCGGTGAGGGCACCGAATCGCCCAGGTCTTCCAGCAGCAGAAACTGCGCATCACACCCCAGCACTGCCGGAACCTTGAGCGTATCTGCGGTACGCAGGGCGAGCAGGCTGGCAGCTTCGGTGGTGAACAGATCGGCGGGTGCCGCATCATTCCACTTCAGAAACAGGCGACGACCATCCCGAAAGAACAGCCGTGCACAGGCATTGATACTGCCGCCTTGAATCGGTTCCTGACGCTCGGGTTCGCCAAAGTCCCCCGCGAGCAGCCAGCGGATGAGCGTCTCGTTCATGCAGCACAGTCTAATTCAGTGCCGGATGATCATGAAGGCCGTCGTTGCACCTCGGCAGCAGGACGTTATAATCTCTGGCCCGAAGCCTTTCCGGAAACGACAATGTCCCTGCCATCACGCTCTGGCCTGATCTCCTCTCTGCCTGCCCTGGTGCTGGCCGGCATGCTGTTCGCCGCGCCTTGCGCCGCGCAGATGATGGCAGATGTCACGGCGACAGAATGCAAACAAGGCGATTGCGAAAATGGCTATGGCATCCTGCAGGTGACAACACCGGCGGGTCGCGGACGTTATGAAGGAGAATTCAACAACGGCCAGTTCAATGGTTACGGCAAACTGGAAATTCCCGTCTCTGCGACGCAACGGGCTACTTATCTGGGTAATTGGGATCACGGCAAGCGTGACGGCCGCGGCACTTACTGGAATGGCAAGGGTAATCTCTACATCGGTCAGTGGAAAAATGATCTGCGTCACGGGCTGGGCACGTATGTAGTTAACCTGCCACGGTGGAGCGATAATCTGTATACCGAGTACTGGTTAAGAGAAAATACCGAGAATTATTCTGGTCAATTCGTCGATGATTTCTATTCGGGGCAGGGCACGTATCGATGGGCAAATGGATCGAAGTATGTCGGCGGCTTCTTCGCCAATGACAAGCACGGTCCTGGGACTTTCTATTACGAAACCGGTACCGCACGACAACAACTCTGGAATTACGGCGACTGGATCAGATAGCCGGCTGTTCCCATTAATTTCTGGAAGACCCTGATGGATCTCGAATCCCTGCGTCGGGAATACTTGCAAGGCGGCCTGCACCGGGCTGACCTCGCTGCCAATCCGTTCGATCAGTTCGCGCTGTGGATGCAGCAGGCGATCGATCTCAATCTCGCTGATCCAACGGCGATGACTGTCGCAACCGTGGGAGCCGATGGGCAGCCCAGCCAGCGCATTGTGCTGTTGAAGCACGTCGATCAGCGTGGCTTCGTGTTTTACACGAACTACGGCAGTCGCAAGGCGGAGGAATTGTCGGTCAATCCGAAGATCAGCCTGCATTTTCCCTGGCACGTTATCGAGCGGCAGGTGAAAGTTTGCGGAGTGGCGAGCCGCGTCCCGCTCGCCGAATCACTGAAGTATTTTGCATCCCGGCCACGGGAGAGTCAGCTCGCGGCGATCGCCTCACAGCAGAGCCGGGTGCTCGATTCCCGCACTGTGTTATTGAATCAGTTCGAATCGCTTAAGCAGAAATTCAAATCCGGACAGGTGCCGTTGCCGGATTTCTGGGGTGGGTACAGGGTGGACGCATCAGAGATTGAATTCTGGCAGGGCGGAGCACACCGACTGCACGACCGATTCCGCTACCTGCGTCAGGCAGATGGCAGCTGGCAGATCGATCGACTCGCGCCCTGACTCAGCTCGCCTGCCATTTCGGCAGTTGCTTCTTCGCCAACACCTTCTTCAGTCGCGCGTATTGCGGGAGCCCGTGCTTGTAAGGCGGATAGTCCTCTCCCTGAATCAGCGGCGCAAAATAGCGACGCGCGGCATCGGTGATGTGGAAGCCGTCCTTGCTGATGTAGCTGCGCGGCATTTTCTTCTCGACATTGGCCACATCAGAGAGACGAGCCTCACCGATCTTCCAGGTATAGCGGCTGCCACCTCCACGGACGATGGTGGGCATCACCGCATTCTTGCCAGCGAGTGCGAACTCGACGGCCGCTTTGCCGACGGCGTAAGCCTGATCGACATCGGTGCGTGACGCAATGTGACGGGCGGCTCGTTGCAAGTAGTCTGCGACGGCCCAGTGGTATTTGTAGCCGAGTTCGGACTTGATCATGCCGGCGACAAACGGGGCGACACCGCCGAGTTGTACATGGCCAAATGCATCCTTGCTGCCGGCGTCAGCCAGGAAGCTGCCATCCGGGTTCTGGGCGCCTTCGGAGACCACAATCGCGCAGTAGCCGAATTGTTTCACACAGGCCTGCACCTTCTTCAGGAACCGGGCCTTGTCGAAGGCGATTTCCGGGAACAGGATGATATGTGGTGCGTCGCCTTCCTGTTCACTGGCAAGACCAGCAGCTCCGGCAATCCAGCCAGCATGACGCCCCATCACTTCCATGACGAATACCTTGGTCGAACTGTCGCACATGGAGGCGACATCAAGACCCGCTTCGCGAATTGAGACTCCAATGTATTTTGCAACCGAACCAAAGCCCGGGCAGTTGTCGGTGATCGGCAGATCGTTGTCCACGGTCTTCGGGACTCCAATGCAGGTAACCGGGAAGCCTTGCTTGAGGCTGAGTTGGGCAATCTTGTTGGCGGTATCCTGGGAATCTCCACCGCCGTTATAGAGGAAGTAGCGAATATTGTGCGCCTTGAAGACGGCCAGCAGGCGCTCGTATTCCCGGGCATTCTCCTCAAAGGATTTCAGCTTGTAGCGACAGGAACCAAAGGCGCCGGCAGGTGTGTGGCGGAGCGCGGCGATTGTCTTTGCCGACTCACGGCTAGTGTCGATCAGTTCCTCATTGAGAGCCCCGACGATGCCGTTAAGCCCGGCATAGACCTTGCCGATCTGATCACGGTGCTGGCGGGCAGTTTCGATAACACCGCAGGCGCTGGCATTGATGACGGCGGTGACACCACCGGATTGGGCGTAAAACAGATTGGGTTTGCTCATGGTTTGCGTTCGGACCGATTAATGGCGAACGGGCATGTTACTCGCTGGCGATAGCCATCGCAATCGCTTGCTCCGGATCGGAAATTGATGCAACAATCGAAGCCTCTTTTTTTTGCTGGCGGGTCTGTATTCTGCTTCCTGAGCAAGTACCGTCTGCCACGGAACAAGGCACTTTCACCTGCGAGGAGTTCAGGCAGATGCGACTGATTATTGGCATGTCCGGTGCCAGCGGAGTGATTTACGGCATACGCCTGTTGCAGGTGCTGCGCGATGTGCCCGAGGTGGAGACGCATCTGGTGATGTCGGATTCTGCGAAACTGAACATCGCGCTCGAGACCGAGTGGGAAACCCGGGATGTGCAGGCGCTTGCCGATGAGGTGCACTCTAACAAGGATATCGGGGCGAGCATCGCCAGCGGTTCCTTCCTGACTGACGGCATGATTATCGCGCCCTGTGCGATGAAGACCCTGTCAGCCATTGCCAATTCCTATGCCGATTCCTTGCTTGTGAGAGCGGCAGACGTCGTCCTGAAAGAGCGTCGCCGACTCGTGCTGGTGCCAAGAGAAACACCGCTGCACAGCGGCCATTGTGAATTACTGCTCAAAGCCAGCCAGATCGGAGCGATCATCGCGCCACCGATGCCGGCGCATTATATTCAACCGACGAGCGTGGAAGAGCTGGTCGATCACCACGTCGGGCGCCTGCTGGATCTGTTTTCCCTCGACCCTGGTCTCGTCCAGCGCTGGCGTGGTGCCGGTGCGTCGTCGGATTAACATGGCGCTGGCAGTCTTGCATTCACCCATTGCTCCACAGCGGTTCACTCAACACAGGTAATAGATGATGCGTGCTCACCTTGCGATTTGTTCACTTTGCTTCAGTCCGCTAATGCTGGCCCAGACCCCGGTCCCGGACTGGGGTGCGGTGGAGACTGAGACACTGGAACACTTCAGAACCCTGTTGCAGTTCGATACCAGTGATCCACCCGGGCGCGAAATTCCTGCTGCCAACTATTTGCGAGAGGTGCTGGAGGATGCGGGCATTGAGGTTGAGATGTATGCCCTCAATCCGGATCGTCCCAATGTGGTCGCCCGCCTGCGCGGCAATGGTAACAAGGAGCCGTTGTTATTGATGGCCCATACCGACGTCGTCAATGTGGACCCGGAGAAGTGGACCTTCCCTCCGTTCAGCGCCACGGTGGATGGTGGTTATGTGTACGGTCGGGGAGCAGTCGATGACAAGGACAATCTGACGGCCGCATTGATGGTGATGCTGGAACTCAAGCGCCTTAATGTGGCGTTGGACCGGGACGTGATTTTCCTCGCCGAGTCTGGCGAAGAAGGGGCGACCGAGAATGGTATCGAGTTCATGGTTGAAAACCACTTCGACTCGATCGATGCGGAATTCTGCCTGGCAGAGGGTGGGTCGGTCGCCCGGGTAAACCGGGAAGTACAATATGCCGGCATTCAAACCGTGGAGAAAATTCCCTACCGGATCGAGCTCGTCGCGACCGGTGTAGCGGGGCACGGGTCGGTGCCGCTGCAGTCGAATTCGGTCGCCCGACTGGCAAAGGCCGTGGCGGCGATCGCCGATTGGCGCTCACCCATTCGTCTGAATGAAACCACGGCGGCCTATTTCGAACGCCTCGCGACGATTTCGCCGTCTGCGGACGCCGCCCGTTATCTGGATGTGCTGGATCCGGCGCGGGCTGCCGACGCTGATGCCTACTTTCTGGCCAACGAGCCTCGTCATGCCTCAATGTTGCGATCCTCGTTATCGCCGAATATCTTCACCGCCGGGTATCGCATCAATGTGATTCCCTCGGATGCGAAGGCGAGCGTCGATTTCCGGGCTCTGCCAGACGAAGACATTCCCGCCTTCGTGGAAGCGATTCGGCGGGTGGTCGATGATCCCGCGGTGGAAGTCAGTCTCGGTGCTCGCAACACGCGTCCCCGCGGCCAGTCCAGTCTCAATACCGCAGCTTTTACGGCGCTGGAGGCGGCGACAGACAAACACTATGGCGTGATAACCCTGCCAACCATGAGCACGGGTGCCACCGATATGGCCTATCTGCGCAGCAAGGGGGTGCAGTGCTATGGCATCGGTCCGGCGATCGATACCGAGGACGCGGCGCTTGGCTTTGGCGCCCACAGCGACCAGGAACGCATTCTGATCAGCGAGTTGCATCGGTTCGTGCGTTTCAATTGGGATGTTGTCGTCGAGTTGGCAGCGAGTGCCCCGGGCTCGCGCTAGTCTCTGGGTCTTCAGTTTCGGGGGGGTGTCATCGGAGCGAGCATTATCCCAAGGCTGACCCGGGACAAAGCGGGAACAAATTGTTCGGCTTTTGGCGATAAGCCCGACTCGAGACTTGACTGCGATGGGAGTCGATGTGAACCTTGGAACCTTCGGAATCCAATGGCGGGAACAAGACCATTATTAGTAAAAATCCAACCTTCGCCCGATATTCACGAAACCTGTGCTGGATCGTCGCCGCAATCTGGCTGGTGTTATTCATTCTGGCGTTTACAGGCAACAGCGAAGCGTCCGCCGTGAATGGCTTCCTGTGGCTGGTAGGTGCCATCGCCTTTGCGGCCTCGGCACTCTATCTGAGCAAGTCGGGCTCCCCCGCTCCCTGAGCCTCCGTGGTGCCGCGCAGTTGATTCGGGGGAGTTGTCTCACTCCTTGCGCGGCATCCCGCTATTTCAATGCGTTGCCAATTAATCGCAACCGCGCCGCAATCAGATCATTTGGCTGAATTCCCATCCTGTTCAGCAGCAGCGCAACATTCTTCTCGCAGGCAGAAAAGCCGACATTAGCGGGTCGAGTATCGAGTCGCATCAGGCAGAGCTGTTCCAGTAATTCCTGTTCGATTTTTTCCGCCGCCAGCTCATCGAGCTTGACGCGCCCGCGCAGGGTTTCAAATTCCACACGATCTCCCATTGGCAGGCCTTCCGGATGTTCCTTCATCCATTTCCTAACATGCCTCAGCGGCTGCACGACCTGTCTGTTCCAGTGGGCAGAGATGTCCAGTGCCTGAGACAGGATTTCGTCGGATAATTCGCCATGGTACATGCCATGCCAATAGCACAGCAGGAGCACATTGACATCAACCTGACAGGTGGTCTGCAGATCGAGGCAGGCATTGGCAACGCGATCGCGTGCATAGAGATCGACGGAAAAGTCCCAAAAATTCTGTGAGCGTTGCGCCATTCTTTTTTCCCTGCCGATAGACTGCTCCAATGCTACCGGAGTTTTGTGCTATAAACACGAAACGCCTCGCCGTTTTTCATGGAGTTGTAATGCACGTTCATATCCTGGGTATTTGTGGCACCTTTATGGGTAGCCTGGCGGTGCTCGCCAAGCAATTGGGGCACCAGGTAAGCGGCAGCGATGCCAACGTCTATCCGCCCATGAGTACGCAGTTACAGGAGCAGGGCATTGCCCTGATGGAAGGCTTCAAGGCTGAGCATCTGCAGCCCCATCCGGACATTGTCATCATTGGTAACGCGATGTCCCGCGGTAATCCTGCCGTAGAGTATGTGCTCGATGAGGGGCTTAGCTACACCTCGGGTCCGCAATGGCTTGCACAGTATGTGTTGCATCAGCGCTGGGTGCTGGGCGTCGCTGGCACCCACGGCAAGACGACGACCAGTGCGATGCTGGCGTGGATTCTGGAATATGCCGGCTTGCAGCCAGGCTACCTGATCGGTGGAGTCAGCAAGAATTTTCCCAGTTCGGCGACACTCGGCGGCTCGCCGTTTTTTGTCGTGGAAGCCGATGAATATGACAGTGCGTTTTTCGACAAGCGCTCGAAATTTGTGCATTACGCACCGCGAACCGCGATCCTCAACAACCTCGAGTACGATCACGCCGACATCTTCGATAACCTGGAGGCCATCCAGACCCAGTTTCATCATCTCGTGCGCACCATTCCCTCGACGGGTCTGATCCTGGCTCCGAACGGAGAGACTGCACTCGAAACCGTGTTGGCGCGAGGTTGCTGGACTCCCGTGCAACGGTTCAGCATCGGCAGGGAAGAGGCTGCATGCAGGCAGGAAGCGAAGGACTCGGTCGTGCTGTGGAATGCCACGCTGTCCAACCCGCAGGGCAGTGATTTTGAGCTTGTCAAATATGCGGCGGGCGAGGGCCAGTTTCGCGCCTCGGTCACCTGGCAGCTCACCGGCATGCACAATGTCAAGAATGCCCTGGCAGCGGTAGCTGCTGCCCACCACGTCGGTGTCGAAGTTGCTACAGCCGCTGCGGCCTTGCAGGAATTTCTGGGCGTGAAACGGCGCCTGGAATTGCGAGGCGAGGTGGATGGAATCCGGGTATACGACGATTTTGCCCATCATCCGACGGCGATCGAACTGACGCTGCAGGGAGTCGCAGCGCGCCTGCAAGCCGAAGGTTCAACCGGGCGGCTAATTGCGGTTATCGAGCCACGTTCCAATACCATGAATCTCGGCATTCACCAACACACCCTGACGACGGCGATTGCGCCAGCATCGCTGGTCGTCTGGCAAAAGCCAGCCAAAACCGGACTCGACTTCGAGCGCTTGATCACCGAGAGCAAGGTGCCAGGTCACGTCTTTAACAGCGCAGCGGAAATTATCGCGTTTCTCAAAGATACGGCACATCACGGTGATACGATCGTGATCATGTCGAATGGCGGATTCGAAGGCATCCACGAGAAGCTGCTAAGTGCGCTGCGGCGTATTAACTGATGCGCTCGCCGGCACGTAAAGGATCAGCCAGACATGAATGAAGCCCGTGAGATCCCCTTGTTTCCACTGCGGGTGGTGCTGTTCCCCGGTGGCAAGCTGGATCTGCAGATTTTCGAGCAACGTTACATCGATCTGGTGCGAAGCTGCATGAAATCCGGATCCGGCTTCGGAATCTGTCTGCTAAAGCAGGGTGAAGAGACGGTCAGTCCGGGAACCCGGCAAACGATTCATCGCACCGGCACGTATGCCGAGATTGTGGACTGGAATCAGCTCGATAATGGCCTGCTGGGAATTACAGTGGAAGGCCGTGCGAAATTTCGTATTGAAGAGTGCTGGGAAGGCGAGGGAAATTTGCTGCGTGCCCGCGCGACGTTCAGTGCGCAGGACAGCGTCGGAGTGGAGTCGATTCCCGTTCAGGAACAGCACGCGGGTCTCATCGACTTGCTACAGAGCCTGGAGAATCATCCACTGGTTGCCGAGAAGCAGCTGTCGATCAATCATGACAATCTGTGGGATCTGGGGTGGCGCCTGAGTGAACTGATTCCGGTCGACACGGGCACGAAGCAGGCACTGCTTGAACTCGATGATCCCTGGGAACGCATCGAGAACCTTGAACAACTGGTTTCCTCGCTCGCCAATGGGAATTGATGGGACTGTCAGCGCCACGTCGACGTTGGATTTTCAGCGCCGCTTCGCCATAATGGCAGGCCCATTGTGCCGACGGGAGACTGAAACGTGCTGGATGATCTGATCCATGCCTCGAGCTGGACTGCCGAACAATGGCTGGCTGCGATTATTCTGGTGTTTATCGTCGTCGCTGTACTTGTATTCCTGCACCGGACTTTCAAGCTGTTTCAGATGACGCGCAAGCAGCCCTACCGGCCCAATCTCCGTCCATTGCGCCGTCGCCGCTATCGAGCCGATGATGAAGAATAGCGCGCTGATCCTGTTGCTGCTCGCCAGTCTGAAGCTCGCCTCCAGCCAGGCGATCATCATTCGTCACGATACTGGCCCCAAGCGGTATGAAGTGCAATCCCGGGATTTCCCGGCCGTGTTTTATCTGGAACGGCAGGGCAATCGCAAGGTGTGCGCGGCAACCATCATTCATGAACAATGGGCGATCACCGCGGCGCATTGCACCGAAGAAACACTGTTAGGAAATACACTGGAGAACAAACGGCGTTATGCGGTGGAGGTGGCGGGAGAGCTGCGTGAGATCGATCTGATGATTCTGCATCCAGACTACGATCTCACTACGGCTGACGATGTCGATCTCGCGCTGCTGCGCTTCCGGGAGGCTTTCAAGCTGCCAACGCCCGTGCCCCTGCAGCTGGAGTCCGACGAACTGGGGCAGATCGTGAGTATCGTCGGCTGGGGCTTTTTCGGAATCGGCACGACGGGTCGGCAATATGATGATGGTGTCTTCAGGCGCGCCCGTAACCGGATTACCCAGGCCGACAAACGCCTGCAGATCGACTTTGAGGACCCCCGCGACCGACACCTGGAGAGCCTCGAACTGGAAGGCATGCCGGCACTGGGAGATAGCGGTGGGCCCGCCTTCATCGAGACAGCGACCGGATTACGACTGGCAGGTATCGCCGTTGGGGAAATTGAAGGCGCCGATTTTTCGGAAGAAACCCAGGGCAAGTATGGGGCGAGGGCGGTTTATGAACGGCTCTCCAGCCATCTTGACTGGATAGAGGCGGTGATTGGCGACAAGTTGCCCTTCGGCAGCTAGACGCACTCGCAGCTTGTAGTAACTTGTTCCTGAACTTCAACAATTCAGAGAGACCACTATGATCAAGAAGCTTCTCATCACAGTGGTATTGCTCGTTGTCGCTGGCGGCGGCGCGGTGTACTTCTATCTCGATGGCCTCGTCAAGTCTGGCATTGAGGTCGTTGGCACCGAAGTGCTCGGTTCCGAGGTGACCGTAGGCGCTGTCTCGATCTCTCCCCTGAATGGGTCCGGCTCGATTACCGATCTGCGTATTCGAAATCCTGAAGGGTATCGCGCTGACTCTATTTTTGAACTGGGCTTCATCGACCTCAATGTCGATATCAACTCGCTGTTCTCTGACGTGGTTGTGGTGAACTCCATTACGATCGCGCAACCGGTCATCACGTATGAAACCCGCATTACCTCGGACAATATCCGTGCGTTGCTGGCGCAACTGCCCCGTGGCAATGGCGCCGAGTCGACCGCGGAGACCGACTCCGGCACATCGACACAGATCGTAATCCGCGAGCTGCAATTGCTGGATGCGCAGTTGACTCTGTCGGCCGGTGTGGCCTCGGCTCCGGTGCGTTTGCCCGATATCGTGCTGCATGACATCGGCACTGAGGCCGATGCGGCGACGATAGCCGAAGCAGTGCGTGTGGTGTTGTCTGCCGTCAGCTCCGCTGTGTTGCGAGCCGATCTGCCGAGTATGGATTTGTTGCAGGAGTCACTACAGAACGAAGTGGAACGCGCCGGTCAGGCTATCGATGGCGCGCTGGATAGTCTCGGCAATCGCCTGCGGAGCCTCGGCAATTAGCTGGTGGTGGCTGGATTGCCGCAAAAATTGCGGTCGGATGGCAACAACTGGGCACTGCGACCGCTGACGCGGTAGGCGATGAGCCCGATCCACTCGCGTACCGCCATGCGCAGAATCTCGAGGTTATTGGAAAACTGGAATTGCACCCGCAGCAGATTGCCCTTGCGGGAATAATGATCGACCGGATAGGGATAGACGGTCCAGTCCTGGCCACAGAAAATACCGACCGCACGTGGCATATGAAATGCGGAAGTCACCAGCACCCAGTTGGAACCCGGAGCGGGGGCAACGAGGGCCTTGCTGTTGACGGCATTCTCGAATGTGTTACGGGACTCGCTTTCGAAGACTATCGCGCGATTGCCCAGACCCAATTGTTCCAGCAGCACGCGCATCGAGTCTGCTTCCTTGAATTCCTGCTCCAGGACCGTGCCGCTGCCGCCGGTGAACACGAGTTGCGCGGTTGGGTAGAGATAGGCGAGGTGCAGGAATCCAGTAACCCGATCCGCCGCATTGCCAAGTTCGGCCTGATTCCAGGCACTGGATTTCACCGCATCGAGGGCGCCACCCAGAACGATGACACCGTCGGCCTGGGCTGGCAGGGCGGCATTGGCCGCGAACCGGTTCTCCAGAGGCGCGATGAGCCACTCCCCCACGGGCAGAAAGCCGATTAACACGAGCAAGAGCGTGCACAGAGACAGCAGACGCCGGGCGAGGCGCTGCCAGCCGACCAGCAACGCTAGCCAGGCCGACAGCCCGAGCAGCACGATCAGGCTGTCCGGGGAGATCAGCGCCCAGATCAGCTTGGAGGCGAGGAAAAACAGGGTGTCCATGTCAGGGGCCTGAGCCGGCATCAATGCGATAAGATATTGAATGCTAACTTAATTTCCCACTGATGACACGGGCAATATTTCCCGCTGCGGAGCTTAGAATGTCGCGGTGAATTTGCTACTATCCCCCAACGCCGTGCCTGCACAGGCCTGAAATTTCCACAACTTCAAGTAATTAACCAGGAGTAGAACGCATGACAATCCAAGTAGGGGACAAGGTTCCTGCAGCAACATTCAAGGTGATGACCAGCGAAGGGCCCAAGGATATGACTTCTGATGCCGTATTTGCCGGCAAGAAGGTCGCTTTCTTCGCCGTTCCGGGCGCTTTCACACCCGGTTGCTCCATGACCCACCTTCCCGGCTTTGTGGTCCAGGCCGATGCGATCAAGGCCAAGGGTGTCGATACTATCGCCTGCATGGCGGTGAATGACGCCTTCGTGATGGGTGCCTGGGGTCAACAGCAGAATGCAGAGGAAATCCTCATGCTCGCTGACGGCAATGGCGAGTTCACCGCGGCTCTGGGGCTGGAGCTGGATGCCAGTGGCTTCGGTATGGGGAAACGCGCGAAGCGTTTCGGCATGATCGTGGAAAATGGCAAGGTGACTTACCTTGGCATCGAAGCGCCCGGCGAGATCAAGGTGAGTTCCGCCGACGCAATCCTCGCACAATTGTAATTCGGTCGACACTCGCCCACTGGTACGGCTTCCCGGAATTTTTCGCTTTCAATACCCGGGAAGCGCGCCAATGCACCTGCCGACTGACGGTGGGTGCTTGTGGGCAACAAGGCTCGGCCACGGCTAACTGGTGAGAATAGGTGAACACCATGATTACGAACAACGTAGAATATAACGACGGTGATGTTTTGTTGGAGGGTTTCGTCGCGTATGAGGAAACCGATGTCCAGAAACCACTCGTGCTGGTGGCTCACGATTGGAGTGGTCGTCGCCAGTTTGCCTGTGATGCCGCGACCAGGATCGCGGAACTCGGCTACGTTGGATTCGCACTCGACATGTATGGCAAGGGCATATTCGGTTCCGACAATGATGTCGCTGGCAATTCCGCCCTGATGAATCCTCTGGCGAGCAATCGCGCCTTATTGCGTCAGCGCATTCGCGCCGCCCTCGTGGCCGGACGCAATATCCCTCAGGTCGATGCAACGCGCGTTGCGGCCATGGGTTTCTGTTTCGGTGGTATGTGCGTGCTCGAACTGGCCCGTTCCGGTGCCGATGTGCGCGGTGTCGTCAGCATTCATGGCATCTTTGCGCCGGGTGATGAGCCCAACGCATCGATTGTGTCCAAGGTCCTGTGCCTGCATGGACACGATGATCCGATGGTGCCGCCGGAGCAGGTGCTGGCCTTCGAGACTGAGATGTCGGAGGCGGGTGTCGATTGGCAGATGCATGTTTATGGGGGCACCACACACGCGTTCACGAACCCGGCCGCCAATAATCCGGACTTCGGCACAGTCTTCAATGCCACGGCCGAGCGTCGGGCCTATCAGTCGCTGACGAGCTTCCTGGCAGAAATTTTCTAGCCACCTGCTGCCAATGACAAGAATAAGAACAATAAGAACAATAAGAACAAGAAGATTAAGAATAAGGAAGCAGAATGAGCAGTAACAGCGTGATTGGCCAGCCCATAATCACTCCTTTGCGGTCGCGAATCGGACTCTGGCTGGGACCGGTTGTCTTCGTCGCGATGGTGTTATTCGTCGATCTCGATCCTGCACATCCTCTCGTTACTCGCATGGCAGCCGTGATCATGCTGATGGCCATCTGGTGGATTACCGAGGCGATTCCACTCTCGGCGACGGCGCTGTTGCCCATCGTACTGTTTCCCTTGCTCGGCATCATGCGAGGCCGCGAGGTATCGGCGGTCAGTCGTATCGATTTCGATACCACCTCGTTCCGTGGCGGCCTGCAGCCTTCAGATCTCGACATCATCTATCCCAATGTCGCTGCGCAATACATGGACTGGATCATTCTGCTGTTCATGGGCGGCTTCATCATCGCCGTCGCCGTAGAAAAATGGAACCTGCACAAACGCATCGCGCTGCACATTCTGCGTCTCATTGGCGGGCAGCCACATAGGCTCGTGCTGGGCTTCATGATTGCCACCGGTTTTCTCTCGATGTGGTTATCGAATACCGCGACAGCAATGATGATGATGCCGATGGGCATGTCTCTGATTCTGCTGTACGAAGATCTTAACAGGCAGATCGTTGCGGAGGGTGGCACTGTCGATGCGCGCGCGGACAACTTTGCCCTCAACCTGTTGCTGGGCATCGCCTATGCGGCATCAATTGGAGGCTTCGCGACACTCATTGGTACGCCCCCGAATGGCGTACTTGTCACTCAGTTACCCCAGTTGTTTCCAGACGCGCCGGAAATCACCTTCGCAGCGTGGATGGTATTTGCGCTGCCCATGAGCCTGACCTATCTGTTGCTGGCCTGGGTGTTACTGACGCGCTTCGTGTTCCCTCTGCCAGCTACGACGCCGTTCAGTGGCCGTGATTTCATCAATAACGAAATCAGGAAGCTGGGTGTCATGTCCGTCGAGGAGAAACGTGTCGCGGGCGTGTTTGTCGCGGTCGCGGTATTGTGGATGACGCGCAAGGAACGCCTGTTCAGCGACGATCTTGATATCTTCGGCTGGAGTCATTATCTCGACGCGTTCCTTGTCGGTATCGGCACCAATCCCGTCGGCGCCCTGCTCGATGACGGCACGGTGTCGATCGCCATGGCGCTGCTGTTATTCATTATTCCTGCCAGCAAGCAGACCGGGGGTCGACTGCTGGACTGGGACGACGCCCGCAAGGTGCCCTGGGGTATTCTGCTGCTGTTCGGCGGTGGCCTCGCCATCGCAAAGGGCTTCACAACCTCGGGACTGTCAGATTACATCGCGATGCAATTGCAGGCCGTGCTGGGTGACGCCAATCCGCTGGTCATCGTCATCAGCACCGTGACTTTTATCACGAGCCTGACTGAAGTCTCTTCAAACACGGCGACAATCTCACTGTCACTGCCAATCATGGCCAGTCTGTCCCAGGCCATGGAGGCGCATCCGCTGCTGCTATTGATCCCGACCACGCTCGCGGCTTCCTGCTCGTTCATGCTGCCGGTTTCGACGCCACCGAATGCCATCGTTTACGGCTCTGGCCGTATTCCTATCATGAAGATGGTCATCGCGGGGATCTGGCTCGATGTGCTCTCGGTGATCTTGTTGACCGGGTTCGTCTACACGCTGGGCCACCTGACTTTCGATGTGCTGGGCCCGTTTCCGGACTGGGCGCGACCACTCGGTGGTGGTTAACTGATTGATTGTGATCGCTTTTGTTAAACAGATACGGCAGAAAATGTGATTCTGCACCGAAACTTGTTATGTTATGGTGCTGCCCGAAAAGGCAGCGAATGCCCGCGTCGGCAAGCGGTTTCAGGGTGCAGTGCACTCTGAGCACTAACAACACGAAATTGTGCCTATGAATGGCCAGCAAAATTCCGGTCCCGTCCCCATCACCGTCTGTCCGGCAGGCGATGACCATTGTCCTCATCATGCCGAAGTGCAGCGCCTGCGCGATGAGATCAAACACCTTGCCGCGATGGTGCGTACGGACGAGCTGACGGGGCTGTTCAATTTTCGTTATTTTACGCAGGCCCTGAGCCTGGAGATGGAGCGTACGCGCCGCTCTGGCCAGCCGACCTGTCTCATCATGCTCGACCTCGACCACTTCAAGGACATCAACGATATCCACGGTCACGAAGTTGGTAACAACGTGTTGCGGCATATCTCCAGCCTGATCCAGAAGACAGTGCGACGACTCGATATTCCCTGTCGATACGGTGGCGAGGAATTCACGATTATTCTACCGGACACCAGCCTGAAGCAGGGCGTCCGCTTCGCCAATCGTTTGCGTCTGATCATTGAAAATGCGCCCTTGGATGTCGGCACAGCCAGACTCGGCATCGAGGCCAGCTTTGGCGTCGATGTGTATAACCGCGGTGATCAGGCGAGTGAGAAGGAATTTGTCGAGAAGGTGGACTCTTACCTCTATCAGGCAAAGCAGGAAGGCCGCAACCGCGTGTGTCACAAGGACGAACCCGACGACCTCGAAGCGAGTCAGAACTAGTCTGGCATTGTCGCGTGTCGAGTCACTGCTTCGGCGAGATGGTGCAGGATATTCGCCGTTGCCCCCCAGATCCGGTAATCCTCAAACAGCAATTCCAGAATTTGGCGAGGCTGCTCGTTGAACAGAATCTCACTGCGTCGATAGGCTTCCGGATTCAGCACCAGCTCCAGCGGTGCTTGAAAGATGTCGGCAACTTCGACAGGGCAGGGTGTGAATTGCAGGCCCGGTTCGATCAACCCAATGACCGGCGTCACGCGAAAACCCGATGGCAGGGCCATCTCGCCGAGTTGGCCGATGATCTCCACTGCATCCCGACGCAAGCCGATCTCCTCTTCACTCTCACGCAGTGCCGTTGACACCGCATCGGCATCCCGTGCCTCCCAAGTCCCGCCAGGCAGGCTGATCTGGCCGGCATGACTCTTCAGATTGGCCGAACGCACCGTGAGTACCACATGACTCTCCTGGGTCGCGCTGTTGCGGGTGACGGGAATCAGCACCGCCGCCTTGCGCAGGCTGTCGAGTTGGGCCATGGCCATGCGATTGACGTGAGGGTTGGGATGTTGAATGAAGCCGGGATGGCGCTGCTGTTGACTGGCCAGATAGTCGAGCAGGATGTCATAGCGCGTGCTGATGGGGCCAGTCTGTGACGTCGTCATTCCGGGTGCTCATCGCGTGAAAGGCAAAAAAATGCCGACTTGAGGTCGGCATTTTTTATCACTCTATCGGACTCGCGTCCAATGTCTGTACTAGCGGAACTTCCAGTTAACAGCCAGGAAGGCGCGCGCCGGTTCACCAGGGAAATAACGATCACCGGTGAAGGCAGTCCAGTCAGCCCGCTCTGCGTACTCCACATCGGTGATGTTTAACAGGTTCAGCGACACGTTGATAGTGTCATTGACCTGATACTGGGTGCGCAGGTTCAACAGGTCGTGGCCGTCGTAGGAGGCGGTGTTTTCTGGGTTTGTGTAGTACTTGCCCATGTTCACCCATTCCAGTTCGGTCAGCAGCTTCGCATTCGGACGCCATTGCAGGTGCAGGTTACCGAAGGCATTCGGTGCACCATCGACATCGTTGCCGCGCAGGGCAGCACCATTGGAGTCTTCCGAGTTCTCTACCGTGTGGCTGGCGAGATTCAAGGTGCCGCGTACTGACAGGGTGGCGGTGATGTCATAGCCGGCACCCAATTCGAGACCGCGATGCTTCGTGTGTACCCCATTCAGGTTGATGCGATTGCTGTCAGTGATGATTTCATTGGTCTTGTCCATGTAATAGACCGTGGCGGAATAATCCCAGTCACTGCCAGCCCCGACGAAGGCAATCTCGTAGCTCTCGAGCTCGACCGATTCGAGGTCCGCGACATTCTGGTTGTTCTGTAAACGATAAAGTTCGGTCGCCTGGGGGGCGCGGAAGCCATTCTGCACGCGCAGTTGCAGGCTATTGCTGTCGTCAAAGGAATAGCTCAGTCCCAGTTTTGGCGAGAGGTCGGTAAAACTATCGTCGCGATCGGCCGGGCGATTGTAACGGCAGCCACCAAAGCCACAGGGCACGCCATTTTCCTTGACGCGACCATCCACCATCAGGTTGTCGTAGTCATAGTTGATGTCTTCGAGACGCAAACCCAGCGACAGATCCCAGTTCTCGCTGAGACTCTGCTCGTAGCTGATAAAGGCACCCATCTGCCGCGCGTCAACTTCGTAGTCATACTGGCGTCCCTGTGGAATCGTGTTGCGCAGGAACGCTGATCCCACAGTCGGATTCGGCTGGAACTGTTTCAGCTTGCCATTGGTGGACTCGATATCGATGCCCATCGCCAGTCGCGCGTTGTTGGCCAGCGTGCGATAACCCGCCGTCTGTAAACCAACACTGCGGTGTTCGGAGTCCTCGATCGGCAAGCCGGGCAGGAAGTGCTGGATGAAGTTCATGTTGGCTTCGCGGAAATAGGGCGTCAGTACGATGTCCCAATCGTCCACGTGCTGGGTGAACCGGGTCCACACGCGGTTATTGACGCTATCGCGATACGCTTCAGGGTTTGGGTTGGTATCGCGCAGTGAACCCTTGTAGGCTTTCGGGCCGACCACGTAACCGGCAGTTTCCTGATTCAGGTTGCTGAAGGTGAAACCGCCATCGAGTGTCGCGCCTTTCGCCGTCGCGTAATGGTACAGCCATGACACCTTCTGCTGATCGACGCCGCTATCGTCGCGATAGCCTTCTTCACTGACACCATTGACGAGCAGCAGCTGCTTGAAATTACCGTAGTCATGGCCCAGACGACCTTTCACGCGCCAGGACCCTTCGGGACCGCTCTCAAGCGTTACCTCACCAGCTTCACCCGGCTCAGGCAACACCACATTGATCAGGCCATGCATCGCATTGGAGCCCCAGAAGGCGCTGCCCGGACCGCGGACGACCTCGATGCTGGCGGCGTTTTCGCTATGCGCGTCGAACATCTCGTTGACGTTACAGAAGCCTGCCGACCGCAGAGGGATACCATTCTCGGCCGTGAGGAATGCGCCACAGGCGCCGCCTCCGGTGAATACGGGAGAGCGAATCGCGATCAGGCTCTCCTGGCCATTGTTGCGATTAATATTGACGCCGGGGAGGCGGTTGAGTGCTTCCTGGTAGTGGGTGTGCGCAATCAGATCCAGATCCTGCTGGCCCAAAACGGAAACAGCGGCATTGATGTCTGACAGTCCTTCAGACCGCCTGCTGTTGGAAGTAACCTTGATCTCTTGGATCGCGTCACGACCGCTTTGCGCCAGTGCAGGAACTGCCGTTGCTGCCGTGCTGAATGCGATCGCTGTGAACAGTAACTTGCGAATCATATCTCTCTCCAGGTAGGGATAACGTACTCCGTCGGGGGCGATCCCTGTGTCTCGGCTCTCTGGCCAGGATGCTGTCCCGATACTTTGGTTTTTGTAGTCTCAATAGTCGGCCGCAGGAATAAAGTAGCGCGGACCAGACCCTCCAGACCTTTTGTTCCCCCGGACAAATCTCCGGGATTTCAGCTAGGCGGATAGCGTGAAAGCGGCACAATATAGCATACAAAAGCCCTTGAATCCCCTGTCTTTGCACCCGGTCGCCAGAGCACGTAAACTAGCCCTCGTTTTGCTCTGCGCACCCGAAAAATCGGGCGCGCGAGCGGTAATTCCGATGGGGGGAGAGAAGGCATATGCGGACCAGGGTTACTGAACTGCTCGGGATCGAGCATCCGGTCGTACAAGGGGGCATGCAATGGGTCGGGCTGGCGGAATTGGCCTCCGCCGTATCCAATGCCGGAGGGCTCGGCATCATCACCGGGCTCACCCAACCTACTCCGGAAGCACTGCTCAAGGAAGTGGCACGCTGCCGTGACATGACTGACAAGCCCTTCGCGGTCAACCTGACGATTCTGCCTACGATCAAACCGGTGCCTTACGAAGAATACGCGCAGGCCATCGTCGACTCCGGCGTCAAGATCGTAGAGACAGCGGGCCGCAATCCGGAGCCGTTCCTGCCGTTGTTCAAGGCCGCCGGTATCAAGGTCATCCACAAGTGCACTTCGATCCGGCATTCGCTGAAAGCCGAAAAGATCGGCTGCGATATGGTGAGCGTGGACGGTTTCGAGTGCGCCGGTCACCCGGGCGAAGATGATGTGACCAACATGATTCTGCTGCCACTGGCGGCGCGACGCCTGAAGATTCCCTTTCTTGCCTCCGGCGGGTTCGGTGATGGTCGCGGTCTCGCTGCAGCTCTGGCGATGGGGGCAGATGGCATTAATATGGGCACGCGCTTCATGGTCACCCAGGAAGCACCGATTCACCACAACGTTAAACAGCGGATGGTGGAGGCTTCAGAGCTGGATACCGCGCTGATTTATCGATCCCTGCGCAATACCGCGCGCGTGTTCAAGAACAGTGTCGCCGAACAGGTCATGGCCATCGAGGCGCGCGCGGGTGAGACCAATTTTGAAGACATCAAGCATCTCGTTGCCGGCGTCAAGGGCAGGGAATTGTTTAATGACGGTGACCTCGACAAGGGCATCTGGTCGGCCGGCATGGTCGTTGGTCTCATCGACGACATTCCCACTTGCGCCGAATTGATTTCCCGTATCGTCAGAGAGGCCGAACACATCATCAGTGATCGACTCGAGCGAATGATCGCCTGATATCACCCGCAAACAGGACAGAGCATGCAAATTAAAGACAAAGTAGTAGTAGTAACCGGCGCGGCCAGTGGCATCGGCAAGGCATTGTGCGAACGCTTTGCCCGGGAAGGCGCGAAGGCCATCGTGTTATCGGATATCGACCAGGCTGGTATCGATACTGTCGCCGCCAGTCTCGCGCCCATCTCCGCGACTCTGGCTGTCCGCTGCGATGTCGGACGCGAGGACGATGTGAAGGAACTGGTTCGACAGGCCATTGCCCGTTTTCGCCAGATCGACCTGTTCTGTTCCAATGCTGGCATCTTTACCGCCGGCGATGAGACGGTTTCCAATGCGCAATGGCAGACGATCTGGGACATCAACGTGATGGCCCACATCTATGCGGCGCGTGCCGTATTGCCTGCCATGCTGGAGCGGGGAGAAGGCTATCTGCTCAACACCTCTTCTGCGGCTGGCCTGTTAAGCCAGGTTGGCTCGGCACCGTATTCTGTGACAAAACATGCCGCCATCGGATTTGCTGAATGGTTGTCGATCACCTACGGCAATCGAGGAATCAAGGTATCCGTCTTGTGTCCGCAGGCGGTGCGCACGAAAATGACTGCGGTCGGCGATGGTGATGGCGGAGTGGCGGGACTGGATGGCATGCTGGAGCCTGAGCAACTGGCCGAAACCGTCGTTGCCACACTCGCCGAAGAGCGCTTCTTGGTGTTACCGCACCCGGAAGTCCTGACTTATATGCGCCGCAAGACTGATGACTACGATCGTTGGCTCGGTGGCATGCGCCGGCTGCACGAGAAATTTCAGGACATCTACCGCAGGCGCCAGCAATAGGCGGCGGTAGCTGCGCGAGCTCACACTTTCCTTGATGGAATCGGGAGGGCGAAAATGTTACTTCGAAAAATTCTGATGGGCCTGAGCGTGGGTTTCGCACTCGGTGCTGCTGCACTCGTGCAGGCGCAGGAGCGCATCACACTCGATGATGGCACAGTATTGAATGTCTTCATCGTGGCGCCTACGACAGGCACAGCTCCCCATCCCCTGGTCATCCTCATGGGCGGTGGCCCGGGCAATGCCACCATCTCTGCGGATACTTCGCGCTGGCTGGGTTCGGGCTTCGCGGCCCGAGGCTGGTATGTGGCGGTGCCAATCTCGCCGGATAATCGTTCCTTTCGCGGCCCGGCCAGCAATGCACTGATCGCGTCACTGATCGGAACGCTTGAGAAACGGGAAGAGGTGGCGGCGGGTAAGGTGCTGCTCGCAGGTGTGTCCAATGGGGGTATGTCAGCACTTGAGATCGCGCGCCGCGATCCCGATCGTTATCTGGGTGTCGCCGCGGTACCGGCGATCTCAACTGGCCGCACGAAGAACGACAGCCTGAAAGGATTCTCCGTGTATTTGCGCATCGGTGGTGACGACCAGCTGGGCTGGGCAGACAACTTCAACGAAACTGTCGAGAGCCTGACCTCGGCCGGTGTCGATCTCGATGCTGAGATACTTGAAGGCGCTCCTCACATGTTTCGTATGGATTGGTCGACGTTGGGTCCCTGGCTGGAGAAACGTCTCGCGACGCGGCCCTGACTCAGTCCGGTATGACGAGCCCGCGAGTCACGAGTCGCTCCCGGATCGCTTGCATGAGTGGGCCGTCGCGCTCCGGATCAAACCCGGGGGCCTGTTCCCAGTTATAGAACCATACCGGTTTTAACCGCAGTGTTTCCGGTTCATCGGCATAGCGCGGGAACAGGTGGGCATGCAGCGCCGGTTCCACATTGCCAATCATCTCGTAGTTGATGCGCAGCGCTCCTGTCAGTTCAAGCAGTACGTCCCCTACCACAGACATCTCGTAGAGAAACACCTTGCGATCGGGCTCAGGCATGGCATTGAGATTGGCGACCACCGGATCCGGAAGTAACAAGCAATAGCCGCGCACAAACTGGACATCGCCCAACACGACCCAGCCAGAGCTGAGACGAGCGATACTCTTCGGGTAAGTGCCTGCCTGGCACTCACGAACACGTTGATGAATCAGGGTAGGCATGGATCGGATCTCGGTGGTAGCAGGGCAGAGCACACATTACCGCATCAGGTCAGAGGTAACCACTGGAGTCGGGATTCCTCGTAGACATTCACTGTAGGCACGTACTTGTCCGGATTGTCGAGGCAGCAGGTGGTAACGTCGACGTCTTGCGGCCGGTCTGTCGTGTGAAAGAACAGCGGCGTGCCGCAGTCACGACAGAAATGCCGCGTGCCTTTCTCGGAGGAATGCAGCACGGCGGGGTTGCCTTCGCGCAGGTGCAGCGCAGTCCGTGGTACGATGATCCAGGTGACGAAGGGCGCGGCACTGGTGCGACGACACATCGAGCAGTGACAGTTCGCCACCAGATAGCTGCCATCCTGCTTCTCGTCGATCGTGAACTGAATCTTGCCACAGAAGCATCCGCCCTCGATCATGCCTGTTCCTCCGCTCGTAATATTAGTGTCTGTCGTCGGTATCGCCGGTGCGTTTCTCCAACACATCCCGGCGTATCCACGAACCTGACTTGAAAGCAGTAGGCCCGCGCCGTTGCTCTTCGATGTAGCCCTCTACCCGTGCCACGAATTCCGGCGAGGCCAGGCTGTGCCAGGGCTTGGCCTGCAACCAGAGTGTGTAAAGAGTATCGGCGCCGACGATTTCGATGGCGACGCTGCGGCTGGCCTGCTGCGCCATACCGGGCTCACCGACAACCAGCGCGCGCTCGAAATTGGAGCGCTGCGTGTTCACAAAATTGATGAAGAGATTGTTCAGGCGAATGCCTTCGACGTCCGACAGTGTCTGATCGGTGAGTCCCTTGTGCCAGATCGTCGCAAGGCCCTCATTCTCCGCGACCGAGGATCGCCAGCGTCCAACGGAGTCGGTATGCCGATCCATTAACATGGCGCGTTCGAGGACATTCGACTCCCGCATGGCCTTCGTATTCTGACGCAATTGCACAATCAGGAAAATCAGGGACGCGATCACCCCAATCGCGCCAACGGCCTCGCTCAGTGCTGCAACGGCATCCCAGTTCATGGTGGTTTTTCTCAGGCAGGGTGAACGGTCTGTTTGTGTCCAGGGTCAAATTCTCAGAGGCCCACGTCAGTCCAGACGGCCAGTTCATTGCCGCTGGGTTCGGTGAAGTGAAAGCGACGACCGCCGGGAAACGCAAAGATCGGTTTCGTGATCTTGCCGCCTGCACTCACTACCTTCGATTCGACAGCCTCCAACGCGTCGGTATAGAGAATCACCAGCGCGCTGCCGGCGGCGCTGGCAGCGACCAGATCGGCCCGGTAGAAACCGCCATCGAGGCCGGCATCGGCGAAGGAGACATAATCGGGGCCATAGTCTGTGAATTGCCAATCGAAAACGGTCTGGAAGAAGGCTTTGGTGGCGGCAATATCCCGGGCGGCGAATTCGACATAATTGATCTTGTTGTTGGTTGGCATAGCTCGACTCTTTTTGGGTTCTTCAGCTCAATCCATGCCGATGCCGTCAGTCGCGCGCACCGGAATGCCCTCGGGGGAGAAGTGTTCCAGACAGAATACATTCACGCCGTAGTGATCAGGCGCTGTGCGCTTGCGATGAAAGGGATAGATACCGCAGGTCTTGCAGAAATAGTGAACGGCGGTGTGGGTGTGAAACTGGTAACGGGACAGGGCTTCCTCTCCCGCGACCAGTGTGAAGCGATCCTCATGCACCTTGAGCATTAACGCATTCCTGCGCCGGCAGATGGAGCAGTCGCAGGTCGTCAATTCCGGAAAATCGCTGACGATTTCGAATCGGACTGCCCCACAATGACAACTGCCGGTGTAACGCTGCTCGTTTCGCGCGGGCATGGCCTAGTTATTGGCTTGCGCCTCTGCTTCCAGCAGGCGTGCGCCGGCCAGTATGCCCGGCATCGCATAGTTGCCTTCATGGCAGGCATACTCGTACATCTGGCCATCGGTGGCGTGGAAGCTCAGTTCGGCAGTCCACGGCTGCGTATAGAGATTCGCATCGTCTACGGTGAACTGATACACGATCTCGTCTTCGGAATAGCGCGTGAAGCGCTCGGTAATCTTGCCATCGGCTGAGATCGGTACCGAACTCTGTTCCATTTGCTGTGGATTGATGTTGATGGTTTCCACGACCAGCGTACCGTCTTCGTACCAACCGGTTGAATCTCCGAGCCAGGCGTTTAACACATCCGGTCGATGGTTGGCGCGCGCCTCGGCGGCGGTGGCGAAGGTCGGAATGATGCGGGCGTCGTGCACCATCTCGACCAGAATCACGACATAGTCGTCAGTCTGCACGAACTGGTAAGTACTGTTGTACAGCGTGCCCATCATGCCCGGGCCGGCGGTGTTTCCGAATCCCAGCAGACAGCGTTCGGCCAGAGGCAGCGCCTCAGGACCGGAATTATCGCCGTTGCCGGTCAGATAGCGGCGACCAAAGCCGCGATCGGCAAACGTTACCTTCGGCGTTTCCAGTCGGGGCACGCGGCCACTCGGGGGATCGATGATGTAGGAGGTACGGAATTCACCCTTGACCAGTGCCAGATTGGATCCGGGATCGACCCAAAACGAGTTGTAACCGCGCAGCCCGAAGTCGAAGCTGCCTTCGGGTGGAGCACCCGTTTCCTCGTCGACAGGAATATTCGCGTCAAAATCACCCGGTGCGATTCCCGCGATCGGAGTAGCATCGGCAATCTGCCGAGCCTCGTCGGGGCTGACGATGAGCTTGTCGACACCGGTTGGCCGGGTCAGGTTGGTCAGAGAGGCATTGGTCCAGATGCCGGAGAGGTCCGGGCGCGCGCCAGATTGCGCAAGACTCGCAGTGGAAGTGAAGGCCAGACTCAGGCCAAGCAAGGTTGCGGTGACGGTAACCGGAGTGATTGATTTCATGCTGTTCTCCTGTGTTCCATATGCGCCAGAGGCGATTGTGGAATGACTGTGCCTGGATTAATGGCACACGGGATAAAAGGTATTCCTGTCGTGACAGTTTGTAAAGCGTGCACCCGGGAATGCAGCACTCCCGTAGCGGCGCATAAGGGTCGGTAGCCCGTGACCGGTGTGCTCACCGGGGTGCCGATTGTCTTGATAATATGCACCAGAAATTTTGCTGGCGCGGTCGTGCTGTTATTGCGCGAGACGGTGTGAACATTTTCCGGATTCCCGTAGAACATCTCGCCCGGAGTCAGAATCACCGGTTCTCCGCCGG
Source organism: Pseudomonadales bacterium (assembly GCA_023257655.1). Classification (GTDB taxonomy): domain Bacteria; phylum Pseudomonadota; class Gammaproteobacteria; order Pseudomonadales; family Pseudohongiellaceae; genus UBA9145. Next base: position 70,560 of record JALRBQ010000014.1, read on the forward strand.
CGACCTGCATGGTGATCTCTCCCTCGAGCACATAGACGAAGACGTGGGCATTGTGGCGATGTGGAGAAGAAGCCTGGCCCGGCGCCAGGTTTACTTCCAATACCAGCATCTCCTGATCTGCCGGCAGGGAGGGCAGTGGCAGATTCAGAAGCGGTCCCTCGGCTGCCGTGAGCAGAGAACTGCCAACCACGGTTATCGCCGCGAGCACCCATCGTAATGCTGCCATGTTGCCTCCCGTATTATGCGTTGTGTGCATCGCTTCGTTGACGCGATCCAGCGTAATCGTTCTCTGGGGTCTAGTCGTTCTGCAGCAATTCAACCCAGTTACCGTCGGGATCAGTCACGATGGCGATCGTGACACCGGGACGGATCACCTTGGCAGGAACGACGATCTTCTGGCCGGCGTCTTCCACGTGTTGCAGGCATGCGCTGAGATTGCTTACGGTAATTGTCCAGTAGCGATAACCAGTGGCGCCTCGAATGCCACCAGGAGCTGCCACGGCGGTGGGCTTCGGGTCGAGGGCAATCACCTTGACAACACTGTCACCGACCTTGAATCGGTTCATGGTGCCACCACCCGGCATCGGGATAGCGGCTTCGAATTCAAGACCAAGTGTATCCCGGTAGAAGCCAAGCATGGCTTCGATGTCGTTCGCTATTATGCCAATATCGATGGCAGGTTTGCTTACACTCACTGGCATGATGACTTCCTTTCTATGACCGAATGGTAGACCGGATCAGGCGGCACCGAACAGGGATTTTGTTTCCAGAAATTCCTCGAAGCCTTCCAGGCCCCATTCCCGGCCGTTGCCGGATTTCTTGTAACCACCGAAGGGTGCCGCATTGTCCGCTGGCGCACCGTTGATGTGGACCATGCCAGTGCGAATCTGGCTGGCGACGCGGCGCGCATGTTCAGGCTCGCCGGATACATAGCCTGAAAGTCCGTACTCGGTGTCGTTTGCGATGCGGATAGCATCGGCGTCATCCTTGTAAGCGATGATCGACAGCACAGGACCGAAGATTTCCTCACGAGCAATTGTCATGTCATTGGTGACATTGCCGAATACAGTTGGCTTGATGAAATAACCCTTTTCGAGACCCTCCGGTCTGCCAGTGCCGCCAGCGACAAGTTCAGCGCCTTCATCGATGCCTTTCTGGATCAGGTCATTGATCTTTCTGTACTGCACTTCGCTCACGACCGGGCCGAGACGCTTCGTCTCATCATTGGGATCACCCACTGTAGCCTTGGCCACAGCCGCCCTCGCAATTTCCATGGCCTCGGCCATGCGTGCCGCAGGAACTAACATTCGTGTCGGGGCATTACAGGATTGGCCGCTGTTGACGAAACAGCCGATGACGCCGCCACTCACCGCCTTGGCGAAATCGGGAGCGTCATCCAGAATGATGTTTGCCGATTTGCCGCCGAGTTCCTGTGTTACCCGCTTAATACCATCGGCTGCAGCCCTTGCCACCTCGCGACCGGCGCGCGTGGAGCCGGTGAATGACACGAGATCGATTTCAGGATGCGCGGAGATTGCCGCTCCTACAGTTGGGCCGTCGCCGTTAACAAGATTGAAGACGCCGGCCGGCAGGCCGGACTCTGCGATGATCTCAGCCAGGATATAGCCGCTGATCGGTGCGATCTCACTTGGCTTCAGGACCATTGTGCAACCCGCGGCGATTGCGGGCGCAACCTTGCAGGCGATCTGGTTCAGGGGCCAGTTCCAGGGCGTGATGAGGCCACAGACGCCAGCGGGTTCCTTGACGATGCGTGTCGTGCCTCGAATTTCCTCAAACTCGAAGTTCTCGAGCACCTTGATGATTGTCGCGAAGTGACCAAGACCGCTGCCCACCTGCGCCGTCTTGGCGAGAGTCATCGGCGCCCCCATCTCATTGGAGACTGCAGTGGCGAGCTCATCGGCCCGGGCCTTCATGCCCGCGATGATGTTGCGGATCACCGTTAGTCGTTGCTCAACGGTAGACAGCGACCATTCTGCGAAGGCGGCGCGGGCGGCTCTGGCTGCGGCATCCACATCCTCTGCGGTACCCATGCTGATAGTGGCGAAGGCCTCTTCGGTGGCGGGATTGATCACGTCCAGCGTCGCTCTTCCAGCCGGTTCTACCCATTTGCCATCGATGAAGAATTTGGTATAGGCCTTGGTCATTTTCATACTCCCGTTGATTCGATTACACTGTGTGCGGTCTGTGCGTTATGCTTGCGCGGCCCGCTAGTATACCTGATTTTTCCGAGCCCATAAGAAGTCGTCGAATTGAATCCAATCAATAAAGCCATCGGCGAACACCTCGCCACGTTCCTGACCAAATCCCTGCCGGGCTATCAACGCCTGGACACTATTTCGATCGAAGGCGTGGCGGCGACGATGCAAACGGGCGATATCCTGCTCGTAGAGGGCAATAGCCGCATCAGCACGGCAATCAAGTACCTCACACAATCCTCCTGGTCACACGCCTGTCTCTATGTGGGAGAGCCGGGCGGCAAGAGCTCTGATTTCAATCTTATCGAAGCAGACTTGAAAGAAGGGGTACGTCTGATCAATCTGGATTTTTTCGCGAGTTTCAACTTGCGCATCTGCCGGCCGGTGAACCTGTCCCCGGAGGATACGCACAAGCTGGTGGAATTTGCCCGGTCGAAGCTCGGCTTCAAATACGATCTGCGTAATGTGTTTGATCTGATACGCTATGTCGTGCAGAAACCTGCGGTGCCAAACCGTTATCGCCGCGCGATGCTCAGCCTCGGCAGTGGTGAACCCACTCGGGCAATTTGCTCAACGCTGATCGCTGAAACCTATCAGTCGATAAACTATCCGATTCTGCCGAGTCGCAGCGGTGATTCCGGCAAGGATGGCGAGGTTCCCCAGTTCTACAGGCGCCACTTCACCCACTTTACTCCACGAGATTTCGATCTCTCCCCGTATTTTCGTATCGTGAAGCCAACCATAGAGAGCGGATTCAACTATCAGGACTTGCGCTGGCAGGAGCCGACCGGGTTTTAGCGCAGCGCCAGGCTGGCGGGATAGTGATCCCGATAAGCTTAGATACGTAATGCGGAAAGCGAAAAACGAAAAACGAAAAGGGAAAAACGAAAAGCAAAAAAAGAGAAAGTAATAAAACGCCGCTAGATTCGCCCCAGCAGCACATTGAATGCGGCCTCGAATTGAGGATCGCTGCGCGTGGACTGGCTGAGGGGGTAGGGGATGAGCAGTTTCGGCTCGACATGGAAGGCACCCAGGGGCTGATTGTCGATCGCGCCCGGGCTTGCCAGCTGTTCGTAACGACCAGGTGCCGGTTCGGCTACAAAAATGTATTCCAGCAGACTCGTATCGATGGCTTCTCCCACAGTCGTCACGCGGTCCAGCTTCGCCAATTGATAGGCGAGCAGGGCAGCGCCGCCGGCCGTGGTGGCGTCAATGAGCACGGCAACAGGCTTGCCGTAGGGGCGATCTCGCAAGGGGCTGGCATCTCGTTCGAGTCGCGTGTGGACTGAGCCGGGGCCAGTGAGTTCGAATAAGTCGCGGCGTGAAGGCAGGAAGCTGTCCAGGTGCTGGATGCTCAGATACCCATAGCTATTGCGCAGGTCCAGAATCAGGCCATCGCTCAGGGCGAGCTCGGCGATGACGCGGATGAAGCCGAGTACATCATTGAGGTTGCGGGACAGGCTCCAGGGGTGAATGTAGGCGATTGTCTTGTTACCGGCACTGAATTCCTGAATGCTGTTGAGGAAAGCGCTGCGGCGGCTGTCGTTCAGGTTCTCGAATACCGGTGTCGGTGAGAGTGTCAGCCGTTCCCCTTCACGCTCGAGTTCTAGCGTGGTTGCCTCGGCGCCGGTTAGCACCCCGGTTGGCTGGAAAGGCATGCCATTGAGGCTTAGCAATTTGTCTCCCCGGCGGATGCCAACACGTTCAGCGGGGTAATCGTTCAGCAGGGAGGTGACGACATAGCTGCCATTCTCCATCTGCACTGTCATGCCGAAGTGCCAGAGCGCCGCCGTTTCCCGGGCAGGTCCCTGCAACGCCTGCAGCAGATGCCCATCTGCACTGTTCGCCTGGATCTCGGGCTCGCTGCCGGGCTGGGCGCTGGCAAGGGTACTGCCAACAAGCACGGTGCCTGCAATCACACAGACAAGGCAGTGGGCGCGCTTGAACAGTTTTGTCAGCACACTGAAGGACATGGAATCAGGCAATAACCTGCAGGGCGCGCTGCGCCGCAGGACGGGCGTAATGCCGTTCGCGCAAGGCGACATAGTGCTCGGGCACGTCGAACTGGAAGCGGATCGCCCAGTTGAAGGTCTGAGCGAGCAGGATGTCAGCCATCGTGAACGTGTCACCGATCGCGTATTGCCCATCACCTAACAGATGGTCTAAGGTCTTGATGGCCTTGGCGAATTCAAACTTGGCAGTCTCCAGCATCTGGGGGATACGCTGAGCCTCGGGTAGGGCGAAGCGGTGCTTGCCATTGCTCCACAGCGGCTGTTCCAGTTCCGCGAGTATGAAGAACAAGAGTTCGTCATAACGGGCCATCAGGGTTGTATCATCGCGCGGTATCAGGTTGGCTGCCGGTGCGGCGCGGCCGATGTAGTTCACGATTGCCGCACTCTCAGTCAGAATCAGATCGCCATCGACAAGGGTAGGGACCTTGCCCTGCACATTGAGTGCAAGGTAGTCAGGATTCTGGGCGCTGTCCGGAGCGGCGGGATCGGTCAGCAGCTTAACCGGAACGTAGTCGTACGCGAGCCCGCTCTCTTCCAGTGCCCAGAGTGCACGAAAGGAACGGGACTGTGCCATGCCATACAGCTTCATCGATTTCACTCCTGCAGGAAGCCGGAAAAAAAGAATGGTGCAGCTTGTTCAGCGGCACCATTCGTTGGTGTCTTGCCTTGTGGAAAGCTGTTTAGTCGATCGCAAAGCAATAGAAATAACCCGCACCACCGGTTGCCACCAGATCGGCCTGACTGCAGCCGCGGGAAGCATGGGCGCTGTTCCAGGAGGTCGGATTCTGGCCGCCTCCCTGACGGTCGAAGTGGCCGACCTGAGCCGAGCCTTCGCCGTTACTGGTCCAGTTGCTGCACGTATGGTCCATGCCATCGTCGATGGTGCGGCCATCCAGGGTGGAGCCGGTAAGAATGTCGTGCTGGTTTGGCGTATCGCCGCGACCATTCACGACGGTGCCGTTCTCGGTGAGGGAATTCTGTTTGCCAAGGTCCATAAACTCGCTGTGCAGACGATTCAGGTTCTCTGCCACCATCACGCCCTTTGCGTTATACCACGGCCCGAAGCCGATACGGTCACGGGCATTTACTGCTGGCTGGTCGCCGGCGGCATTGACGCTCAGATAGGCGCGCCAGGTTTTGCCGCGTGAGCCAGCGGCCCGCGCCAGATTGGCACAGTGCGCGTCGGCACCGGCCAGGCCGCCAAGGTTTGCGCCATCACCAGAACCGGCGCTCGTGATGAAAAAGCTCATCGCATTGTCCTGGGAATACAGGGTTGTGAAGGAGGCGGTCGCCGCTAACAGGGCGATTGATCCCAACAGGTATTTCTTCTTCATCGAATAACTCCTCGATACGTTGACTTGCATGAATTGCAGGATGAGTTCTCGTCAGACCTGCGCGGTGGATTCGATATCCGCGATCAGTGGTGACTGATCGCGGACATGAAATCCTTCGTCGCTACACGCTTGACTAGTGCGCAGCGCCAGCGGCAGGTGCTGCGCCAGGCAGTGCCATGGCGGTCAGCGTGCTACCTGTCTGCATGATGATGTACTGGTGTCCGTCGTGTACCCAACTGCTCATGCCATAACGGCTGATAGCGGGAACTTCGATCGCGGCAACTTCTTCACCGGTCATCTTGTCGAGCGCATACAGCATCGGTGTGCCGGCGCTGTCGATATTGCCATAGATCAGCAGCGAGGCAGTGGCAACCATCGGACCAACAGAGCCGGATCCAGTATTACCGGGATCGACACCCTTGTCGGCGAGAATGTCGATGATGCGTTGCGGTGTGTAACCGGCAGGGCGCATCCAGAGTTCGTCACCGGTATTCATGTCGATGGCGGTGATGCGGCTATACGGCGGCTTCCACAGCGGGATGCCAGCCGGGTGTCGCGGTGATGGACCGCCATTGGCTGCCGCGTAGCGGGACAGCGTGACGCCAGTTGGAGCCTCGTAGTAGGTGTCGGCCTCTTCACCGGTAACCAGCTGACGAGAGCTGCAGTTATAGGTAGAAATGATGTACATCACACCGGAGGTCGGATCAGCCACCGGAGGGTGGGTGATATTCACCGCGCCGGAAGGACACATCAAAGAGGCGATCTTGCCGGACGGATGGCCGCGCTGGATGGGCGGATTGAATACCGGACCCAGGTTGTAGTTGGCGACAGCCGTCAGCGCCTGCTGACGAATCTCCGGAGTGAAGTCGGCGAGATAGTCGATGCTTGCGCCGACTTTCTCGAAGGGAGCCGGCTTGGTCGGGATCGGTTGGGTTGCTGCCAGTTTCTCACCGGGTACGGTCGATGGTGGCATCGGTGTTTCCACGATAGGCCAGATCGGTTCGCCGGTGCGGCGATCGAACGTATAGACATAGCCCTGCTTGGTGGCCTGGGCCACGATCGGCGTCGGGCCACTCGCGGTGTTCACATCCAGCAGGATCGGCGCCGTCGGGGTGTCATAGTTCCAGATATCGTGATGCACCATCTGGAAGTGCCAGGCCCGTTGGCCGGTTTTCGCATCCAGTGCGATCAGGCTCGTGCCGTAGAGGTTGTCGCCTGGAGAATGGCCGCCATAGTAGTCGATGGTAACGCCATTGGTCGGGATGTAGACGAGATCCAGGGCCGGGTCGGCAGAGATCGGGGCCCAGGAGGAGATGTCGCCGGTGTAGGTCCAGGCGTCATTTTCCCAAGTCTCGTGTCCGTACTCGCCGGGCTGCGGGATCACGTTGAACTTCCACAGGAACTCGCCGGTGCGGGCATTGTAGCCGAGAATATCGCCGGGCACGTTTTCAATGCGAGACTGGTGATAGCCCTGCTCAGCCGAGTTGCCCACGACAATCACATCATTCACGACGATGGGCGGAGACGAGGAGGTAATGTAGCCGCGTTCGAGCGGCAGCCCCTCATATGGATCGTAGGGATGACCGAGATCTGCCAGCAGATCGACCACGCCGGTCTTCGGGAAGCCGGGAATAGGCACTGGTTTGCCAAAGCCTTCGATGGGCGCGCCAGTCTCGGCGTCCAGAGCAGTCAGGAAGAACGCAGGCGAAATGATGTAGATGACATCGCGGCCATCGATCTGCCCGTAGCCCACGCCCTTGCCGTAATCGGCGCGCATGGAGTAGTTCCAGCGGGGTGTATCGGGTTCACGGTATGACCAGATCGTGGTGCCGGTCTTCGGATCGATAGCTATCACATGGCGGCGCGCGCCTGCGACTGTGTAGAGTCGGCCATTAATATAGCTCGGAGTAGAGCGGCCGCTTTGGGCTTCGAAGCTGGCGCCGTCCCAGGTCCAGGCGACTTCGAGGTCCTTGAAATTGTCCTTGTTGATCTGGTTGGCCGGAGAGTAGCGGGTATGGCCCCAATCACTGCCGAGGGTTACCCACTCAACATCCTCTGGTTGGGCGAAGGCGCCGGCCGGAAGCATCAAGCTGGTGAGCAACAGGGATTTCAGCAAAGATCGGGCGTTGAACAGACTGCGTATGAGTTGGGATTTTCTTGTCATTATTGGTACCTCTTCAATATAAAACAGCGCTCTGATCGCACTACTGGCAGCTGGGATCGGATCAAACTGTCCCGAGATTAACGCAGCCATCTGCATTTGTCATGCGCCCGTTGAGCGCGCAAACACTGCAACGACAGAGCGATTGTTCGGTCCTGCCGGACTCACATCTGGCAGAGGATCCAACAGTACCTGCCCTGCACACCAAGGATTTGTCCCGCAAGCGGGATTTTTGTACTACAATCAGGCTCGTCCTAACCGGTCGCGGTCTGATTCACCCGGTTTTTGACCCGAATTTGGCGTCGATATTACGCTCGCTGCCAGACCCGGAAAGCGCACACCAGAAGCAGTTAAAAGAGCAGGAAAAACACGAATTCTGCCATGCCATCCTTCGCCCCAATGCTCGTTCGCAACCACCTGCAAGCGCTGGTGCTAGCCTCGCTGTGCAGTGTTTTCTGCCCCGCTGCCTTAGGCCAGGCCGAGCCGGGCGCCACCGAATACAGGGCGCTGGTCGATCAGTATTGCGTCGCCTGCCATAACTCACAATTCAACAATGCCGGGGTCATTCTTGAAGGGCTGGATATGTCCGCGCTGAGCCAGGATGCCGAGGTGTGGGAGCGGGTGATGCGCAAACTGCGCTCTCGCGCCATGCCCCCGCCGGGTAGCCCGCGCCCGGACGAAGCCGTCTATCAGGTCATGATCGGCTGGATGCAGCAGCAAATTGATACCGCCGCGCGCGTCGCTCCCAACCCCGGACGCACGGAAACCTTCCATCGACTGAATCGCTACGAATACAAGGCTGCCATCGAGGATCTGTTGGCGATCTCGGTCGATGTGGAGGAAATGTTGCCCGGGGACAACACTTTCGATGCCGGTTTCGATAATAACGGAGCCATGCTGTCAGTGTCGCCGGTATTGCTCGAGCGCTATCTGCTCGCTGCGCGCAAGATCAGTCGCCTCGCGGTTGGCATCGCTCCTGCCACGCCTTCGATCGACAATTACAAGGTGCCGCTCAACCTGATTCAGGATGAACGCACCGATCCGCGCCTGCCCTTCGGATCGCGGGGCGGCACGGTAGTGGAACACTATTTTCCAGTGGATGGTCGCTATCGGGTCAAGGTCGACCTGCAGACGCAGTACAACGATTACCTGCGCGGCATGGGTCGTAAACACACGCTGGATATTCGCCTCAACGGGGCGTTACTGCAGCGCTTCCAGGTTGGAGGGGAGGCGCCAGGCATGGCATCGCCAGAGGGCTATGCCGGCAACATCATGATGGATCCCGAATGGGAAGACTACATGCACCATGCCGACGACAAGCTATTCGTTGAATTCGAGGCGAAGGCGGGTCCGCAACAGTTGACGGTGTCCTTCGTGCGCAATCTCGTCGAGCAGCCCGGCATCTTGCAGCCCCGACAGACCAGCTATGCTCTCGCCACCGAGCAACGCTACTTCGGCAATGCCGCGGTCGATCTGGTGACAATCACCGGACCCCTCGAGACCTACCAGCCGGGCAATACACCCAGTCGTCGTCGTATTTTCAGCTGCCAACCCGCGGAATCCTCCGACGCCCGGGCTTGTGCCCGTGACATTCTTGCCGATCTCGCCACCACCGCCTATCGGCGGCCAGTCACAGACTCAGAGCTCGATACTTTGCTCACGTTCTATGGTGAAGGAGAGGATTTTGAATCCGGCATTCAACGCGCGATCGAACGGCTGCTGGTCGATCCAAATTTCCTGTTTCGCATTGAGCACGATCCTGCCGGCATCCTGCCGGATGCGACCTACGCGGTGAGCGACATCGAGCTGGCTTCACGGCTGTCCTTCTTCCTCTGGAGCACAATCCCGGATGCCGAGTTGCTGGAAACAGCCATCGCAGGCCGACTCTCCGAGCCCTCTGAGTTGACCCGGCAGGTTGAGCGCTTGCTGCATGATCCGCGCGCGGCGGATTCGCTGGTCCGAAATTTCGCAGCCCAGTGGCTGCAGTTGCGCAATCTGAAAACACACTTGCCGGATCCCGAAATCTTCCCCGAATTCGATGAGAATCTGCGCGAGGCCTTTCTTCGCGAAACCGAACTGTTCATCGCGCACACGATTGAAAATGATGCCAGTGTCATCGAGCTGCTGGATGCCAATTACACCTTCGTCAATGAACGCCTCGCTCGCCATTACGGCATCGATGGTATCTATGGCCCACACTTCCGCCGGGTTGAATTCGCCGCCGGCGATATCCGTGGCGGGTTGCTGGGGCAGGGCAGCCTGCTGACGGTGACTTCCTATGCCAATCGCACCTCACCGGTTTTGCGCGGCAAATGGTTACTGCAGAACATAGTCGGTTCGCCACCGCCTGAACCTCCGCCCAACGTGCCGGCCCTGCCCGACAGCGGCAAGCAGGGACAACCGGCGTCTGTGCGGGAGCGGCTTGAAGAGCATCGCCGCAATCCGGTTTGTGCCAGTTGCCATGCTCCCATGGATCCGCTCGGCTTTGCCCTGGAAAACTTCGATGCGATCGGCAGTTGGCGTCGCATCAGCGAGGGTGGCAGTGTAATCGATGCGTCGGGGATCTTACCAAACGGTATAAAATTCGAGGGTGTGCTGGGTCTCCATGATCATCTGGTGAGTGACGCGCCACTGTTTGCTGAAACCGTCACTGAAAAATTACTGGCATTTGCACTCGGACGGGGCTTACAGTATTTCGACCGTCCGACCATCCGCCAGATTGTGCGAGACGCGGCGCCGGAGGATTATCGCTGGTCGGCACTCGTGAAGGGCATCGTGCTGAGTCCGGCGTTTCAAATGCGGCGGGCGGAGTCAGCTGATGCGGGTCTGGCTGTGGCCGAGGAGAGTCTCTGATGATTATTACGAAGAAGTGTTTACCTCGTCGGACCCTGTTGAAAGGTCTCGGTACCGCGCTTTCGCTGCCGCTGCTTGACGCGATGGTCCCGGCGCTCACCGCACAGGCAGCCACGGCAGCACCGGTGAAGCGACTCGGCGTGGTCTACATTCCGAACGGCATGGCGATGGAATACTGGACACCTGCTACAACGGGAGCCGGATTCGAGCTGACACCGGTAATGCGCCCGCTGGCGAGTTTTCACGACAGGATTCTGCCCATTTCCGGGCTCAAGCTGCCCTGGGACAACGCCCCTCACGCGGGTGGTTCTGCCCCGTTCCTGACTGGCTCGGTAGGCAATACCGGAGAGACTGACATCCGCTGCAGCGTGTCAATGGACCAGATCGTAGCCCGTGAATTCAGCCAGCACACCCAACTCGGGTCGCTGGAGCTGGCGATGGAAGATCGGGGGAACTCGGGGCAGTGCAGCAACAGTTTCGCCTGCATCTACACCAATACCATCGCCTGGCGTGACGCCACCACACCGCTGCCGATGCAGAATAATCCACGTATCGTATTCGAACGCATGTTTGGTGATAGCGAGAGTACCGATGCGCAGGCTCGCCAGCTACGAATCCGGAATGGTCGCAGCATCCTCGATTCGGTGTTAGGCACTGTCAATGATCTCAAGCGCGAAGTTGGCGCCGCCGATCAGGACAAGATCAATCAGTACCTCGATGGCGTGCGCGACGCCGAGCGCCGTTTGGAGAAGGCCGAGGAGCAACAGGACAAGGCCTTGCCGGTCGTCGACCGCCCGTCGGGCATTCCTGCCAATTATGAACAACACGCAAAACTGATGTTCGACTTGCAACTGCTCGCCTATCAGACCGACCTCACGCGGGTTATCACCTTCATGCTGGGTCGCGAGCAGAGCAGCCTCACGTATTCCGAGATTGGCGTCGCAGAGGCACACCATCCGCTCTCGCACCACGCCTATGATCCGGTAAAGATAGAGACGATGTCGCGCATCAACACTTTCCACGTCAGTCTCTTCAATTACTATCTCGAGCGTCTCGATGCGACGGCTGATGTTGAGGGCAGTCTGCTCGACAATACCCTCTTGCTCTATGGCAGTGGTATCTCGGACAGCCACGTTCACAAGCATGACAACCTGCCAATCCTGCTCGCGGGCGGAACGAATCTCGGGATCAAGGGTGGTCGCCATCTGCAATTCACCCGCGACGAGCCGCTGGCAAACCTAATGGTAACTGTTATGGATGCGATGGGTGTGCACGTGGAACGCCTTGGCAACAGCGTCGAGGCACTTCCGATCGGTTAGCGCGGCATTCGTTCAGAGCGTGGCGCCCAGAGAGCGTAGCAGTTCAGCAGTAGATTCATTCGCGGCGGCGCTCTGGCCGACACCGCGACCCCGTAAACGCAAGGCATTCGCCAGCGGCGTTACCCCTCGTGTGTTGACCGCTTCCAGTTCCGCGCCATTCTCGGCCAGAAAACGCACTATTGAGTCATAACCGCGGGCGGCTGCCTTGTGCAGCGCGGTATCGTCATTGCGATTGCGGGCATTGATGTCGATACCCAATTCCAGTGTATAGGCGATCATCTCCAGAGCTCGACGTTCCTGTTCGCCGGGATCGGCAATGCCGCGTGTCTCTTCCTCGAAGAAGGGTTCGCGGCCGTCGATGGCAAGCATTAGCAAGGTATCCCGCGACTCCGTCATGAATCCGGTGTCGGCACCGGCGTCTATCAGCGCCTGCAGAATGTCCTTCTGGCGATAGACGGCTGCAATCCACACCGGCGTAGTCCCGACAAGCTGTTCGCGAATGGCAAAGTCACGGCTGTCCCGACGCGCTGGTGTCGGGCTCAGGACCTTGGCATCGAGATTGGCGCCATGGGCGATGAGGGCTTCGACGAGCAAAAGATCCTGATGTGGAATGGCGATATGCAAGGCGGAATAGCCGGCGCCGGCCAGATTCGGGTCGGCGCCGTTATCGAGGAGGAAGCGGGCGAATTCGCTGTGGCCACTGTGTGCGGCGATCACCAGCGCCGTTGTGCCATCGGCCGCTTTGTCATCGACATCGGCACCTGCGGCGAGCAGTTGCCTGGCGACGGCGATATCTCCCTGTTGCGCCGCGTACAGGAAGGCGGTGTAACCGCCCTGCACGATTTCGTAGATGGCGTCGCGAACCGCCGGAATGGCACCGGCAGGTTGCGCGACCTCAATCCAGGTGGCACTGCGGGCAGACACGTCGGCGCCGTGGGCGAGCAGGACTGCAACCACGTCGGGGTGGCGTTGCGCGGCCGCCCACATGAGTGCTGTCTGTTGCTGCTCGGTTTCCGCGGCATTAACCACCGCGCCGTGAGCCAGGAGCATTTCCACCAACGCCGGATTACCGCTACGCGCCGCCATCATTAGCGCCGTCTCGCCCGAGGGAAGGGCGACTGTGGCGTCTGCGCCAGCCTCCAGCAGAACCTGCGCGAGAGTGTCACTGCCATTCTCGGCGGTCAGCCACAGCGGCGTGACACCGAGTTCATTGCGGATGTCGGCATTGGCATCGGCAGCAAGCAGCGTTTGTACCATCGCCAGGTTAGCCGACTGCGTGGCCCAGTGCAGGGCAGCAGTGCCATCGCCGTAAGTGGAGTCGGGCGACACATTACTCGCCAGCAAGGAACGAACCTGGGTCAGATCATCTGCCTGTGCCGCCTCTACCAGACGCACGTCATTGAGTCGGGGCAGAGCTGGACGATCGGGAATAAAGCTGGAGGCCAGCAAGAGCAACGTGGCTATCAGTGCGCCGGTGAGTGCCGACAACAGGAACAGTTGGATGCGATTGAGTTTGCGCGTCTTGCTGCGTTTGGCCATTGTGCATTGCCTGCTGCTGGCTCTTGTGTGAAGCCGATACTAGCACGACACTTGGGGCGAGTGGCAGACCGATAACCAGGGCAGCCTGTCAGGCCATTCCCCCTTGACTCTGCCCCGGCCGACCCCAGAATGAGCGCAGAATCTGAAGCAACTGAGCACCAGCATTCAGTGCCAATTCAGGCGGAACGGGGTATAACACCCCAGAACGGATCGCCGTAGGGGCGGTCCAGAGACTGGAAGACGCAATGGCCATGCAGCGGCTGACACAATTCCTGAAATTCGCGGGCATTCCGGGGCTGCTGCTCGCCGGCGTGGCCTGGAATTACGCCGCGGTGGCGCAGGAGATACCTCCCTCGGCTGCCGAAACCATCCCGCAGGAGGTCGCACCAGACCCGGTGGATGTGCCGGAGGTGCCGGCGGTGGATGCCGCTGAACTCGCGCGCGAGCGCAGCGAGCGTACTCAGGCGATTGAAGAAATGCAGAGTGAGTTTGGCATCTACAGTCCCCAACTCGCCGAGGCCTATGCCGACTTCGGCGCCTATTACCTCAATCTCGGCGACTACGAGAGCGCGATTGCGCAGTACACATCGGCCCTGCAGATCGCGCGCATCAGCTACGGCCTGTACGGCGAGGAACAGCTGCCGGTGATCCAGAAGCTGATCGAAGCCAACCAGCAACGACAGGACTGGGAAGAGGTCGACAAGCTGCAACACCTCGCCTATCACATCAGTACCCGTCTCTACGAGATCAAAGATGCGCCTTACCTGCTCGCGGCGACGGCATATGGCGATTGGAAGTTGCGTGTCGTGAAGGAAAATCTGCTGCAGATGAACAGCCGCACGCTGATTCGGGAGACTGAAGACCTGAGTGCGTTTTATGACAAGGTGATAGCCCGGTTGGAGACCGAATCGGAGGCGAGTCAGGAAGACCTGTTGCAATTGCTGTATGGCGAATCCATCGCCGACATTTCGCTCGCCCGCATGGCGGCGATGACGCCGTTTACTGCCTTTCAAGGGACCGTGTCGCAGTATGTCACCGAGACCCGTTGCCAGAACGGATTGAATTCACAAGGGCAGGTTGTGCGCCAGTGCTTCAGCGTGCAAGTGGAAAATCCGCGCTATCGCCAGTCGCAACAGGATGCCAAGCAGATTGCCGTGACTCAGTACACTCGAGAGGTGACACGGTCCATCGACAAATTGCAGGCGATCTCGGCCGCAAGCGTCGCTCTCACCGCTGAACAGCGGGCGGCACTGGACAGCCACATCGCCGAATTGCAGACCGAATCCATCCAACTTCAACGCGTGGCCCGACGCCGCTCTCTGTTCTAGGTCGCGCTTTCTTCAATTCGGCGGGACTGCCGGAATTACTGGTAATTTGTTGCAACTAAGAGTACAAAAGTGGGGTCAGCCGGGTTTCGACCAGGCTGAGTTTGCGCAATCAATGGAGGAGAGTATGTCTCAGTACATCAACCGGCTCAGTCGGCTGTTGCTATCCGCACTCGTTGCGGCCGTAGCACTCGGCAGCCAGCTTGTGGCTGCACTGGAAGTCGGGGATCAAGCCCCGGATTTTTCCTTGCAGGCATCCGATGGCAAGACCTACACCATGTCCCAGTTCAAGGGCGTGCGACCCGTAGTCATTGCCTTCTTTCCCAAAGCCTTCACCGGCGGATGAACCATGCAATGTAAAGCGCTGCGTGACAGTGCCAAAGAAATTCAAAGTTTCGACGTTGCTTACTTTATGGCCAGTGTAGACACACTGGAAGACAACACGGCGTTTGCGGCAGAGCATGAGGCAGGATTCCCGATTATGGCGGATCCCACCAAGGCCATGTCGACGGCGTACGGTGTGTTGGGTGAACGCGGTTTCAACAACCGCTGGACTTATTACATCAGTGCCGAAGGCATCGTGTTGAAGATTGACAAGGAAACCAACCCGGCAACGGCGGGCAAGGATCTGACGAGAACCATGGAAGAACTGGGTTTTCCGAAGATCTAGAACCAGGTTTTACCAGCCAGACCCCGACGGGTGTCAGAGCTTGCTCTGGCACCCGTTCTTCGTTAGCCCTTCTGCAGTGAAGAGATCCAGCACAATCATGGCAGAATCCGGGCACTTTCTGTCCGTTCCATGATTTTGTCCGCTTCGGTTGTAGCGCTCCTGACCCTGTGCCAGAATGACCGCCTTCTGTTTTGAGCGGAGTGAATCCATGTCCAAGACTGGCTTGTGGGCAATTGCCGCGGTCGCGGTGCTTACCCTGCTGTATCTGGTCTATCTCGCGGCGACGTTCGAAGCGCCCGCGGGTACTACTACGGTGGCGATTCCGCCGCCGACCCTGCAACCGGTGGTTCGCGAAACGCCCGCTCCACTGCCGAGTACCCAACTGGCTCCCCCGCCCGAATCTGTTACCGCAACAACGAGCGCGCCGGCGACGGTGGCACCGAAACCGGCAGAAGTTCAAGCGCCGGCTCCTGTCGTGGCCGACATCGAACTGCCGTCGCTGGGGGAGAGTGATAATTTTATCGCCAACGGGCTGCGTGCGGTGCAAAACGGGGCGACTCTGCTGCGACTGCTGACCAACGAGCAGATGCTCCGCAAATTCGTCGTGTTCGTGGACAACGTCAGCCGCGGCAGCTTCCCGCAAACGGGCTTGCCCTATCGACCTATAGGACAGGAAATGCCAGTTACGAACGTGGACGATAATCTGTACACCATGAACAGCAGTGCCCACAACCGGTTCGACCAGTTTGTCGATGCGTTCGTGGCACTTGATACTGATCAGGCCATGCTGTTGTACCGAACGGTGTCTCCCCTGTTGCAACAGGCCTATGCCGAAATCGGCTTTCGGGACGTGAATTTCGACGACACGCTGCGCACAGCCATCAATCGGGTGCTGAGTGTGAGCGAAGTGCCAGGACCCTATCAGCTCGTGAAACCTTCGGTGATGTTCCTGTATGCCGATGCCAGTATTGAGAACCTTTCCGCTGTGAACAAGCAGTTGATTCGTCTTGGGCCCGACAACAGTGCCAAGGTAAAGACCAAGCTGCGGCAGTTCCTCGCACAGCTCTAACGCTCGTTATTCGGAAGAGTGCTTCATTCCAATGCCAGAAATCACCTCGCCGCTAATTTCCGTTGACTGGTTGCAGCGACACCTGGGTGACCCCAATCTGGTAATTCTTGATGCGTCGGTGCCGCCTGTGGTGCCGGGGTTTCAGGCGCTGAATGCAGGCGCAACGTTTCGGGCCATCCCCGGAGCGCGGCGCTTCGATTACGACAAGACAATCTGCAAACCCGGCACATCCTTGCCGCATATGATGCCGACGGCGGAGCATTTCCAACAGGAAGTGCGCAAGCTGGGCATCAATCGCGACAGCGTCATCGTCGTGTATGACGATGTGGGTGTCTATGCGAGCCCGCGTGCCTGGTGGATGTTCCGGGCCATGGGTCATGCCGCCGTCGCCGTTCTGGACGGCGGATTGCCGGCGTGGATCGACGCCGGCTTGCCCGTTACCGATAGTCTGGCAAGCGCTGCACAGGGCGACTTTGTTGCCAGCCTGGACCCGGACCTCTTCTGTGATTTTGAAGTGGTGCTGGCTGCGCTGGACGATTCCTCCTGCCAGATCCTCGACGCCCGTTCCGCTGGCCGCTTTCATGGCACGGCCCCTGAACCTCGCCCTGGCATGCGCAGTGGTCACATGCCCAACGCCAAAAACCTGCCGTTTCCGGACGTTTTGGAGGGTGGCAGGATGAAACCGGTGGCCGAGTTGCAGTCGCTGTTTGCGAATCTGGCGCAGCCTGAACAGCGCGTGATTACGAGTTGCGGCTCGGGACTCACCGCCTGCGTGCTCACGCTGGCCGCCAACCTCGCCGGATATAACCGGCTGTCCGTGTATGACGGTTCCTGGGCGGAGTGGGGTGCTCCCGGCCATCTGCCCGTCGTCACCGACTGATCTTTTTCTCTCTGTTGCCAGCGCTATCAGCGCTACGCCTGCGGGTGGTGGTGGCCGGCGTCCAATTTGATCAAGGGCTTCTGAATCAGCAGATTGTTCGGATAATTGATGAGATTCAAACCGTCATCTTCGATCAGCACCTGAAACATGGTGATGTCGATAATGGTGCCTTCCAGGGAATTGTCACCATCGACGATGCGTATCCGGTCGCCGATGCGAGCAGGGTAATAAAAGAAGATGACGATGCTGGCCGTCAGGTTGCTGAGAATCGACCACTGCGCGAACAGGGCGACGCCGCCGATGGCGAGCACCGACGAGCCGAACACCAATATGCCGTGGTAGTCCACGCCCCAAATGAAAAACAGGATGAACAGGGACAGCAACGCGATCGCAAAATTGAACACTTTAGAGATGTACTTCGCGCGCTTCGGCGCCGCCATCTTGCGCTCTCCGATGCGGGTCAGGACCCGCGAAGTGGTACCTGAACCGAACAGATAGGCGATCAGGACGAGGCTGCTCAGGAACCAGTTCATGTAGTTAGAATCCATAGTTTTCCGTAATATCGTGCGCGCTGGTGCAGCGAAAACAGCAATTATCACCTGCACGACTGCAGACGGAAACCGTTTTTACTCGAATCCCGCTTTTCGCTACAATGCACGCTCACAACTTTGCTGCGGATTTACGTTCCGTCTTGCAAACAGGAAGCACTATGTCTATTTCCAAGACGTCTGTCTCTACGACGCCAGACGCGGCGGCGCCCGTGGTGGTCGCCGCACTCTATAGATTCGCGGATTTCCCCGATTTCGCCGATTTTCGCCAACCCCTGCTCAAACTCATGCTCGATCAAGCTGTACGCGGCACGCTGTTACTCGCCACTGAGGGCATCAATGGCACAATCGCCGGTTCTCGTGAAGGCATCGATGCGGTGCTGGCCTGGTTGCGCCGCGATGCGCGCTTCGCCGCGCTGGAGGCGAAAGAATCCTTTGTCGCGGACAACCCGTTCTATCGCAGCAAGGTCAAACTGAAGAAAGAGATTGTCACGATGGGTGTCGAGGACATCGATCCACGGCAAATTGTTGGTACCTACGTGGCCCCCAAAGACTGGAATCAGCTCATCGATGATCCCGACGTGCTGGTGCTCGACACCCGCAATGAATACGAGGTGGAAATTGGCAGCTTTCGCCGTGCCGTCAATCCCCATACCACGTCATTTCGCGAATTCCCGGTTTATGTGGCGCAACACCTCGATCCAAAGAAACACAAAAAGGTGGCAATGTTTTGTACCGGTGGTATTCGTTGCGAAAAGTCCACGGCCTATCTCAGGCAACACGGTTTCGAAGAGGTCTATCACTTGCAAGGTGGCATTCTGAAATATCTGGAGGAAGTGCCGGAGACAGAAACCCGTTGGGAAGGCGAATGCTTTGTATTTGATAATCGCGTCACGGTGAATCATCGCCTCGAGCGCGGTAATTACGACCAGTGCCATGCCTGCCGCATGCCTATTACAGAAGCAGACAAACAGAGCGAGCACTATCAGAAAGGTATCAGCTGCCATCATTGCTATGACAAGCATGATCGTCATCAGATTCAGCGTTATGCCGAGCGTGAAAGACAGATGCAACTCGCCAGGGCGCGGGGAGAGGCTCACATCGGGCAACCGATGCAGGAGACCATCGCTCAGCGTCGCGAGCGCAAACGCCACTTCAAGGAGCAGCAACGGGCGCAAGAGAAAAGCTAGCGCCTCGCCGTGGCGATAACCCTCCGCGGTGCCATAGCCACCCACAGGTTATTGGGATATAGTCGGCCAATAACAAGAAGAAGGGTGTCGCCTATGACTGATGTTCTCTCGAAGTCCACAGCTCCTCGCGTCTTTCCAATTATTCTCTGTGTGATCGCCGCCCCGCTAATCCTCGGTGGCGTTCAACTCGTGTTTCTGGCCGGTTCATTCTATTACTTGTTGGCGGGGCTGGCGCTGGTCGCTTGTGCGCGCAAGCTCTGGAATGCGGATCCCACGGCCTCCCTGATCTATGGTGGCTTGCTGGTGGCAACGATAGCGTGGGCTCTGCTCGAAGCCGGAACCAATCTGTGGGCACTGCTGCCACGCATCGTGCCCCTGGCAGTGATCGGCCTGTGGTTTCTCACTCCCTGGTTGCGCTGCACCTTGTACAGCGGCACACCTCCACCCCTGTTTGCTTCCAGCCTCTCGCGCTATGCCGTGCTGATCGGGTTTGTCGTAACCGCCTACGTGTTGATCGCCGGCAGTGGATACACCGTGAATCCGCTGGCGCCTCGCAGCACGCAAACGGCAGTCAATAGCGCGACCGACTGGCCCTCCTATGGCAACACGGTTGGCGGGACACGCTATTCTCCACTCGCAGAAATCAACCGTGACAATGTCGAGGATCTGGAGCTGGCCTGGAGTTTTCGCACCGGCGCCGGCGGTGCTTTCAAGGCGACTCCGTTGCAGATCGGGGAGCTGTTGTATTTCTGCACCGGCGGCAATATCGTGATCGCACTCGATGCCGATAGCGGCGAGTTGCGCTGGCAATTCGATCCGCTGGTCAGCCCCGAACATCTGGAATTCGCGCGATACTTCACAACGGGCTGTCGCGGGGTGTCTTACTATGCGGCACCTCCCGAATACGACGGCGAGTGCAAGGAGCGCATCCTGACGGCGACATCCGATGCACGATTAATTGCGATCGATGCCATCACCGGTGCCCGCTGTTCACAATTTGGCGAGCAGGGCGAGATTAACCTCACAATCGGTATGGGGAATGATCCGTTGTTGTTCAACTTCCAGACTTCACCGCCAGGTATCGTGCGAGGTAACGCAGTGGTGGGTGGCTGGGTGCTGGACAATCGCAGTGTCGGCGAGCCCTCGGGTGTCGTCCGTGCCTTCAATGCCATCAGTGGCCAGTTCGCCTGGGCCTGGGACATGGGACGACCGGGAATCAATACCGAGCCATTGCGTGGTGAGGTTTACACGCGCGGCACGCCCAATGTCTGGAGTCTGTTCAGCGTCGACGAAGAGCTGGGCCTGATCTACGCGCCGACCGGGAACGAGACACCGGACTACTTCGGCGGTCAGCGCATGGAAGCGAGTGAGCAGTATGCCAGTTCGGTAGTGGCCATCGATGGCGAAACCGGTGCTGTGCGCTGGTCCTACCAGACCACGCATCATGACATCTGGGATTATGATGTACCGTCACAACCGGTGCTGCTCGATTTGCCTGATGCTTCGGGTCAGGTGGTGCCTGCAGTGCTCGTGCCGACCAAACGCGCCGAGGTGTTTGTGCTCAATCGAGTCACCGGGGAACCGCTGTTCGACATTGAGGAGCGTCCGGTTCCGCAGAGCGGTGGCGTGCCGGAGGACTTCGTGGCGGCGACCCAGCCGTTCGCTGTCGATCTGCCAAACTTCCGGCCTGACCTGAGTGAACGCAAGATGTGGGGCATCACCCCAATCGATCAGATGCTGTGTCGCATTGAATTTCGCAAGATGCGTTATGAGGGTCACTTCACTGTGCCCGGAACTGACACGATCCTGCAATTTCCAGGTAATGCCGGAGGTCACAACTGGGGTAGCGTGAGTGTCGACGAAGCGAATCACATCATGGTCGTCAATCCGCTGGTCATGTCCAACCAGCTAACCCTGTATCCCCGTGACAATCTGCCGTCAGGTGTTCCGAACAATCAGGTAGGCACGCCTTACGCGCAAACTACGGTGCGCTTCATTTCACCGCTGCAGATTCCCTGCCAGCAGCCACCGTATGGTGTGCTCGCAGCCGTGGATCTTGAAACCAAACAATTGTTATGGGAGAGGCCAATCGGCAGCGCCAAAGCCAGTGGCCCTCTCGGCATTCCTACCCGGCTCCCGCTCACCGTAGGGACACCGCAGTCCGGCGGTACCGTCACTACCGCCGGCGGTTTGATCTTTATTGCCGGCACCTTCGACAATACCGTGCGCGCCATGGACTTGCTGACTGGTGAGGAACTCTGGCAACATCCTTTACCGTATACTGCGCAGGGTACGCCGATGACCTATAAGACCTCGGCGGGTGCGCAGACTGTCATCGTCACGGTGCCAGTATTCAATTCCACCTCCGCCGTTGGCTTTCGCGTGCTGCCGGCAGCCGAAGAAGATCCGTTGGGGGGTTATGTTTTCGCTTACAGGTTGCCGCAGTAGTGAAATAAAGACACTGGCACTACGGCTCGTGATGCTGACAGGATTCTGCCTGTCGGCCTCGAGTGCGGTCGCTCAGCCTGAGGCGCTGTCGCGGCTCGCGTCCTGGGTGGCGCTCGATGCGCCGACGGGTCACGAACACCTGGCGCTGGACGCAATCGCTGAACAATTTCCCGGCTGGGAGCGGGACCGATACGGCAATCTCAGCCGCACGGTCGGCTCCGGTTCACCGCATCGAGTCGCCGTGTGTGCCATCGATGCCTACGCCTATGCCATCAGCCAGATCACCGACGCTGGCTATCTGCGTCTGCATCGCCTTGGTTCAGGGTCACGTCACCCACTCTGGGACCAGATGCACGAAGGTCAACAGCTACGCATTTCCACGCGCAGTGGTCCGGTAATCGGCGTTACGGCCATCGCTAATGGCCACTTCGCCGCCCAGCACCGCGACGAGACGGCGATTGTCTCTGCCGACGATCTGTGGCTGGACGTCGGCGCCGAATCCGCTGCTGAGGCGGCCGCGCTCGGCATCGCGCTGCTCGATCCGGTTACGCGCAATCTGCCCGCCTGGTATTTCGGCGATGAGATCGGCGGCCCTCGCAGTGGTGCCCGCGTGGGTTGCGCCGCACTGATGGCGGCAGCGCAGGCGAGCATCAATGGCGCGCAGGGCAGCACCAGCTATGTGATGAGTGTGCAGCAGGTGTTCGGTTGGGTCGGTCTGGGCGCGGCGCTCGGCAATCTGCCGGTTGCCGATGAGCTGATTGTTCTGGCCCCGGGTGCGGCAGTCGCGCGCGACCAGGTCGTCTCGGGCCTAGGAGGCCGCGTCGATGATCGCCTCGCCACGCGTGCCCGCGCGATACGCTTGCTGGCCCCGGCGGTGTCCGACCCGGATGCCCTGATGGAGCGGGTTGGGCTGTCGTCAGCGACCGCGCTGCTACGCAGTCTCGTCTCGGCGATCGATCCGGCACGCACTGGCCTGCCGGACTGGGTGGCCGCGCCTGCTCCAGAGCGAGAACTCAATAATTTGGCCGAGCGCTGGGGCTCCGGACCCAACATCCGCCGGCTGCAGGAGATCGAGGCTATACTGGATCAGCTGGCTGAGAAGTCAGCGACACCCGGTCACGAAGGCCCCATCCGCAATACGATTTACGAAGCCTTGCCGGCGTGGGCACAGGAACTCGCCCAGGCCGACGCGCTCGGCAACCTGTGGGTGGAGTTTGGGCCGGCGGGTCCGGCTACGGTGTTCATGGCCCACATGGACGAAGTGGGTTTCGAGATTGCAGCGATCGATGCTAACGGCATCGTGGCACTGGAACGTAAAGGCGGTGCTGTGGCGTCAGCCTGGGAGAGTCAGCCGGCCGTAGTCACCGTGGATACCGGCACTAACATCGACTCGTTAGTGAATGCGCCGCAGCTGCGCGGTGTGTTCCTGACCCGGGGCGACGCGGTTGACAAAAATCCGGATACAGTAAGCGCCTGGTTCGGGATGAACTCGGAGCAACTCGCTGCCGCCGGTGTCAGGGTCGGCATGGGTGTTACCGGTTATAAGGAAGGGCATCGCATGGGGGCCTATCGCTATGCGTCGCGCTCTCTCGATGATCGCGTCGGTTCCACGGCCTTGCTCACCGCCCTGCAAGGGCTCGATCCGGCACGCGTCGCCAGCCGTGTGATCTTCGCCTGGTCGGTGCGAGAGGAGGGCGGTCTGAATGGGGCTGCCGCATTGGCGGCCGTGGTTGGAGATCGCTCGCGGCGCATCTACAGCATCGATACCTTTGTCACCTCTGATACGCCACTTGAGTCTCCGCACTTCGCGTATGCGCCGCTGGGCCAGGGCCCGGTCCTGCGCTCAGTCGAAAACGCCGCCATGGCGGTTCCCTTCGAGCTGGACCGCAACCGCCGAATCGCCGCAGACGCCGGCATCGCTGTGCAGATCGGACTGACCCAGGGCGGGACCGATGGCACCACATTCACGTTCTATGGTGCGCCGAACGCCGGCCTTTCCTGGCCCGGTCGCTACAGCCATTCTCCCGCGGAGATCGCCGATCTGCGTGATGTCGCCGGTCTGGTCGACCTGATTCAGGCGATGGCACTGGAGCCGGTGGATTCCCAATGAGCGAAGAGCAAACTCCCTATCTGACTCTGGCGATGAGTCCCTACGGCTCCCTGCTGGGCATCGAACTGGTAGAGTATTCGCCGGGTCATGCGCTGTGTCGCATCAAGCTCGTGCCTCATCACTACAACACCGGTGGCCGCGTGCACGGTGGTGTGCTGAGCTCGCTCGCCGATACCGCCGCCGGCGTCGCCGTGCGCACGATTCGCCCCGAGGGCAGACTGTCGGCGACAACTGATCTCAACATCGCCTTCATCCGCCCGCCGCAGGGTGACACGCTCGAGGCCATCGCCGAAGTCATTCACGCCGGCAAGCGTCTGTATCGGGTGGAGATCAGCATTCATTGCGAGGGCAAGCTCATCGCCAGGTCCTCAGCCACGTTCATGTTGGTGTAGTGTGCTCGCTCCTCGCTGCGTCTAAGTTTCTCCGCGGTTCGCATGTTTTTGATTCAGTGGCTTCGAACGGCACCGCGGCGGCCTATCTGGTTCCGCTGCAGACCTGTAGCAAACTACCCCGGGGAGCGCCTCCGGCCAATTCTGAAAAAGACTCCAATAAAACAATCTGATCTTCAGAAAAATTCATCGCATAGTTTGCTGCCGATAGAATTTCACAGGCATAAAAAAAGGCGCACCGAAGTGCACCTTTTGTTTGGAGCGTCGGGTTGAACGATGTGGCTGTTCAACCCTGAGTGTCGAGCTTAGAAATCGACTCTGACGCGAGCGTAGTAGAACGCGCCTTCGATACCCCACGGGGATGAACCGGTGTAGGTATTACCAGAACCGATAGTGCCGTCGAGGTTGTCGATATCCACAGGAGCTTCTTCATCGAACACGTTGTTCGCGCCGATGACGAAGGTGTAGTTGTCGTTCCAGGTGTAGGCTGCTTCAACGTCGAAGATAGTCTCGCCGCTGTAGCAGTTATCCCGGTACAGACCGAATGTGCAGTCGATCGTGTAACCGGTTCCCTTCGCGCCACGTGCTGTGGGGTCACCGCTCCAGCTGGCGTCGATCCAGTCATCATAGTAGCTGGCGCGAGCGAGGAAGCGGAAGTCGTTATAGAAGTGGTTATAGGTAAACACGCCCCGATTTTCCGGATTGTAGTTTTCCAGTTCCAGCACGCGGTCACGGCTCACTTCAGAACCGGCGTTGTCCACTTCGGTCTCGGTCCAGTTCCAGGCCCCGACCAGTGTACCGCTACCGGCGTTGCCCCAATCCAGACTGTAGGTACCCACGATATCGATACCGGTAGTGGTGGTCTCGAAGTCGTTGGTGTAGAAGGACACGGAGCTCAGGTCAGCCGCGCCAGGGACGCCTAACTCCTGCAGACACAGGGCCAGGTTGCCGGCGGGGTTAGCTCGCGCGCCCGGGCAGTTCTGGCCGGCAGGAACGCCGAGACCGCGGATGTTGATCGTACCGGTCTGTGAGATACGGTCTTCGATGTTGATGCTGAAGTAGTCAACAGTCAGATTCAAGGCTGGAGTCACATCCCATACCACACCAGCGGAGAAGTTGGTGGATTCCTCTGGTGTCAATGCCTCGGCACCCAGGAATTGGGCGATCGGATTGGTCGGAGGAATCTGGCCGCGCTGCTGCAGCTGGCCGTCTACGGTGATCGTCGACAGCTTGGTTACGTTTTCCTGACCCGGAGTCGGAGCACGGAAACCAGTGTTGTAGGAGGCGCGCAGAGTGAGGTCGTCAGTCACTCGGTAGCGACCGGCAACCTTGTAGTTGCTGGTGTCGCCGAAGCTTTCGAAGTCCTCGTAACGCAGCGCAATACCGGCGGTCAAGGCGTTAGTAATATCGGCCTCGAGGTCGGTATAGACGGCGTAGTTGGAGCGGCCCCAGAGACCGGCTTGCTGTGGGCTGAAGCCAGCGAAGCCGTGGGCACCGATGCTCAGGTTGGGCAGGGGTGTCACGCCATCGGAGTAGGTGTTGGAACCATTAACGTTCTGGAACGCATATTGGCCCGCGTTCCAGGAACGCTCTTCGCCGATAATGGTTTCAAAACGCTCATCGCGCCACTCGCCGCCGAAGGCGATGTTAAGGTCTGAGGCGAAACCGTCAACCGGCATGGAGTAGTTGAAGTCAACGTTGAAGTTGGTTTCAGACTGCACATAGGAGCCGAGATCGAAGTCACGCTGCAGCGCACCGTTGACGAAGCCGTTGGGACCATTGGACGGGTTCCAGGTGTTGTTCAGGAAGAACGATACCTTGTTGCGGCCGTAGCTGGCGCTGACATCATAGGTCAGGTTGCTGCTGAGATTGCCGCGGAAACCACCGACGAGGCTACCATCCTTCAGGTTGCCGCCGAATTGAGGCGTGTAGCCTCCGGGTACGACCTGGTTCATGACCCAGCAGTTCGCAGGCAATGCAGCCAGTGCGGCCGCATCGGCGGCGACCTTGGCGGCGTCCAGCGGCTTGCCATTGCTGCCCGAGCCAGGGCTGCGCAAGGCGGGACAGTTGGAAGTTATGCCGGTCTGGCCAGCCTTGATTGTAGTATCAACGATCGCGCGGACATTGCCATTAGCAGTGTAGGTGCCATCGCGGTCGTTCGGGTTACGGTAGAAGAAACCACCTTCGGTTTCGCGCTGGCCGTAGTTACCGAAAGAGTAGAACTCCAGGTCGCTGGAGAGCTGGATGCCGGAATTGAAGAAGATGTTCCAGTTGTCGCGGTATTCAGGACCGCCCCAAACCTGCGCATAAGGCTGGGCAATGCTGGCTTTCTGCTGCGCGTTACCGCTGGCGATCAGGGTCGCGGCGTCTGTGCGCTGAGTGGAACGGCTGGTGGCGTCCTGTTCCATCCAGGTGCCGGTGACGTTGAGGAAACCACTATCACCGAGTGGCAGGCCGATATTGCCCATGAGTTGCAGCAGGTCACCGTCGCCTTCGCCGAACTCGCCAGTGCGCGCTTCCAGAGTCATGCCTTCGTTGGAATCGTTGAGCGCGAAGTTGATCACGCCAGCGATCGCGTCAGAGCCGTACAGGGCCGCCGCACCGTCACGCAGAATTTCAGTCTGCTTGATTGCCAGCGAAGGAATGGCAGAAATGTCAGCACCCTGGGAACCAGCTGCCAGTGAACCGCCGAGTTCGGCGATGACGCCGGAACGGTGGCGGCGCTTGCCGTTCACGAGTACCAGGATGTTATCCGGTGGCAGACCGCGCAGGTTGGCAGGTCGCACGATGGTGGCAGCGTCTGAAATAGACTCGCGCTGCACGTTGTAAGAGGGGACAGCAGTGCGCAACATCTCGTTGAGGTCTGCATAGCCCATATTCTGGAATTCATCACCGCCGATGACATCGACTGGCACTGATGAGTCAGACGCGCTCCGTTGCGGTCGTCGAGAACCGATGGTGATGATTTCTTCTACTAAATCATCAGCTTGCTGTGCGAAAACCATTGGAGCGTAGCCAGCTGGTAGTAGCAATCCAAGAGCGATTGCGACTGGTAGAGCTTTTTTGGCCAATCCAGGTCGGTTAGTCATTTATTTCCCCCTTAGGAAAAAAAGGTTGTTAACTGTATTGAATAGCTTGTGGGTTTACACAGTGATCAGACACCACCCCAATACACCGATCTGGGGCTGATCGAGCGTGTGTTCGAGTACTGCGTGGGTTAGAAGGATAAAAGGCTGCTTCCTAAATGTCCATCTTTGGGGCGCGATAAAATCGCCGTATTTCAACCGAATAGTGCCATTTTTCGCGGTTCCTGGAAGCCCTGCCCCGCTCCTGTGCAGACCCCAGGGAAACACCGCACCATGATCAGCCTGAAATTTGCACTGCTTTGGGCGCATTTCGTGCTGAAAAGTGCTTTTTGCGAGGGATTGCTGTCGCCGGGCTGACGCGCTGTGCTGATCGACGGTTCCGTATGCTAGACTGCGCCGACACACGATTGGACTCATGCGTCTTCTCCCTCGAGGTATTCCACACGATGTCACATGCGCTCTCGCGCCGCGCCTTTCTAGCTGCTTCAGCCGCCGCCGGACGCGGATCGCTGATCGCCCTGACCTTGCCAATGATTCTCACCGCCTGCAGTCGCGCCACCGAGGCGATGTTGGAGGGGGGACGGTTGCACACCTTCACCGCGGACGAGGCGAAGGAGCTGGATGCCATCGCTGCCCGGATTATTCCCACGGATGAAACACCGGGCGCGCGCCAAGCAGGAGTCGTCTACTTCATGGACTACGTGCTTGGAGACGAGCGTGACAAGGAGCTGGCGGCGGTGCGCCAGGGGCTCGCTGAACTGCAGTCAGCCAGCGCGAGCACCTATGGAGAACCGACCTTCAGCAGTCTCGATGCGGCCAGCCAGGATCGCTTGCTCAACAGCATCGAGCGCGGTGAATTTTTCCAGACGCTACGCTTCCTGACCGTCGCCGGCATGTATGCCTTGCCGGAATACGGTGCGAACCCTGAACGTATCGGCAATGCTCTCAGCGGCTTCGAGGCACGACACGCCTGGCAGTCACCCTATGGCTTTTATGACGCTGACTACGCCGCGAAGGGAGAATAACCATGGCTGAAGCCTCTACCGCAACTACCAGCACAGGCGCCACCCACTCGACCCGCGAGGCGGTTGATTTTGTCATCGTCGGTTCCGGCGCTGCCGGCGGTATTGTGGCCAAGGAGCTTGCCACTGCCGGTTTCTCTGTCGTGGTACTGGAGCAGGGGCCGCATCTGCAGGCTGCCGATTTCAAGCACGACGAATGGGGTTATTCGATCAATGATGCGCTGACCTGGGGACCCCGGCAGGGGCACCCGCAGACGGTACGCAGGAATGCCAGCGAAACGGCGCAGTTGTCCGATCGGGCGGCGCTCGGCTACGCCCACAACGTCGGGGGTTCCAGCGTCCACTTTTCCGGCAATTTCTGGCGCTTCCGGCCGATCGATTTCATGGAAGCCAGCGTGCGCGGTACCGTCCCCGGCACCAATTTTACAGACTGGCCGATTCGCTACGAGGATCTGGAGCCCTATTACACCAAGGTCGATTGGGAAATCGGTGTTTCCGGATTGCAGGGTCCCTGGGATCCGCCGCGTTCACGTCCTTATCCCTGCCGTCCCATGCCCATCAAGGGGTCCGACGTGCTGCTGGAGCGAGCGGCAAAAAAATTAGGGCTGAACCCGTATCCAGCGCCGGTTGCGATTCTGTCGGAGCCGCACAACGGTCGCCCCGCGTGCATACACTGCGGCTTCTGCAACGGCTTCGGCTGCGAAGTGAATGCCAAATCGTCATCCATGGCGGCCATGATTCCACTGGCGCTGGCGTCCGGCAATTGTGAATTGCGCACCGGCTGCACCGTCGCCCGTGTCGAGACCGATGCCCAGGGCCGCGCGTCAGAGGTCGTCTATTGGGAAGCCGACGGCACAGAGCAATCGCAATTGGCCAAGGCCGTGGTGCTCTGTGCCAATGGCGCAGAGACACCGCGCCTGTTGTTGTTATCCGAGTCCAGCCGCTTCCCCGACGGACTCGCAAACAGCAGCGGCTATGTGGGTCAAAACCTCATGTTCAATGGCTATTCCTCGGTCGTGGGTCTGTTCGATGAGCCAGTGAATGCTTACAAGAGTGTGCCGGCAACGCGCGTTGTTCACGATTTTTATTCGCTGGATCCGAATTTGGGCTTCTACGGTGGTGGTGGCATCGACGGCCGCCACCCGAATCGCGGCTTGCCGATGGAGTCTGCACTGAATGGCAGTTTCTTCAGTGGCAAATTCTGGGGCAGTGAGTACAAGCGCAGTCTGGAGACAGAGTTTACGCACACCGCCGGCTTCGATGGGCACACAACTTCGCTGCCATTGGCAACCAACAACATCACCCTCGATCCTACGGTGAAAGACAAGTGGGGTCGCGCGGCGCTGCGGCTGACATACACCGATCATCCGGATGACCTCGCAACGATGAAATTTTTCTATGAGAAAAGCATGGAGCTGATGGAAGCGGCGGGGGCGAAGCAGCGCGTCGGCTTCTACGCGGAGAATGGTCAGCTGGGTGGTGTGCACCTGCTGGGCACCTGCCGCATGGGTGACGATCCGGCGACTTCCGTTGTCAACAAATTCAATCGCTCACACGATGTGCCGAATCTGTTCATGGTGGATGGCAGCAGTCTCGTCACGTCCGGACGTGGTCAACCGACGATGACGATTATGGCGCTGGCGTTCCGCACCGCCGACAACATCATTCAGGCGGCGCAGCGGGGCGAGATCTAAACCGCGCTGAGCGCGCGGCGAGTGGGTATTACTGATCGGCTGCGCTCTTGATGCTCGCATACACCGATGCGGTACCATCGCGCTTCATCAGCAGCACGTCGTAAGGTGTGAAGCGTCCTCCCATCTCCATACCCGGGCTGCCCATCGGCATGCCCGGCGCCGCCAATCCCAGTGCGTTAGCCGGCGGGGCCGCGAGAAAAGCGGTAATGTGACGCGCCGGTACATGGCCTTCAAACACGTATCCCTCTTCAGTCACCGCGGTATGGCAGGATTGCCAGGCAGGTTGCACGCCCAATTCGGCCTTCACCTGGTTGAGATCGGCCGGATGAATGACGGTAGACGCAAAACCATGCTGTTGCATGTGGTCGATCCAGTTGGCGCAACATCCACACGTCGGATCCTTGTACACATCCAGCGGCTTTCCGCGTGAGTCCTGTGCCAGCAAGGGCAGGGAGGTGGCACCCAGGGTCAGGGCCGTGGCCAGTCGCAGCAGTCGACGGCGAGTGAGTGTGAGCGCGGTGTGTGTCTTGGCTTGCATAATAGGCTCCGGGTAATACTGATCAGGGCTAGCCTACTGCGCTGCGCCTGAACCTTCAAGTCGCGAAGGGTTCAACTTGCGCGGTTGCCTCGTTGGTGCCAATCACGTACCATGCACGCCGGCTGCCATCCACGCAGCCCGTCGGACGACTCAAACCTCATTCCAGTAGCTGTTTTTTCCTTCCTCCCGCGGCCCGCTGCCGTGTGAAGTCGTGACTCGCAACAACCCGTTATTCGTCGAGGCGACGTTGACAATGATTCTGAACAAACTGCACCTCAATCGCGTGACGCTTGCTGAGCTCCTGCAGATTGCCTTGCCGATGGTGGTGTCACAGGGCACGTTCGCGGTGATGACGTTTACCGACCGGTATTTCCTGTCGCAACTGAGTCCGGCTCACATGGCTGCCGCCCTCGGCGGCGGCGTCGCCACGTTCTTCTCTTTCTGCTTCTTCTCAGGCCTGCTGTCTTACACCAATGCCATGGCAGCTCAGTACCTTGGCTCCGAGCAATTGGCAAAATGTTCCAAGGTCGTGACTCAGGGACTCATTGTCACCGCGGGTTGTCTGCCTGTGCTCGGCATCATTGCGTTCTTCGTGTCAGACATCTTCGCGGCGATGCAACACGATCCGCAGCAGGTGGAACTGGAACGACTGTACTATCTGGTGTTGATGGCAGGGTCCGGTATCACGCTCGCGAAGATCTGCCTGTCGTCCTATTTCGCCGGCATTTCGCGCACACGCGTTGTCATGGTGTGTGACATCATCGGCCTGTTGGTGAATGTGCCGCTGTCGTACGCCATGATCTTCGGCCACTTCGGCTTTCCGGCAATGGGTATTCTGGGAGCGGGACTGAGCACGATCATCGCCACCACGGTGTCGCTGACGTTGTTCGTCTGCTTCTATCTGGGCAAACGCCATCGGGAAAAATTTCACGTGCTGCAGTCCTTCCATTTCGACCGCGGCATCCTGCGCCGCTTCCTCCGACTCGGCTTGCCTTCCGGGTTCGAGTTGTTCCTGAATGTCGCGGCGTTCAACCTGTTCCTGTTGATGTTTCAGTCCTACGGCGTGGCCCAGGGGGCCTCAGCCGCTATCGTCTTCAACTGGGATATCCTCTCCTTCATTCCAATGATGGGGCTCAATATCGGGGTGATCAGCCTGATTGGCCGATTCGTGGGTGCCGGCAACATGGAGCGGGCGAATGAGGTCATCGCTTCGGGTTTCCTGTTGGGCCTGTGTTATTCGGGCACTCTGGCGCTGCTGTTCATTTGCCTGCGATCGCCGATGGTTGAGGTATTTGCGCCTCCTGGTGGGGATTTCAGCGAGATTAGGGAACTGGCCACCTTCATGATGATCGGCCTCTCCAGCTATTGCATGGCCGATTCCATCATTCTGGTCTCCGGAGGCGTGCTGCGCGGGGCGGGCGACACCCGCTGGCTTTTCTATACATCGACCTCTCTGCATTGGGCCATGCTGGTGGCGCAATTCTTCATCATCCAGGTGTTTGAGATGGGGCCACGCACGTCCTGGCTCGCTTTCGTCTCGATGCTGTTCGCAATCGCCATCGTGTACGTATTGCGCCTGCGGGGAGGGCGCTGGCGAGATCCGGCGGCCTTGCGCATGGTGATGGCAGAATAGCCCCAGTCGGAAGTCGCCTGTGAGTCTTGCAGCCTGCGGGACAAGCGGTTAGCCTGTCGTCTGTCAAAATCAAGGCTCCGCAAGAGAGTTCTCTATGTCTGCCCCACGTATCCTCATCCCGTTCCTGCTCACCGCCTGCCTGGCGCCCACCCCTGGTCTGGGTCAGGCCGGTTATGACGAAGCGCTGCTCAACCAGAAGCGGGTCTTTACAAGCGCCGGCGCGCAGGCAATGGCGGAACCGTTCGTTGGCATCGCCACGTCTGCCGGTATCAGGGAAGGGCTGTTTCCGCTCCGCGCGACCGGCGCCTCGACTGAAATGGTGGTTCACGCGGCCAACCTGTTTCTCTCAACGATGTCGCCCATGCAACTCAGTCGCAGCCAGTTCGCCATAGATGACCCTGAATGGCGTAATTGGTCGAATGTCGATGTCGGCATCTTTGCGCGCCATGGCATCAGCCTGGAAGAGATGTCTGATCAGCAAAAGGCGGCCGCCTGGAACCTGCTCAGTGAGTCGCTGAGTCCCGCCGGTCTGAGCAAGACCCAGCGCATCATGCGTACAGAGCAAACCCTGCTCGAACTTAACGGCGAACCCATCCGCTACGGCGAGGAAAAATATTATTTCACGATCATGGGCAATCCCTCGAACGAGGAGCCCTGGGGTTGGCAACTCGATGGCCATCATCTGGTGATCAACTTCTTCGTGCTGGGTGATCAGATTGTAATGACGCCGGCATTCTGGGGAGGAGAGCCAGTTGTCACAGATTCCGGCAAATATGCTGGCAATGTCATCATGCAGGAAGAACAGAATCTTGGGCTTGCCTTCATGCAATCACTCGATGCGTCCCAGCAACTGCAAGCGACGATCAATCCGGAAAAAACCCGCAACGCACCGATGGCGGCGGCCAATGCCGACAACCAGCAGATCGACTTCGCCGGCATTCGCGGCGGTGATCTGAGTGGCGCGCAGAAAGCCCTGTTGCTGAACATTGCGCGCGTGTATGTCGGTAATTTGCGCGAGCCCCATGCTGCGGTGACCATGGACGATGTGAGTCAGTACATAGATGAAACCTATTTTGCATGGATTGGTGCGGCGAGCGATGACGCCGCATTTTATTACCGCATTCACAGCCCCGTTATTTTGATTGAATTCGATCATCAGAATCCGGTGGGGACCTTGCAGAAGAACACGCCCGGCATGCCGACGCGCGATCACATTCACACCGTAGTGCGCACGCCGAACGGAAACGACTACGGTAAGGACCTGTTGCGCCAGCATCTGCTGGCACACCCACATTAGGCTATCGGCTCGTCGCGGTTTCGATTCGCGTCTCCGGTACGATCTTGACTTTGCAATCGCGAGAGGTCATGTTCCGCTGTCATATCGCGATTTATTTGTGACTCCAGAGGTGAACGATGAAGAGAAGAACAACCACAGCTTATCGCTTGAAAACCACGCTCGTACTGCCTGCTGCCGTCGCCGGTCTGGCGCTGGCGGTATTGGCGAGCCCGGCTTCGGCTCAGGGTCGTCGCGGTGCCATTCAGCCAGCGGCGCATGCCAGTGTGACGCCTATCAACAACCTGCCAAATCCCTATGAGACACAGCGCAATTTCGGCACCCTGCCGGATGGTCGCAGCTGGGGTTCGGTGAGTGCCGTGAATATCGACATCGATGGCATTCATGTCTGGGCCGGTGACCGTTGCGGTACCAATTCCTGCGCGACAACGCCCACCATCGATCCTATCGTCAAGCTGGATCCGAATGGCAACGTCGTGCAGAGCTTTGGCGCTGGTCAGATCCTGTGGCCTCACGGCATGGACGTGGACAGTGAAGGCAATGTCTGGGTAGTGGATGCTCGTGTCGCCAATGCCAATGAGATTCGAGAAAATCCCGCCGCTGCCAAGCTTGGTAGCACGGTGATGAAATTCAGCCCGACTGGCGAGCTGTTGCTGACAATCGGCACTCCCGGCGAGATCGGTGATCCGCCCACGCATCTGACCGACCCCAATGACGTGTTAGTAGCGCCAAATGGCACTATTTACATCGGAGAGACGCATGGCGCCCAATTCCAGGATGAACCCGGTCCGGATTCGAAGAGCCGTATCTCCATGTACCGTCCCGACGGCACTTTCATTAAGAGTTTTGGTGAGTGGGGCTTTGAGGATGGTCAATTCCGTTCGCCCCATTCTCTGGCGATGGATTCTCAGGGTCGGATCTTTGTCGCCGATCGCGGCAATGTGCGCATCCAGATCTTCGATCAGGACGGTAATCATCTCGATACCTGGTACCAGTTCAGCCGTATCAGCGGTATCTTCATCGATGACAATGACATGCTGTACGCGATCGACTCCGAGTCTGACCCGAATTACAACCCGGGCTGGCGCAAGGGCTTGCGTGTAGGCAGTGCCCGAACTGGTGAAGTGATGTATTACATACCCGAGCATATGTCCGAGCGCGCTTCAGGGATGGGCGGCTACGGTTCCATGGGTGAGGGTGTAACCGTTGATCGTAACGGTGTGGTCTATGCGGGTGAAGTAGGTCCGGTGCAGGGAATGACAAAATTCATTCCGCGCCTGATGCCGTAGTTCAGGCCTGCAACGAAAAAAGGCAGAGCGGTGACGCCCTGCCTTTTTTTATGCCCGCTATTCCGGGAACTTAGCCTAGTTCGCCGATTTCAGAGTGAAGATCAACTGATTGGCATCGGTGAGCTGAAACACCACATTGGTATACGCGACAGCTGTGCCTACGACCAATTCAGGCAAGGTCAGCTCATTCGTCGCTGTATTGAACGTGGCGATCTTTTCGACGGTTGCTGGCAGCGCCTTCACGCTGGCAGAGATAGCCTGAATCTTCACCTCGGGCTCGAGAGAATAGAGGGAGAAGGCGAGTGACAACAGGCCCAGCTCACCGGCATTTACCTTGACCTGGAGGATGTTGGAGGTCGAATTGAACACGTTGGGATTGGCCGACAGGTTTTCGATCACACTCATCGAAAGAGTGACCAGGTTCGCCGAAAGCAGCGGCAGCGCCGTGAAGTTCACCAGTGGCA
This sequence comes from Pseudomonadales bacterium, assembly GCA_023257655.1. GTDB lineage: Bacteria > Pseudomonadota > Gammaproteobacteria > Pseudomonadales > Pseudohongiellaceae > UBA9145. Next base: position 105,643 of record JALRBQ010000014.1, read on the forward strand.
CAGTCTCTAGCCCGGTAGTGAGGCTGTAGCGTTGCAGTGCGTTGATGGCATCGACGACTGCCATGCCGTTGTCGAGTACGCGGCCGAATGCCGTGAATCCGCCGTTCTGCGCATCGAGATTCGCCGCATTGTTGCCGGTATTGATGAACCACTGGCTGCTCGCACTGTTGGGATCGCCGGCGACCTTGGCCATGGCGATCGTGCCGCGGGTGTTGGACACATTGAACTCGTTGACGATGGTCGAGTCGACAGCGATAGGCATGAAGTTTTGCGCCGATTCATTGAAGGTCAGCCAGCCTCCCTGAACCACGAAGCCAGGCTCCGTGCGGTGGACTACCGTGCCGTTATAACGACCGCTACGCACATAATTCAGGAAATTGGTGACAGTGACCGGCGCAATGTCATCAAATAGTTCCAGGGTAAAACCGCCCAGTGGTGTCGTCACACGCACCAGGGTATTGGCCGCGCTGGCAACTGAAGTCGCGGTGAGCATTACGCCAACGAGGGCAAATTGCGCGAGTGCGAGGCGTATTCGCAGAGTGAGTCGGGTGGTCATGGTTGCTATAGTCTTAAAGAGGGTATCAGGGTGCTTGTCGCCGCGTTACCAGCCGATCTTTTTCCTGAGGGACAATAATCCCTTGTAGGTGAGTTGTTCAGTCGGCAAGTTATGCAGAATGTTGTGCAGGTCCGCTTCCAGTCCGGGGGTTTTCAGCAAATCTTCCAGTCGGTGCAGATAAATTCGAATGGAAAAGATAATAGCATTTGCGGCGGGTAACCTTAACAGGGATTGCCGCTCAATGCGCCAATAAATGTCCAGTTTGTGATCGCCGTCACTCGACTGGTCACGCCACCGTAATTCGTTACCGGGTTGCAGTGACCAGTTGATTCGGCTTACCGGCTTGTCTGCCTTGAGTCCCGCCAGCAGTCGGTCAACCCGGGCGGCGAGCTGCGCTTCATATCCCGGCACCGGGGCATGGATGGCTGCCAGCGTGGCACCGAGCTTTTCTTCCAGGCGCCAGTTTGAGGGCGAACAAACACTCGCCGCCGCCAGCCGATAGCTGTTGCCTTGTGGCTCGAGCAACACGATGTCTTCCTGGATCCAGCGACTGCAGGCGGCAAGCGAACGATCGGCGAGGGGCCAGCGCAGGCCCGACGGTAAATGCATCAGGTTCCCGTCTACAAGCGCATAGCTGTCGCCGTGCCAATGCAGTAAATGTTCCAGCAAAAAATCGGCAAACAGCCCCTGCAGCGCATATGAGGACGGCAGACACGCGATGACCTGTTCCTGGTGATGCTGCAGGCAGTCAGCCTTGTGGGCGTGAAATCGGGCGAAATCGGCGTCCGGTTGTAACCAGTCAGCAGGATGCAACGAAGACAGTCCCAGACGCAGCACGGTTTGCTGCGTGCCATCCGGTAGATAGGGTGGAGGAACCTGACTGTCGAGACGCATGGGGGGCTTCCTGAATGCAGATGCAAGAATGCTGGGCGCGTAAAAGTGCGAGGCAAGTATAGCCGGTTCGTGGCCGGACGCGCTGCACTCTGGTGCACGGCAGTGAGGAAGGCGGCAACAGGAGGAAGGCGGCAACAGGAGGAAGGGCAATAGGACTAGACTCTGCCGTCTTGTCTCTTTATGCTCGGGCAACCCTGGTCGTGAGAAGCGGGAGTACGCATGCGCAATCCGATTATCGTCGCAATCTTTGCCATCTGCAGCGTCATGGCATTGATACTGCTCGCCATCATCGTCGCTGATCCCATTGCCAACTCGGGAGGCATGCCACACCCGACGATTGCTGGACTCATGGTGGGGGGCGACGGCGCCGCCCGTCTCGAAGAAATCGGCGGACTGGCATTCGCCTTCCAGTGCCTGTTACTGCTGCTGATCGTCGCGCTGTGTGCGCTCGGTGTCAGTCCGCGTCACCGCACACCTCAACTCTATGCACTGCTCCTTCTTACCTATCTCTTCACCCTGCTGATCTGGTGGCAGATGTACTTCGGACACCTGGACTATCTCGAGACGCGGACAACCGGTTACTTCCTCGGCTTCCCGCTCGCGACCGCCTGGCAGATGTACGGTACCTGGTTCGGTGCCATCCCGCTGATCCTGATCTATACGCTGGGATTCAAGAAATTTATCCACAGCGATGAAGACGAGGCCAGCTATCAGCAATTGCTTAAAGACAATGGAATGGAATAAGACATGGAAGCCTACCGGCAGGAAATAATCATCGGAGCGGTGCTCGTCTACATGGTGTTCTGCGTGCTCACCGGATTGTGGGCGATGCGACGCACGAAATCCTCCAGTGATTTCTTCATCGCCGGTCGCGGGCTCGGGCCGATTGTGGTGTCCCTGGCACTTTTCTCCAGCACCCTCAGTGGATTCGGTTTCGTCGGTGGCCCGGGTCTGGTGTATTCCACGGGAGTCAGCTCATTCTGGATGATCGTCATCTCCTCAACGGGTTATGCACTGGGCTTCTTCCTCGTCGCGAAACGGATTCGCATGATCGCCAGTCTTCGTAACTGTATTTCTCTGCCCGACGTGGCAGCGGCGCGCTATGGCAGCGAGCCGGTGCGATTTCTGCTTGCACTCACGATCGTCCTGGGTGTGATGGGTTACCTTGCCACCCAGATACTGGCGATGGCGGTGGTCATGCAGGCCATTCTGTCTGGGACCGAAACGTTTGCGAACATCGGCCTGATTAGCTGTGTCGTGATTTCGGGTACGGTGCTGATCTTCTATTGCGTCACCGGTGGCATCATTGCCTCGGTATACACCGACGTGGTGCAGGGGGGCATCATGATGGTCGCCGGCGTCCTGATCCTGATCGCAGCGACCTCCGTCTTCGACGGCGGCATGCAAGAGGCGACCTCGATCATCCTGGCCGACGATGCCGAGGCGATTATGCCGTTTGGCACTGCGGGCATCATGGCGTCTTTAGGCTGGTTCTTTGTGTTTGGCCTGGGACTTGCCGGCCAGCCCCATCTTGTCACGAAGATGATGATGAACAAGAACATCGCGGACAACCGCACCATTCTGCCGATGTCACTGCTGGGTTATGTGCTGGCGGCACTGCTCTGGGTCTCCATTGGCATCGTCATGCGGGCCGCCGTGCTCGCGGGTGTGAGCGAACCGCTGGCGCTGCCCGATGACGCCGCCTCCGTCTTCCTGTCTGCCTTCACTAATCCCCTGCTCGCTGGCATCGTGTTTGCGGGTCTTTTCGCCGCCATCATGTCCACCTCAGACGCCTTTCTCAATATCGGAACTGCCGCCATTATTCACGACATTCCCAAGGCCTTGCGGGGCAAGAGTCTGGAGAATGAATTATTGTGGGCGCGCATCGTCACCGTGCTGCTCGCGGTGGTTGCCGCAGGCTTCGCGCTGTATTCACATTTCCAGGACGCAACGCTTGTCGCCTTGCTGGGCGCCTTCGGTTGGGCCACGTTCGCCTCCGGTATTTTCCCGGTGATCGCGATCGGCCTGAATTGGAAGGGCGCGAGTGCAACAGGCGCGATCGTCGCGATCGTGTCCAGCCTGCTCATCAATTTTATCGCGCAATTGTCGGCAATCCAGATCCCCTATGGCATCAGCGGTGGACTGGTGGCCTTCGTTACATCAATGGTCTTGTTCATCGGGGTGTCACTGGCGACCCGTACCAGATCGCTGGATGATGATATCGATGCCTTGATGGATATCTAGGGCGGAATATCAGAGTGGCGCAACGCAACCGGGTTGGCTAATCATGCTCTTCGTACAGGCGCTTGCCGGAATCTTCGTATTTATCGCCCTCGCCGTGCTGTGCAGCGAGCAGCGTCGGGTACCGGACTGGCGGCTGTTGGTGGCTGGCCTGGCCCTTCAGTTCCTGTTCGCCTTCATCGTCTTTCGGGTTGACTTCATCCAGCGGATGCTCGCCGCGATCAACCAGGCGGTCTCCGCGGTTGTCGGCGCCACCGAGGCTGGCACGCTGTTCGTCTTTGGCTATCTGGGCGGCGACCCCGCGAATGTCGCCTATCCGTATGATGTATCTAATGCTGGCGCGACCGTAGTTCTCGCGTTTCGCATCCTGCCCCTGATTCTCTTGTTTACGGTGCTGTCTGCCATCCTGTGGCATTACCGCATCCTGCCCTTGATCGTCAGAGGTTTCGCCTTTGTTCTGCGACGCAGCATGGGTGTCGGCGGCGCGGTGGGCCTGAGTGCAGCCGCCAACATCTTCATCGGTATGGTGGAATCACCGGCACTCATTCGACCCTATCTCAAGTCACTCACCCGCAGCGAAATGTTTATTGTCATGTCCTGTGGCATGGCGACGGTGGCGGGCACGGTCATGCTGCTTTATTCGGTGATTCTGCAGAATGTCATCGCTAATGCCCTCGGGCATATCCTCACCGCCTCTGTCATCAGCGCGCCCGCAGCCATCATGCTGTCGCTCATCATGGTTCCGGCCCAGTCAAGCGCGACCATCGGTCCAGACACGGCTGAGGTCGCAAGCGCAACCCAGTATCACAGCCTGATGGATGCCATTACCCGTGGCACCAGTGATGGCCTCAAGCTGATGGCGAATGTCGGTGCCATGTTGTTGGTGCTGGTGGCGCTGGTTGCCCTGCTCAACAGCGCCCTGTCGCTGCTGCCAGTGCCCGGCGAGCAGCCGCTGACCCTGCAATTAGTGCTCGGGTATCTGTTTGCACCGCTGACCTGGCTGATGGGAGTTCCCTGGTCGGAGGCGATGACAGCGGGAAGCCTGATGGGCATCAAGACCGCGCTTAACGAATTGATTGCCTTTATCGCCTTGGCCGATTTAACGCCGGGCAGCCTGTCATCGAAATCCACGATCATCATGACGTATGCGCTGTGTGGCTTCGCGAATTTTGGCAGCCTCGGCATCATGATCGCCGGGCTCACCGGCATGTGTCCTGAACGCACTCAGGAGATCGTGACACTCGCCCCGAAGTCGTTGATCTCGGGCACGCTCGCCACCTGTATGACAGGCGCCATCGCCGGCTTACTCTACTGAGCGCAGAGTCTATTTCCCGTCACACCGAGTGTCAGAATTCTTCAAGGCCTTCGCCGAAACTCGGCGCAATCTGAGCCCGGTGACGTTTGAGCATCATGTCCCGGCGCAGGCGTCGAATCGCCATATAGCTGCCGGTGCCACAGACCAGTGCGACACCCAGCAGGAACAGCAGCATGAAACTGTCCCACACCGGTCGGCTGCGCAGCCATGCCGTGAAGTCGCCACGATGCAGACCATAGAAGAGCCAGCGATACAGGCGTAATTCCGAGTCAACCTTGCGCAGCAGCATGCCGCTCAGCGGACTCAGGTAGTAGATGCGATTTTGGTCATCGGCGAGGCTGACGCGGTATACCGGAAATTCCAGCGCTTCGTGATGATCGTAATAATAGGCATCGCTCTCGGAGATCAGGGTCTCTGAACGAATCTCGGCCTCAGGACGCAGGCGTGTGGCCAACTGACTCAGATCCTGATTCGTCAGCGGCTGTGGCCGGAATGTCATCGGATTCAGGCGTTCTCCGGCACCGGTACCGGCATAGGCAATGAGCTGGGCATCACCGCGCAGCACAGACAGTTGGGCGCGCACGGCCAGGCCCGGATTGGTCTGAGGCAGGCGCTGCAAGACCGATTCGATGTCGCGCCAGGTCAGCGGTCGCTCAGTGAGGCGCTGCGCCTCCGCACGTCCACCTTCGCCCTCCAGCGCTCCCCAGGGATTCATCGAGAGCAGGCCGCTGGCGACCCAGGTGAGAGTCAATACGCCGAATATCAAACCTGCATAGTGGTGGTAGAGCGCCATGCCGCGATACGGTGACAGGCGACCGTTGGCGCGGGCACGGAATTGACGGATGCCGATGTAAAGCCCGGTCAAGGTCAGGAAGATGCCGAGAATTGTCAGCCAGATGACGACCTGGGCCCACAACGCCGTGTGTTGTCGAAGGATGGTAGGGTACAGCCAGTGAATGACCGCTCCCGCAAAACCCCAGAATCGTTGTGATGACGTAGTGAGCTGTACGATCTCGCCGGTCTTGCTGGAAATATACAACTCGGTTCCCGCCGCATCATCCACAGTGAATTTATAGAGCGGTCGCAAGGGGTTGTAGGCGCCATAAACAGTCCACTGGTCATTGAAGATTTGTGCACTCAGAGTGGCGATAGCGCCTGGCAGATGTGAGCTTGTGAAAGCGTTGGCCAAAGCCTGAGCCTTGGATTCGGTGATTGAGTCGATGCGCGTGCCCTGCCGCAGATCATAGGTAAGCAGGCCTCGCTCCAGCGAACTTGCGCGCAGGACCGGTACCTCTCCCAGCATTTCGATGCGCGCATCGGAAAAGTTCTCGTCCCGTAATAACCGCGAATCTGGCAGCTCGCAGCAGTTGGCGACCTCGAGAGGGCTTAGCAGGGCCAACTGTTCGCGTGCATCGAGTTCGGGATACTCCTGGTACATCATGATGATACCCGACAGGGTCCAGATCAGCATGATGAGGCCGACCCCGATACCGAGATAGCGATGCAGCAGAAAGAGGAGGCGTATCATTGGCGTGTCCGAATTGAGCCGCTCAGACTTGAGACTACTGCACTGCGGATTGGCGGGCAATCCGCAGCAGAGCAGGCGGGTCGGCGTGCGCTCCGTTAGAAGCGATAGGTGTAGGCGAGGTGCAAGGTGCGCTCCATGCCGAGATTGGCGAAGTTATAACCGGCACCGGTAACGTCGACAGTGCCGCGATCAATACGGGTTGCGTACACCTCATCGAAGACGTTTTCCAGTCGCAGCACGAACTGGTGCTCACCCTCTCTGCCGGCGTTGTAGAACGCCGACAGATCGGTCACCACATAATCTCCCCGTTTTACGCCGCGGCGGCCGTTGATATCCCCGACGAAGTCACTGGACAGTGAGAAACCCAGTGGTCGGGCCGTGCTGCGATAGTCCAGGCGCAGTTTCGTTTCGCTCTTGGGAATACTCGTCAGTTGCGGCCCACTACCGTTGAACTGGGCTTCGGTGCGGGTGTGGCTCAGGTTAGTGCTCCATTGTGCATTCAACGCTATGGTGGCGAGAAGTTCGTAGCCGTCCATATTGACCTCATCATCGGTGTTGATAAAGCTCTCACCTTCGACACTGCCGATTACCAGAGGCACATAGGAGTCGATGTAGTTGGTGATATCCCGACTGAAATAGGTCAACTCGTAAGTGACGGTGCCGAGAGTGCCGCCAATTGCGAGATTGATGTTTTCACTCTTCTCCGGCTCGAGATTGGGATTGCCAATCGTAAAGAAGCCGCCATCCGGCACCCCATCACTGTCTTCATCGTAGTACTCGTTCACGAACAGCGCCTCGGCATCGGGCAGACGGAACGAAGTGCCGACATTGCCCTGGAAATACAGGGACTCCGAGAAGGCGTGTTTGCCAGTGAGATTCCACACCGTCGAATCATCCATGTTGGAGGCCTGGTTATTGCGCACTCCCAAGGCGAAGGTGGTGTTCTCCAGCAGTTCTGCTGTACTGCGAATCTGGAAGAAAGGCGCGGTCACATGCTCCTTCGTGCTGCCAATCCGATAGACATCGTCTTCACCGGAGAAGCTCTGGTGATCGATACCAAGAACGTATTCGAAGCTGCCACCGAAGTTGAGCTTGGTCATGGCATTGACGCCGTAGTCCTCGTAGCCCCAGAAATCCTTGTTATTAAGTGTGCGGGTGCCGCCGTCGACCTGGCCACTGGCATTCAGTGTGTTGTAGATGCGCGTGTAACGGGTATCCCAGTTGTGTTGGTAGGCCTTCACGAACAAGTCGACGTTGTCGTTGAGCGTCAGGTCGTACTTCAGGGTCAGGATGTCTTTCTCGCGGGCATTCACAGTGTGCCGGTTGAGGAAAGGACGAGCGAAGTCGACTTCGTTGTCGGTGAACAGGTACTGCAGGGACAGACGCGAGCGCTCGTTGATGTTCCAGGCGTATTTCAGGCCCAGAGTGTTGACGTCATAGCCACGCTCACGGTCAGTGGCACTGGGCTGGATATCGGCACTGCGCCAGGGTACTCGTGGCAAAGGACCCGAGCAGGCACAGCAGGCAGGTGAACAGCAGGTGTCGCGTCAAGGCCATTGGGTGTCTCCCTGAGGTTGGACGGATAAATGGGTCTCGACTGGATTAACGCGGCGCACCGGCTGGCGTTGACTTATCGGTCAGAAATACCCGGCTTCTGCCAACTGCGTCACATTGCGCGCCGGGGAGAGCGCTGCTGCCGCAATGACACGGCGGGTAGGGTGTGATTTAGCTCTTCACTCTCTGCACTCTCTTCACTCAACCATGTCGCCAACGTACTGAAATCGCGGCCGGGTCACTCCGTCGATCTCGATGGTCTCGAGGAACATGTGGAGGGGGCGGACCCATAGACCGAACTCGCCATACAGGGCGCGGTACACCGCCAGCGCTTCCCGTGTCTCACTGTGGTGGGCAATCTCGATCAGGTCGTAGTACTTGCCCTTGTAGTGCAGGTATTTGCCGAGGGGAATCGCACCCGGGTCCGGTTGGCTCATAAGGGGAAGTCCGGCGGTGGCAACGGGGGCTGACCGGAGCGCGGACCGAAGTCTGGCCTGCCATCGTCTCCCATGCGGCGATCACGACCGTCCATCGGCCCGCGTCTGTGAATGAAGGCCACGGCTTTTTCGCGTTCCTCGGGGGAGAGATGATTCAGCATTTCCACCGAATGCCTGTGCGACATGCGCTGGTAGCGCAGGTTCGCGTCGCGCAAATCGCTGAAGGCCTGTTCCAGCGCCTCGCGGTCGAAATCAGCGCTCATCATCAGCTCGTTAACGTGGCGCTGCGATTCGAACATCTCGCGTCGAATCGGACGGATCTCGTCGGCGCTCTGTTCGAGAAGAGGTAGCATCTCGGCGCGACGCTCTTCACTCAGGTCCCGCACCATCCAGTTGACGTTGGGCGGAAGCGGGCGGCCGATGAATTCGTCGGCACGGGAGAAACGATAGAAGATGCCGCCGACGAAGAACAGGTTCACGGCGAGTGAGGTGACCAGTGCGAGCAGGAGAAGACGGGTCTGATTCATGACTAGAACAGGTTCTCCGTATAATCATTCAGCGACAGCATGTACAGCTCGTCATCCCAGTAATCGAAACCAGGACTCTCATTGGAGATGCCGAAGCTGAAGAAATTGCCGACCACAATGCCCACGACAAGGGGCAAGCAGGCTGCCATTGCCGGTCGCCAGAACTGTTTGCCTGGTGCATTGGACGGAAACAGCCACTCCAGCACAGTGTCGACGAGCGAACGGGAGCAGGGTGGCAGGGGCTGGTTCTGAATACGGGATTCCAGGCCGGGAAACTCCGGCACGGGCACTGCATCGAGTAGCATGTCGAGTCGCCGTTGTTGCTGCAGTAACTCGCGAGCCAGGGCATCTTCGCTCAGAAGCTGCTGGCACGCAGCACGAACAGAAGCCGGCCAGGACTCTGATGCAGCGCCGTAGCGGTCAACAATCTCTGTAAAGTCTGTCATTGTCAGTTTCATAGGCTGATTACCGGCTTGCAGGGTCTACCGAAAAGATGTGCATCTAGTGCAGTTCCTCAAGTAGGGTCGTCGCGTCGATGCCGTCCAACACCAGACGTTCACGTAGCGCACGCTTTGCCCGGGCAATTGCCGATTCCAGAGCCGTCACCGAGATCGCCATGATAGCAGCCGCTTCCTTGTTGGAAAAACCCTGATAGTGACACAGCATCAGGGCGCTGCGCTGGTTCTCCGGCAGTTCTCGAAAGGCGCGCTGCAACTTCTCGGCAGCACCGCGATCACCCTCCTGGGCGAATGACTGCTGTCTGTTCGGTTCTGCCTCCTCTTCGGAAAAACTCTCCTGCGTCTGTACGTGGCTGTGTTTACGCAGGTGATCGATACACAAGTTATGTGTTATGCGGTGCAGCCAGGTGGTCAGGCTCGACTTCTCTGGCTGCCATTTCGTCGCATTGATCCACAATCGCAAAAATGTTTCCTGGGCGATGTCTTCAGTTTCGCGACTCGACCCAAGCATTCTATAGGCGTAATGACTGATCGGTTTCAGATGCTTCGTCACAATGGCCTTGTAAGCAGACTGGTCACCATTGCAGACTGCACGCATCATTTCTTCATCAGTCATTACGCGTTTGCTTGAACCTCTAAGCGCTAGTTCCGTGCGGGACGGTCACCGCGTGGGCCTTGACCCTGATTATGTCCATCGCCGTGACTCTGGCTCTGACCATGTTCCTTGCCGTGACCTTGGCCCTGGCCGCCAGGACCGGGACGGCCCATGCGCGGTGGTCGCAATTCTTCAGCATCGAGGACGCCATCGTCATTGCGATCCATTTCGGTAAAGTTGGCAGTCTGAAATTCGTTCAAGGTTACAATGTCATCGCCATTGACGTCCATCGCCTGGAAACGAGCCGTGGCCCGCTCGGTCATTCTGGCCTGCATTTCTGCCATGTGCGCGAGTTGATCTTCGCTCGGCTCGGGGCGATTGGCGTCGTCACGATCGCCGCCGCGCCGTCCCATACCGCCCATGCCAGGGCCCGGTCGGGCATTGAGGAATTCGTCGATCGTCAACACGCCATTCCCGTCGGTATCCATGCGGGCAAGCATGTTGTTCTCGCCTGACTGGAATTCCATCAGGTTGACAACGTCATCGCCGTTGGTATCGAGGGTTTCCAGCATGCGGTTGTCATGCTCGTGTTCATCCGCCGCCAGCGCGAGGCTGCTGCATGTCAGTAATCCGGCACTTATAAAAAGGTGAAGCTTGTTCATGTTGCATCTCCTGCAGATTAGGTTCATGGGTTTATACGCAGGGGATTAAATTACCCGTCGCTGTGTTGCGGTTACTTCGAACCCGGATCGGTGTAAGCTAGGCCCTCTGCGAGTCATCAAAAGCCACCAAGAGCAACCAAGAGCAACCGAGAGCGGAGACAGACCATGCCCAGTATTAATTCTGCACGTCAATCTGCCAGTCATACCCTCCTGCAAAGCCTGCTGTTGGCGGCTTGCCTGTCCTCCGGGGCCACGTTGGCCCAAACTTATGTCATGGACCCTGATTGGCCCAAACCCCTGCCAGACGGCATCGAATGGGGCCAGGTGCCTAACGTCACCATCGACAAGGACGGCTACATCTATGCATTCCACCGTGCCGAGCCACCGGTCCTGAAATTCGATCGCGACGGAAATCTCGTCAAAACCTGGGGCTCGGAATGGATCTCATTGCCGCACGGCTTTAGGGCGGCCCCCGATGGTGCCCTGTGGGCGACGGACTTCCAGCGTGACACCGGCCAGACGGTCACCAAGTTTGATACGGAAGGACGGGTTCTACTACGCTTCGGTGCCCGTGGTTTCAGCGGTACCAGTCCAAATACCTTCGATGGCCCGGCCGACGTGGCAGTAGCCGAGAATGGTGACATCTTCGTCGCCGATGGGCATTACAACAACCGCATCGTCAAGTTTAGCAAGGAAGGGCGCTATTTGATGGAGTGGGGCACTCGCGGTGCCGGCAAGGGTGAACTGGATATGCCCCACACCATCGTCATCGATCGGCGTGGTCGAGTGCTGGTCGGAGACCGTTCCAATCACCGCATCCAGATTTTCGATCAGCAAGGAACCTATCTCGATGAATGGACCCAGTTCGGCTGGCCCAGCGGAATGTTTATCGACCAGAACGATGTGCTGTATGTAGCGGACTACCAGGACAAGCATGGTGTCACTTACGGCAGTGCCGAAACCGGCAAGGTGCTTGGGTTCATCGCGGGCTCGGAACCGGAAGGCGTTGTCGTCGATGCCGAGGGCAATGTCTACACCGGAGAAGTCACCGGTGGCGATGGTGGTCCGGGGCGCATCATGCGCAAATTTATCAAGCAGTAGGGGATAGGGGCGCTCACAAATACATCCTGCTCAGGATCACCGTGTACGATAACCACATGATGATTGTGAGGGGGATGCCCACCTTCAGGAACTCATTGAAACTGTAGTTGCCGGCGTTCATCACGAGCAGATTGGTCTTGTAGGACATCGGCGTGGCAAAGCTGAGATTTGCACCGAACAAGACAGCGAGCACGAAGGGCTCCGCTGGCACGCCAAGTTGCTGAGCGATGCCGACAGCGATTGGTGTGCCAATGACCGCGGCGGCGTTGTTGGAGACGATGTTGGTCATGATGCCAATCAGCAACATCAGTGCGCTCATGATGAAGGTCGGTGACGCACTCTGGAAGAAATACAGGAAGACCTCCGTCATGTAGAGTGAGGCCCCGGTAATATCCAGCGCCTGGCCGATCGCGAGACTCACGGCCACGACGAAAATGACAGAGGAACTGAGTCCGCGAATCGCGCCTTCTAGGCTCAGGCTGCGCGACGCGATCATCAGCATCGCGCCAACCACGCTGCTGACGGCGATCGGGATAAAGCCCAGCGCCGAAACCGCTACCGCAACAAACAGGATCAGCAGCGCGATTGGCGCTTTGCCAGTTCGCGGCACGTCTTCCGAGGCATCCAGAACCAGAAAATCAGTGTTCATCTTGAGTTTGCGGATATTCTCCTTGTCACCCTGCACCAGGAGCACGTCGCCCGGTTCCAACACCACTTCCATGATCTCCTCATGGGGCTTCCAGATATCCTTGCCGGCTCGATGCAAGGCCAGCACGATGAGCTGATGCTGTTCCAGGAAGCGGGTATAGCGCAGGTTCTGACCCGCCAGTTTGGAGCCACTCACCACGGCAATCTCAGCAACTTTCTGGTTCTCGGCCATCAGCGGGTGATCCTCGTTCACCTCGGCATCCTCGGAATAAAGAGTTGCCTTTAACGCCTCAGCGGCGGCACGAATCTTCTTCGCGGTGTCCATAACACGCAGGCGGTCGCCGGCGTGCAATACCACATCAGGCAGCGGGTATAAAAAATTGTCCCCGCGTTTTACGCGAACGAGACTGATGCCGTCGTCGATGCGCGCCTTGGCCTCGGCGATAGTGAGTCCGACCGCAGGGCTGTCTTCGTCGAGATTGAGGCGGGCCTGAAACATGCGAGGCGAACTGTCACTGATCTGGATTTCCCTCTTCGCTATCAGCAGCGGGGCGATCAGCCACAGATACAGGATCGCGATGCTGCCGGCGAGCGCGGCCGGCACGACGAAGTCGAACATCTCCATGCGCGCCAGGCCCAGGTCATTGGCCACACTCACAACCAACAGGTTGGTCGAGGTGCCGATCGTGGTTCCCATGCCGCCGACAATCGTCGCGAAACCCATTGGCATCAGGATTTTTGACGGTGAGCCGCCAGTGCGCAGACAGACGCTGATCAGGATCGGCAACAGCAGCACGACGATCGGCGTGTTATTCATGAAGGCGCTGAGGATAGCGCTGAAGATCAGTGTGACGAGGGCCGAGATGATCGGTGAGATGCGCCAGGCACGGGTGAGCAGTCGGCCAAAGGGTTCCAGCGCGCCAGTCTGAACCAGCCCCTGGCCAATCACCATCAGTGCGCAGACGGTGATGAGGGCCTCGTGGGCAAAGCCCTGAAAGAAATCGACCGCCTCGAACGGCTCGCCGTGTCCGGTGAAGGGAAACAGGGCGAAAACCAGTGTCAGTACACTGAGAATAATAAGACTGGAGATCTCCAGTTTCAGCTGCGGCCGCGTGAACAGGGCGAGAGCGATCACCATCATGATCAGCGCGAACAACGCATGCAGATTGGGGATTTCCGGAAAGGCAGTAATCATCACCAGGCCTTGCGTTGGCAGCGCGTCAATCGTTGGACGATGGCACCTGTTCCTGACTCTTGATGATCAGTTCCCGGTGCGGATATGGAATCTTGACGCCATTGGCTTTCAGCGCATCCCACAGGGACAGCAGAACCTGACCCCTGATGTTCGTCAGGCCGCGCTGGGGATCCTTGATCCAGAAGCGCAGCACGAATTCCAGCGAAGAGTCTCCGAACTTCGTCATCCAGCACACCGGGGCCTGGTCATCGACCACACGGGGGACGTTGCGTGCCGCCTCAATCGCGAGGGCGGTGACCTGGTGTGGATCCGAATCGAATGAGACGCCGAACGAAACATCGAGTCGCACCAGGTCATCCGAGAAAGACCAGTTGATCACTTCGCGGGTAATGAAGTCCTCGTTCGGGATCAGGTATTCGCGCCCGTCCCGTGTAACGACCGAAATGAAACGGGCGCGCAGCTCACGTATCCAGCCGAAGGTTTCGCCGACAGAAATCGTATCGCCAGGCTTGATTGACCGGTCGGACAGGATAATGAGGCCCGAGATGAAATTGGAGACGACTTTCTGCAGGCCGAAACCGATACCGACACCGATGGCGCCAGACAGCACCGACAGCACTGTCAGGTCGATGCCGACGGCCGAGATCGCCACGACACCGGCGAAGACGATGAGGGTGATTCTCAGAATCTTGCCAATCAGAATTCGCAGACTCGGGGTCAGCTCCTCATTGCGTTGAATGCGACGGTCGAGGAAGTTGCCAATGGTAACGGAGCCGAACAGCGTGACGGCAAGCGTGACGACAACTTTGATCAACAGCAGCAGCGAGATTCGGAACGAACCGATCGAGAATCCGATGTCATTGAGCAACTCGGCGATGTTGTCATCGATGCCGACGATGACCAGGGC